>CAMBRC010000021.1 GCA_945869965.1 Asaia bogorensis
TGGTGCCGCTCCGGTTGGGCTACGCCCGCCCTGCGCGCCACCACGGCAGCAGCAAAACGTGCGTATCAACCGGCAGGCGGTCCACCTAACGGAACCGAAACGCTGTAGCGAACAACCGAGCCATCTCTGACCGCGTGCCCATGCCCAAAGATTCCGTAGGTAAAGCTAGAGGCTCTTGGAATGCATTTGGAGCAAGCATAGCTAACAGACCTGTGCTGCGACGTGAATTGGACCAATTTGAGAAATATGCGATCTATGCGCCCCAAACAGGCTTTCTGCGTGGCGTTGAAACTGAGACTTTGCCGACTCAGCCCATAGGACTCATGGGTGATGGCCTACCCTCGGCGCTTGAGCGCGTTGTTTCTCGCCTCAACGACAAAACTAACAAGAATAGAGAACTTGAACGCGACATTTTGCAGCTGATTTGGGCGCCCGGTTGGGCGCGCCAACTGACTATCGGTGATTTTGATGCATCTACTGTCTCTCGGCAGGTCAGAACCGGCCAGAAAACTCTCTATTTGATTGATAAATTTATGCGCGAAGGCAGAAATCGCTTGTCTGCCTATGACAGCAGTGAAGGGACGCTATTTTTGTGCTTTATTGTAGCGTTGCTTCTTCATCCAGATGCCCCTAAGATTTTTGCAATTGATAATGTGGATAATGCACTTAATCCGCGGATTACGACGTTACTATTAAAAAAAATAATAGATGTGTCAACGAAGGATGTCTTCAAAAAAAACAAAATCGGGCCTGAGCAAGTTTTTTTAACTAGCCACAACCCCACCTCTCTCGATGCGTTCGATTTATTCAATGAAGATCAAAGAATATTCATTGTATCTAGAGAGACTCAAGCCGGAACTGTTAAAATTACTCGTCTAAAACCAAACGATGATTGGACAAAATCTGACTGGATAAAGGCAACTAAGGGACGCGCTCTTTCGGAAATGTGGATCGAAGGCCATTTGGAAGGTGCTTTGGGACTGTGAAAATACTACGGATTGGCCTTGTAGTCGAAGGAAAGACAGATCACATAGTGATAAAAGCACTATTTCAGCATAGGATTTCGACCTTAAGGCCCCATGCGCAAGTTAGATTCATTGAGATTCAACCCTACCTTGACGAGACAGGAGCCAGCACCCCAGGAGGATGGACGCATGTCTACGCTTGGTGTATGCGAAACTCCCCAGAAGCACGAGAATCTTTATACCTCGGGCGTCCGTTGTTTGCCAATACGGCAGATGCCAACCGTTGCGATGTCCTAGTGGTAGCGCTCGATTCTGATGCAAGCGCCGAGATCGCCAGCAAATTCTCTCTCGCGCCTCCGCCACCGCCGCCTTCTCCGGTGGAGCGTGGTGAGTTCATCCGAAGTACAATAGTAACATGGCTCTGGCCCAATGGTGGCGAGGTTCAGGATCGGCATGTTCCCGTCGCGGCGGTTGAGGCGATTGAAACTTGGCTGATTGCTGCTTTTCACGAAACTACCCACCCGGAGCACATAGCGGCAGTAGATGAAACTTTCATCAATGTTTGCTATGATGCACTAGGTAAGGCCATACCACCCGGCGTCAAGCAGGTTGGGAAAACGCCACCAAATTACGAAAAAATCTCGAATGTCGCTGCAAATCATTCCGCCAAGGTTACCGCAGCATGTTCCAATTTTGACGCGGCGATCCGTGGCATTTTAGATAATCTTGATAAAATTTATCCGTCCGTTGCAACCTGATCGTTCAAGAATTTCCTCTGAGACCAGCGGTTGTCAGAATGCCCCGGGTACACACCCCGAGCCGACCGCCCCTACCGACCCCGACGCTCCAAACGCGCCGCTACCTCATCGTCGCTGAGCGAGGCCCGAGGGTCCGCATCGGCCTCCGCGATCTTGGCCCGAATGACGTCCAACCGCTCACCCCGACGCGTCTCGGCCTCCATCCAGCTCCGCATCGCTTCCCGCACCACCTCGCTGTTGGAGGCATACAGCCCCGACTCGACCTTGCTCCTAATCACCCGCGCCATCTCCAGCGGCAACGTGACGCTCAACCGTTCGACGTTCTGCACCGCAAGCCTCCGCGATCATGGGCATAATGTATTACATCATACCACGAATTGCCCAGCGCGAACGCACACGCCAAACCCGTTGCTCTCCATCCTTCACGCGCATTATAACATACGTAGCAACGGAGTCCCTACCATGCCCCCCCTCAAGCTCACCGCCGTTGGCAACTCGGTCGGCATCATCCTGCCCAAGGAAATGCTGACCCGTCTCGGCCTCGCCAAGGGCGATGCCCTTTACGTCGTCGAGACCCCGGACGGCGTGCGCCTCACCCCAACCGACCCTTCCTTCGAGGCCGACATGGCCGAAGCCCGCCGCATCATGAAAAAGCGCCGCGCCGTCCTGCGTGAACTGGCGAAGTAGATGGCCGGCCCAAATTGGCTGGACCGCCGCCGGATCGACGCCATCCACGACATCCAACTCGCCGAACACGGCGGCGCCCCCGGCCTGCGAGACGCCGGTCTGCTCGAAAGCGCGCTCGCCCGGCCACAGAACCTTGCCGTCTATGGCGAGCCTGACATCCCCGCCCTCGCCGCCACCTATGCCATCGCCATCGCCCGCAACCATCCATACATCGACGGCAACAAGCGCACCGCCTACGTCGCCATGGAACTCTTCCTGTCCAAGAACGACTTTGACTTCAACGCGAGCGACGCCGAAGCAACCATCACCACCCTCACCATGGCCGCCGGCGACCTCCCCGACGAAGACTTCATCGCCTGGGTCCGCCGCCACGCCACCCCACGCGTCTGAAAATCCCATTGCACCGGTCCGCCGGCCGGTGTATTGAACATATCATGAACATGAACCCCAACAGCGCCCAGGACCGCGCATCAAACCCACACCCGGCTCTCGGACTCGCATTCCGCGTCGATCAAATCATCACCGCCCTGCGCCACCTCATCAACGCCCGCGCCCCCCTCCTCGGCATCTTCTTCATGCCGCTCCACCTCCGCCTCGGCCGCTCCATGCGCCGCCTCACCACCCTGCTCACCCGCCTCGCCACCGGCCAGTACCCGTCCCCGCGCCCCGCGCGCCCAAGCCAGCACAGCGGCCCACCCCCCATCCCACTCCCACGCAGTCACGCCTGGATCGTCGCCCAACTCGGCTACCAGGCCGCCGCCTACGCCTCGCACCTCGAACACCTCCTGCGCGACCCCGAAATGCTGCAAACCCTCGCCGCCGCGCCACCGAACGCCCAGGCTGCCGCCGCAAGAACCCTCCGCCCGCTCTGCCGCATGCTCGGAGTCCCCCTCCCGCCCATCCTCCAGCCCCCACCCACCCCCAAAAAACCAGCGCCGCCAAAACCCCCGCGCGCGCCCCGCCCGCCCCGCCTCACCGCCCGCGACCTGTATCCCTGGCGCACCCCGCGCCCCACGCCCTTCCTCCCCCCTGCTCCGCCGCGCAAAATCCCAAAAACAAGACCCACCTAAGCCCCAACGCCCAGCTACACCCAGTTTATTTCGTTATCCAAATATTCCACCAACACCCACCCACCCCACAACCCCGTTGCGCCCCGCCCTCTCTCCGCGCCATCCTCCCGGCAACGAACGAGGAAACAAAAATGCCAAGAATCACCCGGGCCGCCCTTGCCCCGCTTTTCGCCGTCGCACTCGCCACCCTCCCAATCGAAGCCCAGACACAAGCCCAGGCCCAACCCCGCCCCCTCATCTTCGCCGTCGCCGCCGACGTCACCTCGCTCGACCCGCATTTCCACAACACCGCCATCAACCACGCCACCGGCGACCACATCTACGAGCCCCTGACCTTCCAGGACGCCAATGGCCAGGTCGTCCCAAACCTTGCCAAACGCTACCGCCTGATCGACGATCACACCTGGGAATTCGAGCTGCACGAAAACGTGCGCTTCCACGACGGCACCCCGCTCGACCCCGAGGACGTCGCCTTCACCGTTGCCCGCATCCCCACGGTCAAGGGCCCCAGCTCCTACAGCCACTTCATCGAATCCATCTCCGGCGTCGAGCGCCTCTCCGCCACCCTGTTCCGCATCAAGACCCGCGTCCCGGACCCATACCTCGCCTTCAACCTCGCCGGCGCCAAGATCCTCAGCCGCACCATCCACGCCGACGCCCAGACCACCGATTTCAATTCGGGCAAACTCGCCGTCGGCACCGGCGCGTTCCGCTTCGCCAGCTACCTCCGCGGCGACCGCCTGGCCCTCAAGCGCAACGACGAATGGTGGGGCCATCGCAACCCGGCCACCGCCCTGCCCTGGGGCGACGTCACCATCCGCGTCATCAACTCCGACGCCTCCCGCATGGCCGCCCTCCTGGCCGGCGAAATCGACCTCGCCGACCGCGTCCCGCCTGACGACCTCCCCCACATGCGCAGCCAGGCCGCCCTGCAGGTCTTCTCCATCCGCGGCCACCAGGTCGCCTATCTCTACCCGGACTCCAACAAGGACATCCTGCCGCAGACCTTCGACAAGAAAACCAACCAGCCTCTGGCCGCCAATCCGCTCAAGGACCGCCGCGTACGGGAGGCCATCTCGCTTGCGCTGAACCGCCGCGCCATCTCGGACACCATCATGAACGGCGCCTCCTTCCCCGCCGACCAGATGGTCGCCCCCGGCGCCATCGGCCGCGACGACACCCTGCCCGAACTGCCCTTCGACGCCACCCGCGCCCGCGCCCTGCTCGCCGAGGCCGGATACCCCGATGGCTGGCGCTGGACCATCATCGCCCCCAACGGCCTGTTCTCCGGTGACGCCAAGATCGCCCAAGCGATCGCCCAGATGCTGACCCGCATCGGCATCGAAACCAAGCTGGACACCATGGTGAACGCCATGTTCATCCCGAAGATCAACGCCCGCGAACACCCGATGTTCATGATGAGCTACCTCTCCTCCACCTCGGTGCCCGTCCTCCGCTCGATCTGGATCTCCAAGGGCGCCGGCCCGGGCAATGGCGTGGCCAACCGCATGGAGTACAAGAACCCCGAACTCGACCGCATCTTCCTCGGCGCCGTCACCCGCATGGACGACGCCCAACGCGCCCGCGAACTGGCCCAGGCCATGCGCATCGGCATCGAGGACCTCGCCACCATCCCGGTCGTCTTCGCCGGCTACAACTGGGTCACCCGCCGTGACCGGGTGACGATCGAACCCAACGTCCTCGGCTTCACCCAGGCCCTGCTGATGCGCCTTCCCGCCCGCTAACACCCCCCCATGACCGGCCGTCACCTCGCCACCGCCGTGGTGACGGCCCAGGTCCTGGCCCAGATCGGCGCCTTCACCCTGCCGGCGCTGATGCCGGGCTACATCGAACGCTGGAGCCTGACCGGGACCCAGGCCGGTTGGCTGATCGGCATCTTCTTCGCCGCCTACGTCCTCGCCGTCCCGGTGCTGGTCGCCCTGACCGACCGGCTCCCTGCCCGGCGCATCTACCTGATCGGCACCGCCAGCACCGCCCTGTCGCATCTCGGCTTCGCCCTGGTTGCCGACGGCTTCTGGAGCGCCTTCCTGCTCCGCGCCCTCGCCGGCATCGGCTGGGCCGGGTGCTACATGCCGGGGCTGAAGATCCTGGCCGACCGGCTCGAAGGCGCCGCCCAGTCACGTGCCGTCGGTTGGCACGCCGCCGGGGTCGGCATCGCCGGTGCCGCCTCATTCCTGGTCGCCGGCCTGCTCGATGCCCTCGCCGGCCCCCGGGCAGCGTTTCTGTTTGGCGCGGCCGCCGGCGCCGTGGCATTCTGTATCGCGCTCCTCGTCCTGCCGCGCGCCCAACCACCACACAATGGTCCCGCCCCCGCTGGCCTGCTGGATTTCCGTCCGGTCTTTCGCAACCGGGCGGCGATGGCCTGGATCGCCGGCTACACCGTGCACACCTGGGAACTCGCGGTACTGCGTGCCTGGGGCGTGACCTTCCTGACGGCGGCAATCGCCTTGCACGGTGCCCCGTCCTGGCTGCCGGGGCCGAACGCCTTGTTCACCCTGGCCGGCCTGCTCGGGATTGCGGTCTCACTGACCGGCAACGAGCTGTCAGTTCGCCTGGGGCGAGGCCGGGTGGTGGCGGTGGCGATGGCCAGCGGCGCCGTCCTGTCGCTGCTGGCCGGTGCCTCGCTGTTCGTCTCGGCGCCCTTGGCGGCGCTGGCGGTACTGGTCTGGAACGCCGCCATCTACCTGGACAGCTCAGCGCTGACCGCCGGGACCGTGGCCGCTGCCGAACCAGGGCGGCGCGGCGCCACCATGGGGCTGCATTCGATGTGCGGCTATGCCGGCGGTTTCGCCGGGCCCCTGGTGGTGGGCATCGCGCTGGACATCGCCAGCCAGGAGTGGGGCTGGGTGCTCGCCTTCGGCCATGTCGCCCCGGTCACTCTGGCCGGGCTGTGGCTCCTGCGCCGCCTGACGGTACCGCACGCAACAATATCAACGCGATAAAGCCCACCACACTGCACGACGAGGTCAGCCACAACGCCGCCGACACCCCGCCATACTCCAGGCACAGCCCGAACAGAAACGGCGCCGTCGCCTGTAACAGCCGCGACGGGGCGGAGATCAACCCAGTCCGGGCGCCGTACCCCACCGGCCCAAACACCGCCAATGGCAACGTGCCCTTGGCAATCGTCAACACGCCGTTGCCCATCCCGTGCAACACCACGAAAACCGCCGCCGCCGGCCCGCCCACCAACGCCAGCACGAGTGCCCCGATCGGGTGGCAAATCGTCGCCAGCCGGGCCGATACCAGTGGGTGGAACCGCCGCAAGAAACTGAACTCCAACACCCGCGCCCCGACCTGCGCCGGCCCGATCAACGCCCCGGCGGCAATCGCCACCGCCGAGGTGGTCCCCGCCGCCTCCAGCAGTACCGGCAGATGCGCCGCCATGGCGCCGGCGACAAACCAGGTGGTGGCGAACACCACTGCCAGCAATGGCATGGCGAAGCGCGGCGGTGGCGGGCCGTCCTCGTCTGCAATCGCCGCCTTGGCGGGTGGTGGGGCTGGGGGGACCAGGAACAGGTTCAGCGGCAGCCCCAGCACCAGGTGCAGCCCGGCCCAGGCCAGGCAGGCCCCGCGCCAGCCCACCACTTCCTCCAGCACCGCGGAGACCGGCCAGCCGACCGTGCTGGCGAAGCCGGCGATTAGGGTGATCCCGGTGATCGGTCCCCGCGCCGCCCGGCCATACAGCCCGGCTAGCGCCGCAAACGCAGCGTCGTACAGCCCCATTGAGATGCCAACGCCCATCACTAGCCAGCCGAGCAGCATGACCCACGGCCCCTGGGCCGCCGCAAGGACCACCAGCCCGGTCGCCAGCACCAGGTTCGATGCCGTCAAAACCACCCGACCGCCGCGCGCATCGATCGCCCGGCCGACCCAGGGCGCGATCAGCGCTGACAGCACCAGGGCGGCCGAGAAGCCCCCGAACACCCAGCTCGACGCCAGCCCCAATTCGCGCGCCATCGGCACCGCCAGGACCGCCGGGATGTAGTACGACGCGGCCCAAGCCAGGGTCTGGGAAATGCCGAGGGCAATGACGACGCGGGTGGCACCCGCCGGGGCCGTTGGGTTCAATGCGTCGTCCTTATCCGCAACATCCGGATTTCGGTGCGGTCGTCACCAGTTCTGGCTTACAGCAATCCGCGGTGGCGGCAACAGGGGCGCAGCAGCCACTTGCGACAACAGCCGGGGCGCAACAGGCGCTGGATTGCCCCGCCGGTGCAGGCTCGGTGGCGCACACCCCGGTTTCCGGCAAATCCAGCCGCACCTCGCGCGCCGCCGCCCAGTCGCCGGCCAGGGCGGCGGTGATGCTGCGCACCTGCTCGTAGCCGGTGGCCATCAGGAAGGTCGGGGCCCGGCCATAGCTCTTCATGCCGGCGATGTAGAAGCCGGATTCCGGATGGCGCAGCTCGGCCTCGCCATGCGGGCGCACGGTGCCGCAGGAATGCAGGTTCGGGTCGATCAGCGGCGCCAGCGCCGGAGTGGCTTCGACCGCGGGGTCCAGTTCCAGCCGGATTTCGCGCAGGAACGAGAGGTCGGGGCGGAACCCGGCGGCGACGATGATGCGGTCGGCGTGGACGGTGGCTTGGCGGTCTTCCTGGCGGCCGGTGATGGCCAGGGCGTCGCCCTCGGCGGTGATGCGGTCGATCAGGAACGGGGCGAGTGCGGTGACGGCGCCGGATTCCACCAGCGCCTGGGCCCGGCTGCCCAGCGCCCCGCGTTCGGCCAGGCCGTCGCGGGCGCCGCCGCCGAAATTGACCGCGCCGAGCGGGCGGCGGAACGCCCACAGGATGCGCGTGCCGGGCGCCTGGCGGGCGAGTTCGACCAGGTCGAGCACCGCGTTCATCGCCGAATGCCCGGCGCCGACTACCAGTGTGGTGCGAGCGGCATAGGTTTCGCGGGCGTCGCCCAGGACATCGGGGATGCCATAGGTGACGCGTGTTGCGTTGGCGGTCTCGCCGGGGGCGGGCATGCCGTGGGCGCCGGCGGGGTTGGGGGCGGACCAGGTGCCGGAGGCGTCGATCACGGACGTCGCCTCGATCGCCTCGATGCCGGCCCGGGTTTGGACATGCAGCATGAAGGGGGCGCCGGCGCGGCTGGTGCCGTCATGCAGCCGGCCGTGGTCGCGCCGGGCGATGCCGATGACCCGGGCGCCGGTGCGGATATGGCCGCGCAGGGCGGGCGTGGCGCCCAGGGGGGCCAGGTAGTCGCGCAGCAGCTCGGCGCCGGTCGGGTAGGCTTCGAGATCGGGCGCGATCCAGCCGGTGGGTTCCAGCAGGGCGCGGGCGGCAGCGTCGATGTTGTAGCGCCAGGGCGAGAACATCCGCACATGCGACCAGGCGCGCACGGATGCCCCGATCTCCGACCCGGCCTCCAGCACCAGCGGCACCAGGCCGCGGGCGAGCAGGTGGGCGGCGGCGGCGAGGCCAACCGGGCCGGCGCCGATGACGACAGTGGGGAGGGTCATCACAGTGTTCCTCTATGCATCGATATGGAAGGTATATGGCGACGGGAATGGCTCATGGGCAGCACGCGTCCTTTCGGGCACGCGCGGCATCGGCGGCGGCGAAGGCGCGGCCGGTGTCCTGCAGCGCGGCGGTCGCGTCCATCCAGGCCGCCAACGCCACACGAAAAGCCGCGCGCCCGGCATCGGTCAGGGCGTAGACCCTGCGTTGCCGGCCCTGGACCACCTCCTCGCGCACGGTGACGAAACCGCCGGACTCGAACTCGCGCAGCACCGGATAGATCGTGCCCTCGGTGGGCGAACAGCAGCCGCCGGTGGTGCGCGCCACGGTGCGGGCAATGTCGTAGCCGTGCATCGGGCCGTCATGCAGCACGCGCAGGATGAAGAACTTCGACAGGCCCATCTTGATCGTCCCCGCCCAATAGTCGCGGGAGGCATAGTCGACGCGAGGGGGGGTGACGGGGTGGAGCATGGGATCAATGTATACCAAGAGGTTCAATGCATCAAGGGTTAAGTAAGCCTCCGGCGGCAAAGGGTCGGGGGCCCTTTGATCCCAATTATAAGACGGTTGGTCCGGTGGAGTGCCGTGCCTGTCGCGATGCTGATTGCCCGTGCCGCTCTTATGAATGGGATCAAAGGGCCCCCGGCCCTTTGCCGCCGGAGGCTTGCTTGCTGGCGCACCAGCCCAAGCTGTGGCCTGCTGTGCGCGCTCTCCGCCAGGAACCCGCCGATGCCCGCCTCCCGCTTGCCCTTGTACGGCACCATCGCCACCCTGGCGCTGACCCGCATTGCTTTCGGCTTCCAGTTGCAGACCGTTGCAACGCTTGGCCCCGACCTGATGACGCTGCTGCTGCTGGACTTCGCGGCATTGGGCGGGTTGATCGGCGCTTATCTCGCGCCGGGGATCTTTGTGGCCTTGCCGGGCGGCTTCCTGGCGCGGCGCTTTGGCGATCGCGTGGTGGCGGTGGGCAGTATCTGGCTGATCGTGCTGGGCGGGGTGATCGCGGCAGTGGCGGTGCAGCGCGGCTGGGGGACCGCGGCGATCGGGCTGGGGCGGGTGGTGGCGGGGATCGGCAGCGTCGGGCTGTCGGTGATGCAGAGCAAGATGGTGGCGGACCGGTTTTCGCCGCGCCAATTGCCGATGGTGATGGCGGTGCTGTTGGGTTCATTCCCCATTGGCATCGGGCTGGCGCAGGTGGTGCTGCCAACGTTGGCGGCGAGCCACGGCGTGGCCGCCGCGTTCTGGCTGGGTGCGGCGCTGGCGGGGGTGTCGGCGGTGCTGTTCACCCTGGCCTGGACCGAGGCGCCGCATGCCAGTCCGCGTACCCTGGCCTGGCCGTCGCGCCGCGAGATGGGGTTGGTGGCCGTCGCGGGGCTGATCTGGATGGTCTACAACGTGGCCTGGTTCAATTTCATGGCGTGGATGCCGTCGCTGCTGGTGGCGCGCGGGCATCCGGCGTGGATGGCCGACACGGTGCTGACGATCGCCACCTGGGCCAATCTGCCGGCGATGCTGGTGGGCGGTTGGGCGGCAGCGCGGTTTGGCGGCACGGTGGTTTTCGTCGTGGGGTCGCTGGTGTGCGCGCTATCGGTGGCGGCGCCGGCGGTGCATGACATGCCGATCCTGTGGGGGTTGATTTTCGGCACCTTCGCGGCGATGCCCGGCGGCCTGATCGTGGGGCTCGGCGCCGCGTCATGCGCGCCGGAGAATCGCGCGGTCGGCATGGGGATCTTCTATGTCACCTACTATATCGGCGGTGCGGTGATGCCGGCGCTTTGCGGCGCTGCGGCGGATTGGGCGGGCGATCCCGGCGGCGCGCTGGTCCTGGCCGCCGCGGTGTCGCTGCTGGGGGTGCCGCTGTGGTTCCTGCATGGCCGGATGGTGGCCTCGGCCGGGCATGGTGCATCCATGCGCGCGCCTGCGCCGTAGCACCTTGAAGGGCGGGCCATTCGCGGCGCCGCTGCCATGGAGGACGACATGCGCCATCTTCTGTTCGGAGCCGTGATGGCACTGGCACTGGGCCTGCACCTGGCCCCGGCCGGTGCCCAGCCGAGCGAGACCTTCGACCACTGGCCGAAGCATGTGCCGAGCTTCCCGTCCACCGGCGGCGGCGGGATCATGATCGGCGAGTATCGCCCGGTGGTGCAGGGCAACACCTGCAGCACCGATTTTACCGCCACCGAGCCGAACGGAACAGTCTACCGCAACCGCGTGGTGTTCGACGCCGTGCCGACCCAGGGCGGCATCCTGTGCACCAATGGCCGTTGGAACTCGCTGGAAAGCGACGCGAAGGGCACCACGCCGTACCGGGTGTTCATCCGCGATGGCGTGATCTATGGGTCGCCGCCGGGCTGAGTAAGGAAGGGTTCTTTTTTGAAAAAAAGAACCAAAAAACTTTCATCCGCTTGGCGCCGTGCTCACTGGAAGAACACGCAGCCAATGGATGGAAGTTTTTGCTTCTTTTTTCAAAAAGAAGCGCTTTCTTCCTTCGCCGCATGACCCCCTGGGTCGGTCACTGAATGGCACTGCGCGTGGCGTCCTCGTCCAGGCGTTTGGCGAAGAACTGGCGGACGTGCGGCGCCGGGTAGTCCGGTAGTTCGCCCAACTTCGTGTAGCCCTGGCGCAGATAGAACCCTGGGGCCTGGAAGCCGAACGTGTCGAGCCACACCCCGACGCAGCCGCGTGCCCGCGCCACCTCCTCGGCCATCGCCAGGATGCGTGCGCCGGTGCCGCCGCGCCGTGCCGTGGGGGCGAGAATGAACAGGTCCAGGAACAGCCAGTCGCGCCGCACCAGCATCCACAACCCGCCCTGGGGTTGCCCGGCGTCGTCCTCCGCCGTGATCGCCAGCGTCGCGCGGTTGGTGTAGGTGCCGAACAGGGCATTGCCGACGGCGGTCAGCGCCTTGCTGATCACCGCCACGGCCTCGGGGTCGCGGGCCTCGTGGAGTTCCAGCGTGGCCGGGCGCGCCGGGTGGGGCGGCATCCGGGCCAGGAAATGTCGGGCATGGCCTCGGGGATGGTCCGGCAGGGTGGCAAACGCCTGGTAGCCGAGCCGGAGGTAGAATTGCCGGGCGTCCGGGCTGGTGGTGTCGAGCCAAACGCCGCGGCAGCCGCGCGCGGCGGCCACCGCCTCGGCCGCGCGCATCAGTTGGGTGCCCAGGCCGTGGCCGCGCAAAGCCTGGGGCACAAAGAGCATGTCGACGATCAGCCAGTCGTAGTAGCTGAATCCGACCAGCCCGCCCTCGATCGCGCCGGTGGCATTGCGCAGCGGGATTGTCAGGTGACGCACAGGTTCGCGGCGCTCGGTGGCGTCGTCGTTGTAACGGTCGATCATCGCAACCAGCCGCGCGCGGATCGCGGGGTCGGGCGCGGTGTGCAGGGTAAGGTTCATGGCCCGGCTTGCCGCATCCGGGGCTGGCGGGCAAGGTGCGGCCAATCATTCGGGAGTTCCGCCGCCATGTCCGACGCCACCAGCCAGTTTGCCGACCTGCTGCTCGCCGCCCGCAAGGACATGACGGGCGGCCGTATCGCCACCCTGCCGGACGCGCTGAAGCCCGCTGACATGGCCGCCGCCCTGGCGGTGCAGCACAAGGTGGCGAAGAGCTTTGCCATTGGCGGCTGGAAGGTCGGCGCTCCCGGCGGCACCAAGATGTGCGGCGCGCTGCCGGCGGCGACCATCCAGCCCAGCCCGGCCAAGCTCGCACCGGCCGAGCACCCGCTGCGCATTGTCGAATCCGAAGTGGCCTTCCGCATGAAATACGACCTGCCGCGCCGTGCGGCGCCGTATACCAAGGCCGAGGTCGCCGCCGCGATCGACAGCATGCACCCGGCGATCGAGGTGTGCGAAAGCCGCTTTGTCGAGCCGAAGGATTTCGACCTGATGGCCAACCTGGCCGACACCCAGTCGCATGGCGGCTTCGTCTACGGGCCGGCCACCACGGACTGGCAGAAGGTGGATTTGTCGGCCCAGATCTGCCGCCAGTTCATCAACAGCGCGCTGGACAGCGAACGCACGGGATACCCGTTCGGCGATATCCTGGACCTGATGCTGTGGCTGGCCAATGAGGGCAGCACCTGGGCCGGCGGCCTGAAGGCCGGCCAGTTCGTCACCTGCGGCTCGTGGAGCGGCGCCAACCGTGCCCCCGCTGGCGCCACCGTCCGCGCCGACTTCCCCGGCCTCGGCGAAGCAGTCATTGAATATCTGACCTAATGGATAAAAGTTTTTTGTTTCTTTTTTTCAAAAAAGAAAGCGCTTCTTTTTGAAAAAAGAAGCAAAAACTTTTATTCGTTTGGCCAGCCGAGCCATTGCCGGATGCCGGTTCCCATCACGGATTCAAGATCGGGGCCGGCAAGCCAGGGCAGTTCCTCGGTGAACAGGGTGATGCACTGGCGCCAGGTGCAGGGCATGCGGGTGATGTCGGTGCCCCAGAAGAAGCGCGTGGGGCCGTAGGCGTCGAAGATGCGGTGCAGGACGTCGTGCAGGTTGCGGTACGGGTAGGGCTGGGTGGAGTAGCCCGGCGCGCCGGTGGCTTTGATGGCGACGTTCGGCAGCCGGGCCAGCGCCAGCAATTCCTCCAAGTGCACGAAGGCGGCCTCGTCCTGTTGCAGGCGGAGCAGGCCGCAATGGTCGATGATCAGGCGCAGCCCGGGATGCCGCTCGGCGATCTCGCGGAATTTTCCGAGCACCGGGCCGGCGAGCAGGGCGACGGGCACGCCGTGGCGCTCGGCCTCGGGCCAGATCCAGTCCATGGCGCCTGATTCGAACAGCGCTCGGGCATGCGGATGCAGCGGCGCCCAGCGCAGGCCGAGCATGCCGGGCTGGTCCAGCCAGCCGGGGATCAGGCCGCGCTTCTCCGGCTTATCCGGCGCGAAGCTGCCGAGGATGGCGAAGCGGTCAGGATGGGCGCGCACGGCGGCGGCGGCGATCGCGTCGGCGTTCGGGTCCCAGCCCGGCGGGTGGATGATGGCGGCGTGAACCCCGGCCTCGTCCATGGCCCCGAGCATTTCGTCGGCGGTGACCACGGGGACGGCGCGATGGTCCTGGCTCGGGGTGCCGCTGGACCAGATATGGATCTGGGCGTCGGTGATCTGCATGGCGCGGCCTCGCTCAGGTCGATCTGGCGTCGAGATAGGCGAGCAGTGCAGCGCGGAATGGCGGGATGCTCTTGTAGAGCGCCATTTCTGGCGGCAGGCCGCGCACTGCGGCGGCGAGATCGGCGGCCACCTGGCGGTCTGCGGCCAGCCGGCCCACAGTGTAGAGATGGGTGCGGATGCCGAACAGCACCGCGCCGCTGGCGGGCAACAGGCGCAGGGTCTGACGCTCGACCCGCAGCCAGATTTTCTCGCCGGCATTCTCCATCGTGACATCCGGATTGTGCTCGCGGCGGAATTTCCGCGACTCGGCATACAGCGCGGGATCGTCGGTCATGCCCCAGTTCAGCCGCACCACCATCTTGCCGTCGCGCAGGTTCGGCATTAGCCGGTCAACCGGCTTGGCCAGACGATCGGCATAGAACGGCACCCTGGTGTGGATCGTCGCCAAGGGCTGCCCCAGCTTTTCGGCCAGGCTCCAGCGGCTGGGAAAGCACAGCACGGCGGCGTCCAGGACAGGCCCCTCCGGCGTCAGGCGCAGCAGGCACAGATCCTCCTGCACCAGCCGGCCAGCCACTTCGAGCGGATCATGCGGCAGATCGGCGAGGTCCCAGGTCTCGCCGGTCAGGTGGTTGCGCAGCGTGGCACCATCGCGGCTGAACCAGGCCGGGAAGCGCCGAGGCAGCAGCTCGGCCAGGACGTCCAGCACTTCCTGCCGCGCCGCCTCGCTGCCGGGCAGGGTGGCGAAAACGTCGCCATGGCGCACCGCCAGCAGCCGGCGGCGCTCGGCCATCTCCGGCACGTAATGCTCGTCCAACTCGATCAGCTCGGCGGGATCGGTCCCCACCAGCCCCATCGCCATGCGGTAAGGGCCGGGATCGAAGCTGAGATGCACGGTCTGGCGTGGCAAGCTCGCGAAGGCGTCCATGGCTATTTCCCGACAAGGGCCATCAACGAGAGGATCTCGAACGCCATCATGGCACCGATCTGGGCGGTGACGGTATTGGCATCGTATTGCGGCGCCACCTCCACCACATCGCCGCCGATCACGTCCAGCCCGCGCAGCCCGCGCAGGATCGCCTGGGCCTCGCGCGGGGTGAGCCCGCCGACCTCGGGCGTGCCGGTGCCCGGCGTATAGGCAGGGTCCAGCCCGTCGACATCGAAGGTGATGTAGAACGGGCCGTCGCCAACCACCGCCCGGGCGCGCGCGATGACGGCCGGGATGCCCATGGTGTCGACCTCCTCGGCATGGATCACCGTCATGCCGGATTCGTAGCTGAATTCGTAAAGCAGCTCGGCCGAGCCGCGGATGCCGATCTGGATACAGCGCTCGGGATCGAGCACGCCATCCAGCACCGCCTGGCGAAACGGCCCGCCATGGTGGAACCGGCTGCCCTCGGCGGGGCCGGAGGTGTCGCAATGCGCGTCGATATGCACCATGCCCACCGGCCGGTCGCGCCCCAGCGCACGCAGGATCGGGTAGCTGATCGAATGGTCGCCGCCGATCGAAAGCGGCTTGACCCCTGCGGCCTGCACGCGGGTGTAGAACGCCTCGATATCGGCAATCGAGTCCGGCAGCGAATAGCGGCTGCGAAACGGCACATCGCCCACATCGGCAAAGTTCAGCTCGGCCTTCGGCGTCACCCGCAGCGCATGGTGATACGGCCCGATCCGCTCGATCGCCCGCACGGCGCGCGGACCGAGCCGCGATCCCGCCCGATTGGTCACCGCGAGGTCCATCGGCACGCCGATCAGCGCCACATCCAACCCGCCGAAATCCGCCAGATCCGGCGCATCCGGCCGATACGGCGCATCCAGCAGCGTCGACACCCCGGCATATGGCAGCGGCCGCCGGCCTTGGGTGTTGAACGCCGCATCGGCCGCCCGCTTCAGCGCGGGGTCGCGGATCTCATCGCGTCGGTCGTTCGGGTAGCGGGCGCGCAGGGCAGCGAGCTTTTCGGGGTTGGGCATGCGGCACTCCGGGGTTCAGCCCCAATCTGGACCGGCCGCGCCGCGACTTCCACCTCTGTTGCGTGACGCTTGGCTAACCGATGCGGCCCTCGCCGAGGATCATCCGCTGCACGAGGCCCGGCCGCGGCCGCGCCGCCATCTTCCAGTTGCCCAGCGCCGTGCCCTGTTCCAGCAGCGGCGCCAGCGTGGTGATCCAGCGATCGACCTCGGCCAGCTTGACCCCGGTCGTCATCTCGATCCCCTGTGCCGTCCGCGCGGCATAGCCGGGATCGGCCAGCGCCGACAGCACCTTGCGCCCGTCATCACCTTTCTCAATATCCGCGAGCGCAGCCTCGACCGCCGCCGGCAGCCCGGCGAACTGGTTGCGCCGATACAGGTCCGTCATCAGGGTCCAGCGCACGAACGACTCCACCGCGTCGCGCAGCCCAAGCCGCCGCGCCGTCCAGCCCGCCATGCCGCCAGCGGTCTTGTTCAGAAGCGCCATCGCCCGCGCCCCGGCCGCGCGCACGACGTCGTCCACCTCGCGCTGCCCGACGCGCGGCCATTGCGGCGGCTCCGGCTCCTCCACGGTGTCCATCACCGGGATCATCTGGTACCGCATCTTTTCGTCCTCGGGCACCCCCTTCGGGCCGTCACTGCCCCGAAAACGCTGCGGCGCCGCGACCCCGGCATAGCCAGGCCCGAGCACCGTGTTGCCAACTGGAAAGCAGAAATGCCGCTTCAGGAAGCGATAGGCGTTGTACCGGCCAAGCTGATAGTCGTGCGCCCGCATCGCCTCGCTCAGGAAGCCGCCGAAACCACCCGTCAGGCCACAGGCGATGGCATGCGGCTCGGGCTTCCACGTGCCATCCGGCCGCTGCGTGTAGCGCCGCGGCGAGATCAGGAAGCGGCTGTTCACCTCGGGGTTCAGCGCGTCCACCACCGCATCCAGCTTGAACCGCGCCTGGTCGATCAGCATCGGCAGCAGGTGGCGCAGCACACTCATCAGCGTGCCATCCGGCAGCGCCGGTGCCGGCGGGCTGGCGGACGGGAACGGGTCGATCATCAGCACCGCCCGGTCGGCCAGCGTAGCGCTGCGCTCGTTGCGCGTCGCCGCGATTTTCATCACGGTCCAGCGCGCCAGCTCGAACGGCTCGTTGTCGATCACCCCGCCATCCACCGCCCGGCGCCGGATCATCCCTGTCCCGGTCCAACCATCCGCCGGCGGCAGGTGAAACCGGGCGGGCCCGTCCGGGGTGCCGGTGATCGGCCACTGCCGCGCCGCCAGGTGCGCCATCGGCACCTCCGGCAGCGCCCGCGCCCGCAGCCCCACCGGAAAGGCGCTGCTGCCCAGCGTGGCATCGATGAAGCCGCGCCACGCCCCGCTGGCATGCGGCGCTGGATCGCCCACCAGGCTCGCCACATCCAGCGGCAACGCCGGGTCGGGATCGGCCCAGTCGCTGGCAAGCTGTGCGCTCCCCACCCCGCGGACGGAAAAATGCACCCGGTCGGCGTGGCTGGTCATGATATAGGCGGACGTCTGGTCGCCGCCGGAAAACGGGATCGCATACGGCACGCCCTGCAGGTTCGAAACGGTGACGAACAGGTGCACCCCCTCGGTCAGGTATTTTCGCGGCCCCCGCGTGGCAAACCCCGCCACCGCACGCTCGGCGATCCGGTCCAGGATCGTCGTGTCGAGCACGGAATAGACCCCGTCCTTGAGGTCGGCCTGGCCCAGCAGGGCATCCCCGTTGCCCTGCGCCACGAAGCGCGGTCCGGTAACCCAGGTCGCATACAGCCGCGGCAGCCGCGACGTCACCGTGCCAACCCCGTCATAGACGCGGGACTCCGGATACCCGGCCTCCTTGTCGGCCAGCGCTACCAGCCCGATCGCCCCGGTGATGCTGCCGGCCGAGGCGCCGGAAATCACCGGCACCACCACATCGTGCGTCGGCACATCCTCGCCCGCGTCCTTGGCCTGTTGCCAGGCCTCCAGCACCTCGAACAGCATGTCGAACACGCCGCCGCTATAGGCCCCCGCCGAGATCGCCCCCGCCATGGTGACGCCGAGCTGGAACTGCTGCATCGCCGTTGCTCCCGCGCCGTCCTGGCGCCGGCGGCGAGCATAAAACTATTGCGACATAGCAATTAATAGTGATGACGCTTGCGCTGGATCAATGGCAGCCACCGGGATGGGCGGCATGCTGGCGCGTGACGACAGGATAGCAAGGCCAGGCGCTGCCCTGGACCCGCAAGGGGACCGGGCCCCCTTGACCCCATGACTTCGTAGGGGTTCCAAGGGCGACGGCCCTTGGTGGGGTTGAGGGGCGAAGCTTCCACCTAGCTGGCCTTGCCGCCCGCCATCGCAAGGACGGATCGCATGCTGTTCGATCGCACCCAAACAGTGGCGCCGCCCGGCTACAGCCGCTGGATGGTGCCGCCCGCCGCGTTGGCGGTGCACCTCTCGATCGGCCAGGCCTATGCCTTCTCGCCCTTCAACCTGCCGATGACCCGCCTGCTCGGCGGCACGGCGGACGACTGGAGCTTGGTCGAGCTAGGCTGGATCTTCTCGCTGGCCATCGCCGTGCTGGGCTTGTCGGCCGCGCTGTTCGGGCGCTGGGTCGAGCGGGTCGGGCCGCGCCTCGCGATGGCGGTGGCCGCCCTGTGCTTCTCCGGCGGCTTCGTGGTCGCCGCCGCGGGTGTGGCCTGGCACCAACTCTGGCTGGTCTATCTCGGCTACGGCGTGCTCGGCGGCTGCGGCTTGGGCATCGGCTACATCTCGCCGGTCTCCACCCTGATCAAGTGGTTCCCTGACCGGCCCGGTATGGCCACTGGCCTTGCGATCATGGGCTTCGGCGGCGGCGCATTGGTGGCCGCCCCGCTGGAGGTGGAACTGATGGCCCGCTTCCCCGTCCCCGGGGTGTGGCAGAGCTTCCTGGTGCTGGGCGTGATCTATCTCGGCTTCATGCTGCTCGGCGCCGCGGTGGTGCGGGTGCCGCCCGAGGGCTGGACCCCGCCCGGCTGGACCCCGCCGCCGGCGGTCCAGGTGCGCGGGGTGGAAGCCACCGAAGCCATCCGCACGCGGCAATTCTGGCTGCTCTGGCTGGTGCTGTGCCTGAACGTCACGGCGGGGATCGGCGTGCTGGGCCAGGCCTCGCCGATGATCCAGGAGATGTTCCCTGGCCGCATCGACGCCGGGGCCGCGGCCGGCTTCGTCGGCCTGCTGAGCCTGTTCAACATGGCCGGGCGCTTCTTCTGGTCGTCGATCTCCGACCGCATCGGCCGCCGGGCCACCTACGCCATCTTCTTCGCCCTCGGCCTCGCCCTCTATGCCACGGTCCCGCTGGCCGGCCGGATCGGCTCGGTCAGCCTGTTCGTCGCCGGTTTCGCGCTGATCCTGTCGCTTTACGGCGGCGGCTTCGCCACCATCCCGGCCTATCTGCGTGACCTGTTCGGCACGCTGCAGGTCAGCGCCATCCACGGCCGCCTGCTCACCGCCTGGTCGGTCGCCGGCGTGCTCGGCCCTGTGCTGGTGAACTACCTGCGCGCCTGGCAGATCGAGCGCGGCGTGCCCCCGGCCCAGGCCTATACGGTGACGATGTACGTCATGGCCGCGTTGCTGGCGCTGGGCTGGCTGTGCAACCGGCTCATCCGCCCGCTGGAGAAGCAACCATGAGCATCCGGTTGGTCCTGCTGTGGCTGATGGTCGGGCTGCCGCTGGCCTGGGGCGTCTGGCGCACCGCGCTCTCCGCGCTCAGGCTGTTCCAGTAGCGCCGAGACGCGCCACCAGCCCCTCCACCAACACCTCCGGCGCCGGCCCGATATCCACCACGATCGGGTTTTCCTCCGCCCACGGTGGCTCCAGCGCCGCGAACTGGCTGTCCAGCAGCGCTGCCGGCATGAAATGCCCCTTTCGCGCCGCCATCCGCCCGGCAATCAGCGCCTTGTCCCCCGCCAGGTAGACCAGCCGCACATCGGGCCGCCCCCCCATCAGCACCGCGCGATACGCCCGCTTCAGCGCCGAACAGGTGACAACCCCGCTCACCCCCGCGTCCCGCCAGCCATCGATCACCGCCGCGATCGCCGCCAGCCACGGCCAGCGATCCGCGTCCGAAAGCGGCGTCCCCGCCGACATCTTCGCCACATTCGCCGGCGGATGCAGTGCATCGCCCTCCTGGAACCGCCAGCCCAGCCGCTCGGCCAGCCCGCGCGCCACCGTGGTCTTGCCGCTGCCGGAAACCCCCATCACCACCAGTATCACCGCAGCAATTCCTCCACCCGCCCATCGTCGTGCCCGATGATCGCCCGCTCGACCGGCAACAGGAACAACCCGGTCGCCACCACCCCCGCCACCGCGCGCAGGCTGCGCTCCAGCGTGAACGGATCACGGATCGGCGCAAAACCAGGACAGTCCAGGATGAGATTGCCGTTATCCGTCCGCACGGGCCCGCCCTCGCGCCGCCGCAGCACTGGCGCCCCCCCCAGCGCCGCAATCCGCACCGCGGTCACCACACAGCCGAACGGCACCACCTCCACCGGCAATGCAAACTTCCCCAGCCGATCCACCAGCTTGCCCGCCTCGGCCACCACCACAAAACGAAGCGCCGATTCCGCCACGATCTTTTCCCGCAGCAACGCCCCACCACCGCCCTTGATCAGCCGCAGCGACCCCCGCTCGATCTCGTCCGCCCCGTCAATCGCCAGGTCACACGGCCCCTCCGCCGCCACTAACTCAATTCCCAGCGCCCGCGCCCGCGCTGCCGTCGCCTCCGACGTTGCCACGCCCGTGAAACGCAACCCCTCGCCGCGCATCCGAGCGGCCAGAGCCCGCAGCACCAGGTCCATCGTCCGGCCGGTGCCGAGCCCCAGCAACATGCCATCCTCGGCCAGCGCCGCGGCAGCCTCGGCGGCGGCGTGGCGGGCGAGTTCGGTCATGCGAAAAGGCGAGGGCTCTGCCCTCGACCCGCTGGGGCCAGCGGCCCCAGACCCCCATTCATGAGGGTGCAGGGGGCTCGGCCCCCTGCTGGGGTCCAGGGGCAACGCCCCTGGCCTTTCCCTTCCTTCACGCGCCTAGCCCTTCTTCGGTGCCTCCACATGCCCACCAAACCCCAGCCGCATCGCGGACAGCATCTTCTCGGCAAACGTATGGTCCTGGCGCGAACGAAACCGCACGAACAACGACGCCGCCAGCACCTCGGCCGGGGTGGCCTGTTCGATGGCGGTGTCGATCGTCCAGCGCCCCTCGCCGGAATCCTCCACATGCCCGCTGAAGGTCTCCAACGTCCCGTCCCGCGTCAACGCCTGCGCCGACAGGTCCAGCAACCAGGACACCACCACGCTCCCGCGCCGCCACACCTCGGCAACATCGGCCATGTTGAAGTCATAGCGCTGGTCCGCCTGGAGCTTGGCCGAGGCCCGGCCCTGCAGGATGTCGAACCCCTCCGCCATCGCCTGCATCATCCCGTATTCGATGCCGTTATGGATCATCTTGACGAAATGCCCGGCACCGCTGGGACCGCAATGCAGATAACCCTGCTCGGCCCTGGGATCATGGCCGGGACCGCGATCCTCGGTGCGCGGAATATCGCCAATCCCCGGCGCCAGCGCCGAAAAGATCGGATCGAGATACTCAAACGCCGCCTTGTCGCCCCCGATCATCAGGCAATAGCCGCGCTCCAGCCCCCACACCCCGCCCGACGTCCCGACATCCAGATACCGCACCCCCTTCGCCCCAAGCTCGGCCGCCCGGCGCACATCGTCCTTGAAATTGGAGTTCCCCCCATCGATCAGGATATCGCCCGCGCCGAAATACCCGCCCAGCTCGGCAACCGCGTCCTCGGTGATCTTCCCCGCCGGCAACATCACCCATGCCGCCTTGGTCGATTGCTTCAGCTTACCGGCCAAATTCGCCAAGGACGTCGCTGGCGTGGCGCCAATGGCCGCCAGGTCCGCCACCGCCTTGGGGTTGGCGTCATAAACCACGCAATGATGCCCCGCCCGATGCAGCCGCCGCACGATGTTGCCGCCCATCCGGCCAAGCCCGATGACACCCAATTCCATGGTCCGCTCCCTCGCTCTGACCTTCGCGTCTAGCCGGTTTTGCAGTGCGGGGGAATCGTCACTTGTTGTAGTCGATCCGCAGCCTATGCCCCGGAGACCGACCCGCGGATTCGAACGCGTAACGCACCTCCCGCCGCGAGCCGTCGGCGAAGGTGACAGTTGCCATGCAGGACCGGCTTCTGATTCCGGCGGCGAGCTGGCGCGGGGCCCGGACGTCGGTGGCGCGCAGCAGGCGCTTGTTGTCGTACAGCGCCGACAGCCGGTGCATCGCCCATTCTCCGTCGCACGCCGGGGCTTCGTCCATGAGCATGCCCACAAAGCCCCCGATCAGAAGGGCGGCGATCAGCGCCGCTCCGATGCCGGCGCCGACGATCTTGAATCTTTCTTTCGTATCGGCGGTTCGCCAGCGCTGCCACGCCGGCCGGGTGTCAGGCATCCATCGCTTCGCGTACCGCCGCCTTCACGAAGGCGAAATCGGCGGGGATCACCGCGGCGTTCGGATTACCCGCCCGATGGCCCCAGATGCTCGGGATCGGCTTGAGGATGCCATTCCGCAGATAGGGCAACTCCGCCGCATTGTCGGCCACCCGGAAATACAGATCGGTCTCGCTCGGCATCAGCACCATCCGCGCCCGGATCGCCCCCAGTGCTGTCGGCAAGTCGCCACCATCGGCGATATCGCCATGGTACCATGTCATCAGCTGGGCATACAGATTCGCCGCCGGCCGCGCCCCCATCCGCTCGGTCCAGTCGGTGCGCAGATAGGTGTCCAGGTCCGGCGCACCCAGGACGCTCATGTGCAGCCCCGCCCGGTAGAAATCCTGGCTCAGCGCCCAGCCGGCATAGATATGGGCAAACGCCTTCTTGGCCAGCACCGGCTCGGCACTGAACCGGCCCCCGCCGCTATGCTCGGGCGCTGCTTCCAGTGTCCGCAACAGGCCGGAATGGAACACCTTGTTGTGCACCGAAGTCCGCGCCGTGCCGCACAGCACGAATGCACGATCGACGCGGTCGGGATGAAGCGCCGCCCAGTGATAGGCCTGTTGCGCCCCCATCGAGAACCCATACACGGCGGCCAGGCGCTCGATCCCGAACACCTCGGCCAACAACCGCCGCTGGACCTCGATCAGGTCGGCGTAAGTCACCAGCGCGGGAAAATCCGGTGTGTCGGCGGCGCTGGAGGAGACCCCGCCGCTGAACATGTTGGGAATGACGATGAACCACCGCGTCGGGTCCAGTACTCCGTCCGGGCCGATGAGAAATTCCATGTCCGGGTGCGTCGCCCCGTACGAACACGGATACAGGATCACATTGTCCTTCGCCGCGCTCAGCGTACCATGAGTCTTCCACACCACCCTGCAGTCGCGGATCACGCCGCCTTTGGCCACCGGAAAATCGCCCGGCGCAAAGACCCCCTCGGCTTGGGGCCAGTCAGGTGTCACGCCTTGCGCCCGGCGGTGCGCGCCTCGGTGAGCTGTTGGCGGAGCAACTCCACCTCGCGCTTCAGCGCGGCGACCTCCTCCTCCATCGGCGAGGCCGGCGGCCGGGCGGCGTCTGGCTCTTGCGGCAGGAAGGGCGAGAACAGGCTCATCGCACGTTCCATCATCGCCATGTTTTGCCGGCCGATCTCTTCCAGCCCGGGCGGGACGAAGGTGCCCAGCGTCTGTTGCACCGACCGGCGAATTTGGTCCTGTTGCACGGTGAAAGCGCCCAGCGCCTGTTCGAGGTATTTCGGCACCACCGATTGCATGGAATTGCCATAGAAGCCGATCAACTGGCGCAGGAACCCGGTGGGCAGCATCGCCCGGCCCTTGCTTTCCTCTTCGACAATGATCTGGGTGAGCACCGAGCGAGTGATGTCCTCGCCGCTCTTGGCGTCATAAACCACGAAGTCGCGGCCCAGGCGCACCATTTCGGCCAGCGAATCCAGGGTGATGTAGCTGGAGCTCTCGGTGTTGTACAGGCGGCGATTGGCGTATTTCTTCACCACCACCGTCGGCGCATCGGCCGGTTTGGAGTCAGGGTGGGCTTTGTCGTCCAACGGCGCTGCTTGCGACATCCGGCCCTCTACGGGAATTGTGCAGCGCAAGATAGCACGGGGTTTGGCGGGAGCGAAACCTTCTGCTGCGGCGATTCCGCCGGAACCGAGGATGCTCTAAGCTCGGCGGCGGAGTACCCATGACGGATGACCACCGACCCAGGCGCACCGCCCGACCCCGCCGCAGTTTTGCGCGACTGGATGACGCTGGTCCAAACCGAACTCGCCGGCCTGGCGGCCGATCGCGAGGCGCTGGAGACGTGGCAAGCCATGGCCGCACTTTGGGCCAATGCCGCCCGGCTCGCCCCGCATGATCCGCCGTGGTCCGCGCCCGCTGTTGCTGCATCTGGCGCTGGCCAGTTTGCGGAGCGTGACGCCCTTCTCGCCCGGATCGATGCCTTGGAACGGCGGATTGCCGATTTGGAACGCATTGCTGGCGAATCTGCCGCCGGGGCCGGCCGATCCGAACCTTCCGGCTGAGCTGATTGCCGGAATTGCCGCGTATCGGCGGCATCCCTGGCATCGGAATCTCGAACAGCCGCCGGTGGTTTGGACGGAGGGGGAGAGCCGCGTGCTCGACTATGGCGGGCTCGGTCCACCGGTGTTGTTCGTGCCGAGCCTGGTCAACCGGGCCTATGTGCTGGACCTGGCCGAAGGGCAGTCGATGGTGCGGTTTCTCGCGGCGCGGCATCGGGTGTTGTTGCTGGATTGGGGGTGGCCGGGGGAGGTGGAGCGGGGCTTCACCCTGACGGATTATATCGCCGGGCGGCTGGAACGGGCGCTGTTGGCGATGGGTGAGCCGGTCGTTTTGACGGGGTATTGCATGGGCGGGCTGTTGTGCCTGGCGGCCGCGCAGCGTCGGCCGGAGTTGGTGCGCGGGTTGGCGCTGTTGGCGACGCCGTGGGATTTTCATGCGGTGGAGGCTGAGGCGGCACGGGCGATGGCGGGGTTGTTGCCGTTGCTGGAGCCGCTGATGGCGCTGACCGGGCGATTGCCGATCGATGCTATCCAAACACTGTTTGCCATGCTCGATCCCTGGCGGATTGGGGCGAAGTATGCGGGATTTGGCCGGGTTGACCAGGACAGTGACCGGGCCCGGCAGTTTGTGGCGGTCGAGGATTGGTTGAATGACGGGGTGCCCCTGGCGGGTGCCGTGGCGCGGGAGTGTATTGCCGGGTGGTATGGCGCCAACACGCCGTCGCGGGGGATGTGGCGGGTGGCCGGGGCGGTGGTGGAGCCTGGGCGGTTGAGGGTTCCGGCGTTCGTGGCGGTGCCGGGGCGCGACCGGATTGTGCCGCCCGAGAGTGCCCGGCCGTTGGTGGATTTGATTCCCGGGGCGGTTTTGCATTCGCCGGCGGCCGGGCATGTCGGCATGGTGGCCGGGGGGCGGGCGGAGCGGGTGTTGTGGCGGCCGTTATCGGCGTGGATCGCCACGCTTTAACTACGTTGTGCGGTGCGATAGGATCGGCAAAAGCGCGGGGTGTTCCCGCCGCAGGAGGACACACGCATGGATGACATCGTCATCGTCGCCGCGGCGCGTACGCCGGTGGGCAGTTTCAATGGGGCTTTTGGGGCGGTGCCGGCGCATGTGCTGGGGACATCGGCGATCCAGGCGGTTTTGGCTCGGGCCGGGTTGACGGGCGGGGATGTTGACGAGGTGATCCTGGGGCAGGTGTTGACCACCAACCAGGGGCAGAATCCGGCACGTCAGGCAGCCCGGGCGGCGGGGGTTCCGGATGAGGCGACGGCGTTTGGGATCAACCAGGTTTGTGGGTCGGGCCTGAGGGCGGTGGCGTTGGCGGCGCAGCAGATCCGCACCGGGGAGAGCAGCATCGTCATTGCGGGTGGGCAGGAGAGCATGAGCCAGTCGCAGCATGGGACGTATCTTCGGGCGGGGGCGAAGATGGGCGACATGCAGTTGGTCGACACGATGATCAAGGACGGGTTGTGGGACGCTTTCTTTGGCTACCACATGGGCAATACGGCGGAGAACGTGGCCCGGGCGTATCAGATTACCCGGGAGGAACAGGACGAGTTCGCCCTGGCCAGTCAGCAGAAGGCATCGGCGGCGCAGAAGGCCGGGCGGTTCCGCGATGAGATCGCGGCGGTGACGGTGAAGGGGCGGCGGGGGGATACCGTGGTTTCGGATGACGAGTATATCCGCCATGATTCCAGCATGGAGAGCATGACCAAGCTTCGGCCGGCGTTTACCAAGGACGGGACGGTGACGGCGGGGAATGCCAGTGGGATCAATGACGGGGCTTCGGCGCTGGTGGTGATGTCCGGGGCCGAGGCGGCGCGGCGGGGGCTTACGCCGTTGGCGCGGATTGCCAGTTTTGCCACGGCGGGGGTTGATCCGTCGGTGATGGGGACAGGGCCAATTCCGTCGAGCCGGAAGGCGTTGAAGCGGGCGGGGTGGAACGTTGGGGACCTTGATCTGATCGAGGCGAACGAGGCTTTTGCTGCCCAGGCCTGTGCGGTGAACAAGGACATGGGCTGGGATACGTCGAAGGTGAACGTGAATGGTGGGGCGATTGCGATTGGGCATCCGATCGGGGCGTCTGGGGCGCGGGTGTTGATCACGCTGTTGCATGAGATGCAAAAGCGGGATTCGAAGAAGGGGTTGGCGACGCTTTGTATTGGCGGGGGCATGGGTGTGGCCATGTGCCTGGAGCGGTAACTTCGCCTGGCGTAACTTTTTGAATTCGCAATGAAATCGACCTGCCTGGGCGTGATGCTCAGGCGGGTCGCTTTTTTTTGGCCGGGCGGTAGACGAAGGGAGGGACCAGGAAGGGCATGTCGCGCGGGGTGCGGCGGGGAAAGAGGTCTTGCGCGGTGAGGCGGGGGAGGCGGGCAGGTTTTTCGGGCGTGGCTTTTTTGGGCGCGGGTGGGCGCGGCGGTGGTTGGAGGATGGGCGGGAGGGGGACTCCGAGCATGCGGCAGAGCGGGCGGAGGGTTCTCGCGGCGGCGGCCTGGGCGTTTGGCGGGGCGGCGGCGAGGAGCTGTAGCATGTCGGGGTCGCGCAGCAGGTGTTCGAGGTGGGAGGCATAGGCGGCGGCTTGGTAGCCAAGTTTGGCGACGATCCAGGCGTGACTGCGCGGGAGTTGGATGGGGGGTGGGCCGCTGTGCTGGCTTGGGCGCGCGGGGCGCGGGGCCGGGTATTGGCCGGTGGCGAGGCGGGTGAGGAGGGTGGTGAGGCGGCGCAGGGAGCGGCCGAGGCGGTGGTGGAGGGGCATGAAGAAGATGCCGAGGAGGGGGGCGCGGGCGTTGATGAGGTGGCGCAGGGCGGTGATGATCTGATCGACACGGAATGCGAGTCCGATGGCTGGGTGCGGGGGGGATGCGCGGTCCTGGGCGCTGTTGGGGTTCATGTTCATGATACGTTCTATATAACGGCCGGCGGACCGGTGCAACGGTGTTGTGGGGCGGCGGGGCAAGAATTTGGCCGGGCCGCCAATACGGGGAGGAGCAGCCCATGCGGGGGAGCCAGCGCGTTGTTCAGGTTTGTCTTTTTATCATTGCGACGATCGCGATGCTTGGCGGGGCGCTGCGGATGTTTTTGGGGCAGCCCGAGACGTCGCCTCGGCTGGACAATGTGCACCGGTCCATGGCGGGGGTGGATTCTTCCAATGGCGTGATCAACCTGTGGGCCGGGGTCACCATTCGGCGGCAGGGAACGCTGGTGTATGTGCTGGCGCAGGGGTGTTGAAGGCAGGCGTGGGGCGGCTGGTGTCGATCAGCCAGGTTGGGGAGCCTGCGCCGTCGGTTGTTTGGTTGGGGTATCTGGGTCCGGAGTTGTTGTTGCCGGTGGTTATTGCGGTTGCGCACTACGTGACCAAGCGAAGTTGATACGGCCGAAGCGAAGTCTACGACGGGGAGCTGCGGTCGGGTCGAGGAGCTTCCAAAGCTGGCTCGCGCGGGCGATACAGGCGTTGACGACGTGGAGACGTGTGGCAGCAAGCTCAGCGAAGTTTTGACACGTGCACCCCAACACCGGTCTGCGATCCGAGCTTCGTATCGACTACGTGGCAAGCGCATCCGCCAAATGGCTTGTTAACGGGAAAAAAAGCTGTCAATATCGTTGACAAGCTTGCTCATCTCCAGTGGAATTTCGGATGTGCGCATCTCATTGAGCACGCCAGCCAAGGTGATCGACTTTTTGTGATAAGATTGAAGGTGCGTCGATAATACTGACATAAATTCCTTCCCAGGGACCAATTGTAACCGGCGTTCTGGGACAGCCCACAAGGCTTCCGCTCGATCCAAAGCGCGTTTCGTGAGTGTGGAAAAATCCAAGTTCGGCTCTTTTTTTCTATAAAAATTGGTGTAATTGCTCATTATGTGAGACACGGTGTCGCTGCGCATATCCAAGACAATTCTGTCAACAATTTCTGCCAAAGTTGTTCGGTCGATGTCTAGCTCGCCCTCTTCTGTTCGCCGCTGGAGCAGGCGAAAAACGGCATCGACGTTAATCACGAAATTTTCTATCTCCTTACATCCCAATACGAAACACTTACTACCTTCCGAGTTCATTGAATCCACGAATTCCCCGACCTCTTCGTCACACCTGTAGTCTCTATCAAATACGGAAACAATTTTCACTTGTAGATCAAACACGTTGTCTAATGTCCATTCGACCTCTTTTACACGCCTCCATTGAGAGAACCCGCCGGCCTGCAGAAACACCGTATCGGGGTCATCAAGGAACGTGCGAGTGGAAACCTTTTGAGCGAACCTGCGAAAGATTTTTTTGTCTTGTCCTTCAAAAAAACAATTCTGCGAGCTTTGCTAATCCGAGAGATCTCAATATTTTCAGAAGATCCGATATATTTGAATACCTCGCGTAAGTGCTTATCCGTCGTTACTCGCCTTGCCGTTTGGTATTTTTTTGAAATAGTCAAAATTTCGCTGGAATTTACCTCATTTATTATCTCAGAGGAGTGCGTCGATAAAAATATTTGTCCAAATCTTTCTTTCAACACGCCGACTAATCTTCGCTGTAAATCTGGATGCAGGTAAATGTCGGGCTCATCTAAAACGATAACCGAGTCTTGCTTGCCGCGCATAATGTGCGTCATCATTTGCATCCAAATCTGAAATCCGAACCCCGACCAATACACCTCTCGATCTCTTCTCTCTTCTGAGAAGTACATTTCCACGAATGACTCGGGACGATAGCCGATGGCCGGTTTCTTGACAGTCATAGACGGCCAGGAATCCTCTATTAATTTCTTAAATTCCGAAAACTCTTCGTCAGTTTTACGATACCATATATTCCGAAAATTTCGATGGGCTAGTCGGGTAGTTTCGTTTCTCCTCACCGTCTCGTCTAAAAAATGTGGTTCATTCTCTTCAAGTGGTCCGAGCGTAGGTATTACCACCAATTTTAATGGAAAGGCGGCCACTATCTGTGGAATATTTCTTGGGTATTGCCCATTAACTTTTAGAAAAGCCGTGGCGGCCCGGTCTGGGTGCAATAAAATATTTATCTCGGCGCCGTTTTCATGCATCAAAGTTATCATCGCATCTTCGTCGCCGTAATCACGAACGATATTTGTGGTCCCTACACTCAAGGAAGTGTGCTCGATATGGTAAGATGGACATACTCCAAATCCGTCGTGCGATTGATTGACTGGCTTGCGGCGAGACATTATCCGAATTACATCTGCACCGATTCTTAATGCGTCCAACGCCGTAGATTTTCCCGCGTTATTCGGCCCGACGAGGACATTCGTATCTCTGCAGGGGATCGTGATTTTCTCAAACTGCTTAAAATTGCGCAGAGTTATTGATTTAAGCTTCACGGTATCGACTCGCTTTCGCTGAACGCCGCCTAGAGTAGCGTAAACTTCGGTTTCGCAACAGCAGCCCAGTAGCAGGTGTTCTCGGTCATGGCACGTCGGGCGCGACTATTGGAGCGATGTGATTGGGGACGCCGCTAAGGAATGCGGGTCAAGGGGTCGCCGGCCCCTTGCGGGTCGAGGGCAGAGCCCTCGCCTTGCTTTAGGCACGGGCGGAGGAGGGCAGGATGCGGAGATAGGCGTTGATGGAGTCGCGGGCGAGGTGGGCTTCGCGCAGCAGGAGGGCGGGGTTGAAGATGGTTTGGGGGTCGATTCCTGGGTGATCTTCGGCGCGGCAGAAGGTGGTGAAGCAGTCATAGGCGACGGTTGGGCCGCCGTTGAACATTTCCTGGACGAGGATTTTGCCGCCGTGGCGCTGGACCAGTTCGGCGATGAGGGGGGCGGAGGTGGTGGTGGAGCGGTGCTGGAAGTCCGTGACCTCGGGGAAGGCGGCGAGGTTGGAGTGGTGGAGGAAGGCGATGCCGCCTGGGGCGAGGAGGGCGAGGATTTGGGGGATGTAGGCCTCGAAGACGGGCAGGTCGGCGTGGACGAGGGAGTCGTAGGAGAAGACGAGGTTGAAGCGGTGGTTGGCGATGGCTTGGAGGGAGAGGCCGTCGTTGGTGTGGAAGCTGGCGTTGGGGTGGGTGGCGAAGCGGGTTTGGCAGAACTCGGTGCATTGGGTGGAGAGGTCGATGCCGTGGAACACCGTGCAGAAGGGCAGGAGCATGGCGGTGACGCGGCCGTGGCCGGGGGCGATTTCGAGGACGGACTGGGCGGGCAGGGAGGCGGCGATGCGGGGGAGGAGGGTGGTGAAGAACATGCCCTGGGAGTTGCCCCAGGTGTTGGACCACTCGTGGCCGTGTTGGGACCAGTCGTAGGCGCCGTCCCAGGTGGCTTTGTTCCAGGCTAGGTCGGGCATTTCGGGTGGGTCCTTCGCGCCGCTCAGTATGACAAAAGTAAGGAGAAGAGCCCCCCTCCGGCTCCCCCCGCCCAAGCGCGAGGGGAGAGAAGAGTCTTTATAGATGAAGTTTTTTTGCTTCTTTTTGTTCACAAAAAGAAGATTCTTCCTGCTGTTTGTCTTTCGCTTATGGCCGGTTCAATTCCTCGGGGACGGCGGCGATCTGGTGGCGGCGGATCCAGGCTGAGAAGCCAGGGCTGGCGGTCAGGACGCAGAAGGGGATGGCCAGGGGGAGGCCGGCGGCGAAGGGGGTGGCCCAGAGGATGGCGGGGGTGCCGGCTTGGGCGAAGGCGGTGAAGGTGATGAGGCCGATGAGGGTGTGGGGCCAGAACATTCGGGTGGCTTCGGTCCAGGAGACGCCGCGGTCGGTGCGGTTTTGCGGCAGCCAGGAGGGTTTTCGGCCGAGGGCGAGGCGGGCGATGGCGAGGGTTTTGTGGAGTTGGGCGATGGCGTCCATGAGCAGCATGAAGATGAATTCGAGGATGGCGCCGAGGGCGAAGCGGGGGCGGCCGCCGTATCGGGCGCTGCGGGCGGGGGAGAGGAGGATTTCGAGGTAGCCGAGGAGTTTGGGGGCGTAGAGGGCGAGGGTCCAGGCCAGGGCGAGGGCGGCGAGGGCTGGGCGGGGGGTTTCGGTTGCGCCTCCGGTGGCGGCGAGGAGGGCGGCGAGGGCGAGGATGGCGACGTAGAGTGGGGCGCCGAGGAACATCATGATGGCTTGGATGAGTTGCCAGCGGCCCATCCAGCGGAAGCCGGGCAGGCGCAGCAGGTGCCAGTATTGCAGGTTGCCGGCGAGCCAGCGGGAGTCGCGGTGGAGGAATTCTGGGAGGGCGGGGGGGTTGGCTTCTTGGGAGCCGTCTTCGCCGGCCCAGACGCAGACGCGCCAGCCGGCGGCGCGGATGCGGGCGGCTTCGACCTGGTCGTGGGAGAGGATGGGGCTGCCGTCGGGGAGGGGTTCGAGTTTGCAGTGGGTGCGGAAGGCGTGGGCTCGCAGGATGGCGTTGTGGCCCCAGTAAGGGCCTTCGTCGCCTTGCCAGAGGGCCTGGCCGGTGGCCCAGACGCGCATGCCGGCGCGCATGCCGAACTGGAAGAGGCGGGGGAAGGCGGCGGCTGCGGGTTTGCCGACGGTGAGGTTTTGGACGATGCCCATGGTGGGGTCGGCTTGCATGATGCGGACGAGGCGGAGCGTGGCGGGGGCGGTCATGGCGGAGTCGGCGTCGAGCATCAGGACGAGGTCGATGCCCTGGGCGTGGTGGTCGAGGAAGTCCATGACGTTGCCGGCCTTGAAGCCGGTGTTTTCGGTGCGGCGGCGGTAGTGGATGCGGGTGGGGTTTGGGTCGGCGGCGCGGAAGGCGGCGATGGCGGCTTGTTCGGCGGCGGCGGCGGTGGGGTCTTGGGTGTCGGAGAGGAGCCAGAGGGTGAATTTTTCGCTGGCGCCGGTCTGGTCGAGGGCGGCGAGGAGGGTGCGTTGGGGGGGCAATACCAGCGCCATGTCCTCGTTGCGGATGGTGATGGCGATGGCGGTGGTGAGGGTGATGTCGCCGGATTCGATGTCTCCGGTGATCGGCAGGACGGCGCGGGGGGGGTTTTGGGAGAGGATGAGCTGGAGGAAGCCGGGGATGGCGTTGGCCAAGCAGACGCCGAGCCAGGGGACGAGGCCGAGGAAGGCGAGGAAGATAAGAACTTCGGCCGCGCGCCAGCCGCCGGGGGCGAGCACCTGGAGCATGAGCCAGGTGAGGCCGGCGCTGGTGGCCAGGAGGATGGCGAAGAAGATGATTCGGCCCGGGTGCATGGGCGAGCATTGCCGCAGAACGCGCCGGCTTGATAGAGCATTGGCATGACGTCTGTCCGGGTTGCGATCGTCCTGCCGTATCGAGAGCATTTTTCGCCTGGGAGTGCGGGGGCGCTGGCGTTGCTGGTGCATCGGCTGGCGACGTGGCGGGATGGGTTTGATCCGTTCGTGGTGGGGCCGCCGCCGCCGACGCCGGCGTTTGAGGATGTGCCGTTTGAGGCGGCGCGGGCGGGGTGGTGGCCACCGGTGAACCGGGCGCGGCGGTATGGGCATGCGGTGGCACGGGTGTTGCGCGAGCGGCCGGCCGGGCTGATCGAGGTCCATAACCGGCCGGAGCTGGCGATGTTTCTGGCGCGGCGGTTTGCGGGGGTGCCGGTTTCGCTGTTTTTGAACAACGATCCGCAGGGGATGCGGGCGGCGAAGACGGCGGGGGAGCGGGCGGCGCTGTTGGGGCGGCTGGCGATGGTGGCGTGTTCGTCGGGGTATTTGCGCGGGCGGTTGCTGGAGGGGGTTGGGGCGCCGGTGCGCGATCCCGTGGTGTTGCACAATTGGTTGGATTTGGCGGAGGTGCCGGAGTCGCCGCCGGAGCGGGAGAAAGTCGTGCTGTTTGCCGGGCGGGTGGTGCGGGACAAGGGGGTGGATACGTTTGTGGCGGCGTGCGGGGCGGCGTTGCCGGATTTGCCGGGGTGGCGGGCGGTGATGATCGGGGCGGATGGGTTTGGGCCGACGGCGCCGGAGACGCCTTGGTTGAAGGCGTTGCGGCCGATGGCGGCGGCGGCGGGGGTGGAGATGTGGGGGTATCGGCCGCATGGCGAGGTGATGGCGGCGATGGCGCGGGCGGCGATTGTCGTGGTGCCGAGCCGGTGGCCGGAGCCGTTCGGGCTGACGGCGCTGGAGGCGATGGCGGCGGGGGGGGCGCTGTTGTGTGCGCCGCGGGGGGGGTTGCCGGAGGTGTTTGGCGAGGCGGGGGTGGCGATTGATCCGGAGGATGCGCCGGCTTTGGCGGCGGTGATCCGGGAGGTGGCGGGGGATCCCGGGCGGATGGCGGCGCTGGGGGCGGCGGGGCGGGCGCGGGCGAAGCTGTTCGACCTCGGGGTCGCGGCGCGGCGGCTGGATGGGTTGCGGCGGCAGGTGCTGGCGGGGGCGGTGTGACGGAGATTGTGGCGGTTGTCTTGCCGCCGGAGGGGGATTGCGCGGCGGTTGCGCGGATGGTGGCGGGGGTGGGCGGTCGGTTTCGGGTGGTGGTGGTGGGGCCTGCCCAGGGGGCGGGCGGGTTTGGCGGGGTGGAGTACCGCGCGGTGGTGCCGTCTTGGCGGCCGGGGAGCCTGACGCGGCGTTATGCCGGGGGGGTGGCGCGGGTGTTGCGCGGGCTGGGGCCGGCGGTGATCGAGGTGCATGACGCGCTGGAAGTGGCGGCGATCCTGGGCGGGGTGTTCCGGCCGGTGCCGGTGGTGCTGATCGTGCATTCCGATCCGCAGGGGCGAAGGGGGGCGCGGGATGCGGCGGAGCGGACCTTCCTGTTGGCGCAGGTGACACGGGTTGGCGCGGTTTCGGCGGCGGGGCGGGCACGGGTGCTGGAGGGGGTGCATCCGTCGATGCGGTTGTGCGCGCTGTTGCCGGGCGAAGAGCCGGCGCTGGGGGATGCGTTGGATGCGCTGCGGGGCGATGCGCTGGAGGCATGGTCGCGGAGGCTGGGCGGACCTATATAGAGCGCCAGCAAGCCCCCTTCGGAGCGAACGATATGTCCGACGCCATGCCCCTGATCCCCGTGACCGTGCTGACCGGCTATCTCGGGGCCGGGAAGACGACGCTGTTGAACCGCATCCTGACGGAGAATCATGGCAAGAAATACGCCGTGGTTATCAATGAGTTCGGGGAATTGGGGGTGGATAACGACCTGGTCGTGGATACCGACGAGGAAGTGTTCGAGATGAACAACGGGTGCATCTGTTGCACCGTGCGCGGCGACCTGATCCGCATTGTCGGCGGGTTGATGAAGCGGCGCGAGAAGTTTGACGGGATCATCATCGAGACCACCGGGCTGGCCCAGCCGGCGCCGGTGGCGCAGACGTTTTTTGTCGATGACGAGGTGCGGGCGCGGACCAAGCTGGATGCCATTATCACCGTGGTGGACGCCAAGCACCTGCCGGCGCGGCTGGCGGACAGCAATGAGGCGGAGGATCAGATCGCGTTTGCCGATGTGATCGTGCTGAACAAGATGGACCTGGTGACGGCGGAGGAGGCGGCGCTGGTGGAGGCGTCGATCCGGCGGATCAACAAGTTTGCGAAGATCCATCATGCCACCAAGTCGAACGTGCCGATTGCGGAGTTGCTGAACCAGGGGGCGTTCGATCTGAACCGGGTTCTGGCGCATACGCCGGACTTCCTGACCGACGATGAGCATGAGCATAACGACGACATCGCCAGCATGAGTTTCGAGGTGGAGAAGCCGATCGATCCCGAGCGGTTCAATGCGTGGATCGGGGCGTTGCTGGCCGAGCAGGGGGGGAACCTGCTGCGGACAAAGGGGATTTTGTCGTATGCGGGCGAGGATCGGCGGTTTGCGTTCCAGGCGGTGCATATGATCGCGGATGGGGATTTCATCGGGCCGTGGAAAGAGGGCGATCCGCGGGTGAGCCGGTTGGTGTTCATTGGGCGCAATCTGAACCGGCCGCAGTTGCGCCGGGGCTTTGAGTCCTGCCAGGCAGAGTAGAAAGGGAAGGCAGGAGGTCGGACCTTCTGCACCCTCAATGAATGGGGCCTGGGGCGACGCCCCAGCGGGTCGAGGGCAGCGCCCTCGTCTTTCTTATGGGTGATTTCGCACGATGAGCCAGGCCATTTCTCCGGATCGGTTGCTTGAGGAGCGCGGGGTGACCGAGGCGCTCGGTGCGTTTGTTGTCGGTGCTGCCTACGACAAGTCGGGCACCTGCGCGTTTGCGCTGGGGGATGGGAGTTTGCGGATTGCGGCGAAGGGGCGGGCGTGGATTCCGGTCGCGGCGCATGACGGGGCGGTGTTGGAGCTGGTGGCGGATGGGCGGCCGGCGGGGTGGGTGACGGGGGGGGATGACGGGAAGTTTTTGCGGATTTCGACCGATGGGACGGTGTCGGGGATTGCCGAGTTCGGGATGATGAAGTGGGTGGAGCATGTCGCGGCGCATTCCGATGGGAAGGGGGTGCTGGCGTGCTCGGTTGGCAAGACGGTGCATGTGTTTGATGGGGCGGGGGAGAAGCTGAAATCGGTGCAGCATCCGTCTTCGGTGACCGGGTTGGTTTTTGATGGCAAAGGCAAGCGGTTTGCGGCCAGCCATTACAACGGCGCGAGTGTGTGGTTCGTGGCGTCGAAGACGGATAACCCGCGCAAGCTGGAGTGGAAGGGCAGCCATACCGGGATCGCGATGTCGCCGGATGGCGATTGCGTGGTGACTGCGATGCAGGAGAATTCGTTGCATGGCTGGCGGCTGTCCGATGGGCAGCACATGCGCATGACTGGGTATCCCGCCAAGACGCAGGCGCTGTCGTTCACCAAGAACGGCAAGTGGCTGGCGAGTTCGGGGGCGGATTCGGTGGTGCTGTGGCCGTTCCATGGCGGGGGGCCGATGGGCAAGCCGCCGACGGAATTGGCGGGCGGGGACGGGGTGAATTGCACGCGGGTGGCGGCGCATCCGTCGCATGACGCTGTTGCCGCGGGGTTTGCCGATGGGCTGGTGGTGATGGCGGATATCAACTCGGCGCGGATTTTGCCGGTGGCCGCACCCGGGCGGGGGCCGATTTCAGCGCTGGCGTGGAGTCCGGACGGGACGCACCTGGCGTTCGGGACCGAGACGGGGTTTGCGGCGATCGTCGATTTTTCGAAGCGGGGCTAGGCCATGAATTCGATTGCGGCGCATGGCATGACGATGCCCAAGCTCGGCCTTGGGACCTGGCGGTTGAAGGGCGAGGAATGCACGGCGGCGGTGCTGGGCGCGCTGGAGCGCGGGTATCGGCATATCGATACGGCGCAGATGTATGGCAACGAGGATGCGGTGGGGGTGGCGCTGGCGGCGACGCCGGTTGCGCGCGGCGATATCCATCTGACGACGAAGGTTTGGGTGGAGAATCTGGCGCCCGCCGCGATGCAGCGGGCGATGGAGAACAGCCTGAAGCAGCTTCGGGTGAGCTACGTGGATCTGTATCTGATCCATTGGCCGGCGCCGGACATGGACCTGGCGGCGTCGCTGGGGCAGCTGGTGAAGTTCAAGGAGCAGGGGCTGGCGAAGCATATCGGGGTGTCGAATTTTCCGATCGCGCTGTTGAAGCGGACGGTGGAGGAGATCCAGGCACCGATCGTGTGCAACCAGTTCGAGTACCATGTGCTGCTGGACCAGTCGAAGCTGGTTGCCTATGCGCGCAGCAAGGGGCTGGCGGTGACGGCGTATTGCCCGTTGGCGCAGGGGCGGTTGGCGGATCATCCGTCGCTGGCGGTCATTGCCGAGAAGCATGGCTGCACCACGGCGCAGGTGGCGCTGGCCTGGCTGCTGATGCAGGACGGGGTGGTGGCGATCCCCAAGGCGGGGCGGGCGGAGAGCCAGTTGGCCAATCTGGCGGCGTTCGAGGTGAAGCTGGACGATGCCGACCGGGCGGCGATTGCGGCCCTGCCGAAGGGGCAGCGCTTTGTCTCGCCAGGCTTTGCGCCGGCCTGGGACGCCTGAGACAAGGCGCCGGCACCGGATGCGGCATCCTCGCGTCGCGCGCGGGATGGCGGGGCCGCTGGCGGCGGCGCTGGGGGTGCATGTGGCGCTGGCAGCCGTCGCGCTGAACCTGCGGCCGCGGGCCTTGCCGGAGGTGGCGGAGGCGCCGGGGGTGATGCTGGTGGCGGTGGCCGAAGCGTTGCCGGGCGAGGTGCCCGCGGATGACGCGGGGGCGCCCGTGGGTGCCGATTTGCAGGAAGCGGCGGTGGTCGAGACGGTGGCGTGGCCGATCGTGACGCCTGTGGTGGCCCCGGTGGCAGCCGCGCCGCGCCCGGTGGCCGCGCGGGCGCGGATTTCGCCGCCGGCGGCTGCGTCAGCGGGCGGGCCGGTCGCGGCCACGGTGGAGGCGCCGCGGGCCGGGCCGGATCCTGGCGCGGTCAACGCCTGGCAGGCGGCGCTGTCGGCCTGGGTGGAGCAGAACCGGCGCTATCCTCCGCTGGCACGATTCCGCCAGGAGGAAGGGGTGGTGCAGGTGCGCTTCGAGCTGGACCCGGGCGGGCGGGTGCTGCGGGTGAATGTGCAGCGGGAGTCAGGCTCGGCGGCGCTGGATGCCGCGGCGGTGGCGCTGCTGACGGGGGCGGTGCTGCCGGCGCCGCCGCGGGAGCTGGCGGCGGCGCAGCGTGTGGTGACGTTGCCGATCCGGTATCGGCTGCAATAGGAGGGGTAAAGGAAGGAAGCGCTTCTTTTTGAAAAAAGAAGCAAAAACTTTTTGTCCATTTGCTTCGGGCTCTGCCGGTTTGGTCCGGGTGCAATGGATAAAAGTTTTTTGGTTCTTTTTTTCAAAAAAGAACTGCTTCCTTATGCTATATTTCAAGGCTTCGCCCGGGACGGCGCAGCTTCGGAGCGTTCCACATGCCGCGCCTGCGGATTATCCATTCCACGCAGTATCGTTATCGCATGCCGGTTCGGTTGCTGGTGCATCGGTTGATGCTGCGGCCGCAGGACAGTCACGATCTGCGGCTGCATGCGGCGACGCTGGCGGTTGATCCGGCGCCGGGGAGCACGCGCTGGGCGCATGATGTGTTCGACAATTCGGTCTGTCTGTTGGAATGGCCGGAGGCGATGCGCATCGATCATCTGTCGATCGTGTCCGAGTTGGACCTGACGCATTTTCCCGGCGGGACCGGGTTGCCGCGGGCGACGCTGGATCCGATGGCGGAGATGTTTCCGTTTGCCTATGCCGCCGATGAGGTGCCGGATCTGGCGCGGCTGGCTGAGCGGCAGGTGGCCGATCCCGGGCGCGCGGTGGAGGGCTGGGTGCGGCAGTTCACCGGCTGGACGCGCCCGACGCTGGGGCTGTTGCAGGCGATGACCGAGGCGATCCATCGAGGGTTCAGCTATATCCAGCGCGAGGCGGAGGGGACGCAGGCGCCGGCCGAGACGCTGGCGCGCGGCAGCGGCACGTGCCGGGATTTCGCGCTGCTGATGATGGAGGCGGCGCGCAGCCTGGGGCTGGCGGCGCGGTTCGTGACCGGGTACCTCTATGACAGCGGCACGACGATGACGGGCGGTGGGGCGACCCATGCCTGGTGCAGCATCTACCTGCCGGGGGCCGGCTGGGTGGAATATGACCCGACCAATGGGCTGACCGCCGGGGCCAATCTGGTGCGGGTGGGGAGCACGCGGACGCCGGGACAGGCGGTGCCGGTGGCGGGCGGGTTCGTGGGCAATTCTGACGACGCGCTGGGGATGACGGTCAATGTCTCGGTGGCGATGCTGCCGGAGAAACTGGGTTAGGGTCCGGCGGCGCGGCCGGCGGGGCGGCGGTCGTCGTTGGCGCCGTAGAACAGGCCGGGGCGCATGCGACCGGACAGGGCCGAGTCCGGGACGACTTGTGTTGCGTTTGGGGTGGCAGGGGCATTGGCGCGGGGGCGGACGATGGCGGCGACTGCGCCCCAGGGGGATTGCTCGGTGATCTTGTGGCCCATGGATTCCAGCAATCGGCGCGTATCGGGCGAGAGGGCTCGGGTTTCGACGAAGAGTTCGTCGGGCAGCCATTGGTGGTGGATGCGCGGGGCGTTCACGGCTTCCTGCAATTCCATGCCGTGGTCGACCAGGTTGAGGATGGTTTGCAGGGTGATCGAGATGATGCGCGCGCCGCCGGGGGAGCCGAGCACGGCATAGGGCTGGCCGTCGCGCAGGAGCAGAGTGGGGGACATGGAGGAGAGCGGGCGCTTGCCGGGGGCGATGGCGTTGGCTTCGCCCTGGACCAGGCCGAACAGGTTGGGGACGCCGAGCTTGATGGTGAAGTCGTCCATCTCGTTGTTCATCAGGAAGCCGGTGCCTGGGGCGATGACGCCGGCGCCGAAGCCGCCATTGATGGTGGTGGTGACGGCTACCGCGTTGCCGGCGGTGTCGGCCACGGAGTAGTGCGTGGTTTCCGGCTTTTCGTGCGGCGGGGTGCCGGGGGCGAGGTCGCGCGAGGGGGTGGCGCGGTCGGGGTTGATGGCGGCGCGGATGGCCAGGGCGTAGTCGCGCGAGAGCAGGCGTTCCAGCGGGTTCTTGACGAAGTCGGGGTCGCCGAGATGGGTGTTGCGGTCGAGATAGGCGTGACGGAGGGCCTCGGTCATCAGGTGCACGGTGCGGGCGGAATTGAAGCCGGCGGCGCGCAGGTCGTAGCCCTCGAGGATGCCGAGGACCATGCAGATGACGGTGCCGCCGGAGGAGGGGGGCGGGGCGGAGACGACGGTCCAGCTGCGGTAGGGGCAGGTGAGCGGCGCCATTTCGCGGACCTTGTAGGCGGCGAAGTCGGCGGCGGTGAGGATGCCGTTGGCGGCGTTGGACGCGGCTTCGACGGCGGCGGGGATGGGGCCTTGGTAGAACGCCTCTGGCCCCGACTGGGCGATGGCGGCCAGGGTGCGGGCGAGGTCGGGCTGGGTCAGGCGGTCGCCGGGTTGGAAGGGGGTGCCGTCCGGGCGGAGGAAGATGCGCGCGGCCTCGGGATCGCGGCGCAGGCGGGCGATGGCGGCTTCGAGAATGTCGGTGTCGCCGCGGACCAGGACGAAGCCGTCGCGGGCGAGGCGGATGGCCGGGGCCATCACCTGGGCGCGCGGGAGGGTGCCGTACTGGGTCAGGGCGGCGTCGAGCCCGGCCACGGAGCCTGGGACACCGGCGGCGCGCCAGCCGACGAGGCTGGCGCCGCGGATGACGTTGCCCTCGGCGTCGAGATACATGTCGCGCGTGGCCGCGGCGGGGGCGGTTTCGCGGAAGTCGAGGAAGGTGGTGCGGCCATCGGCCAGGCGCAGCGTCATGAAGCCGCCGCCGCCGATATTGCCGCAGCACGGATTGACCACCGCCAGGGCGTAGCCGACCGCGACGGCCGCATCCACCGCATTGCCGCCCGCGCGCAGGATCTCGACCCCGGCCTCGGTGGCCAGGTGCTGCGCGGAGACCACCATACCATTGGCCGACTCAACCGCCGGCCGAGATGCTGCGAATACTGGTTGCGCCAATAACATTGCGACCAGGAAGGCAAACGGATGAAAGTTTTTGCTTCTTTTTTCAAAAAGAAGCGCTTGTTCTTTTTTGAAAAAAAGAACCAAAAAACTTTTATCCATGAGGCTGCGCATTACGGCAATTTCGGGAAGGTGACCCCGATCATGTCGCCTTCGCGGACGATGGCGGCGAGTTGTTGCTCGCTCCAGCCTTCGGTGCCCTTCGGGCGCAGCGGCAGGACCATCCAGCGGTAGTCGGCGGTGCTGTCGACCACGCGCAGCTTTACCGCGTCAGGCAGGGTGGTGCCGAATTCGACCAGCAGACCGCGCGGATCACGCACGGCGCGGGCGCGATAGGCGGCGGATTTGAACCAGAACGGCGGGTAGCCGAGCACGGCGCGCGGGTAGCAGGAGCACAGGGTGCAGACGACGAGGTTGTGTTCCTCGGGCGTGTCTTCCAGCACGCCCAGCGGCGGCATGCCGCGCATCGGGATGCCGAGTTCCTCAGCGGCCTGGGCGCCGTCGGCCAGCATGCGGGTGCGGTAGGCCGGGTCGGTCCAGGCGCGGGCGACCATGCGGGCACCCTGGGCGGGCGAGGCATTGTCGGTGATGCGGATGCGCTCGGCGATCTCCTCCTGGGTGAACACACCCTTGGCGGTCAGAAGCTGGCGCACGGCGGCAAGCAGGCGGTCGGGCGGGCTTTCCAGCAGGGTTGTCATGCCGCTTGCTCCAGCCAGGTTTCGTAGAGTTCGACCACGATGGCGTCGCCCTTGGCATCCGGCCAGATGGTCTGCGGGACAAAGCGCACATGATAGAGATTCAAGACCGGCGCCGGGCGGGCGAAGGCCAGGTCCTCCGGGTTCGGAAACGCGCCGAGATGCTTCTCCACCACGCCGCGCGCCCCGCGCAGGTAATGCGGCGTGCGGATGTGACAGGGCCCGCGCGTCTCCGGCCAGTCGTCGCGCACGCGCACCTTCGTGCCGGGGGCGAGCAGCGCGCTCACTTCGTGTCCTCAAGTGCGGCGCGCAGTTCGGCCTCGGTGAACACGCCCTTGGTCAGCATGTTGTCGGTGATCGAGCGCAGCCAGCGCTGGTAATAGGTCATGCGCAGGTAATCGGCCTCCGGAATCGCCTCGATGGCGCGGCGCATCTCGTCCACGCTCATCAGCTTCCTGGCGCCCAGGATCTGGCGCATCGCGTCGATCTCGCGGTCGAAATCGTTCAGCGCGTGCGGCTCGACATCGACGGCGTCGCACATGAACTTCGACACGCCGCCCATGTCGTGCATCGCGCGGGGGTGAGTCTCCGGGAGAGGGGGCTTGGTGCTCATGTGGGGAGATTAGCGCGGATTGCCCGTGGGCGGGAAGGGAAGGGGTTTTTTTGAAAAAAAGAACCAAAAAACTTTTGTCCTCTTGGCGGGGTGCTTGTTGCAGGCGCCCGGCCAAGTATTGAAAGTTTTTTTGCTTCTTTTTCTTCAGAAAAAGAAGATGCTTTCTTCCTTCCTAATTCCCAATCGTCTCGCCGGGCGAAATCCCCCACAGCCCAACGCGCTTCAGCCAGCCGCGATGATCCCCCACCCGCACTTCGCACCAGGCCGCGGTGGCGGCACAGCTGCGCATGCGGCCCACCACGCCGGGGCGCAGCACCGCCACCGGGGCGCCATCATCGGCGGCCGCGCGGCGCAGGGTGCGTTCGTTGGCCACCATGAAGCTACGCCGGCCGGTCAGGTTGGACTGGTGGACCCAGCCCTTCACGCCCTCGTTGTCCTCGATCAGGCGCCAGGTCTCGAACTCGCGCAGCACACGGACGGGCTGGTCCGGTCGGCGATAGATCCAGTCGACGGGGTAGCGCTGTCCGGGACCCACGCGCAGCTTCACCCCGTCATAGAGAATGCCGGCCCAGCGCGGCAAAGCCTGGCCGGTGACGCTGCCCTTGGTGGTTTCCACCGGCTTGGCTTCCTCGGGCTTGTCTTCGGCGGGCTTGGGCTCGGCCGGCTTGGTCTCCGGCGGTTTCGCCGCCCCGGCGGCAACACCCGCGGCCACCCCCGCCGCGGCCCCAGCCGCCACGCCCGCGGCCACCGCCGGCTTGGACACGCCGGGCTTGGAAGCGGCCGCCGGCGGCTTGCGCGGCCCGGTATTCGGTTTCGGCGACACCACTGGCGGCTTGGCGGCCGTGGACGGGCGGCCGGGTGACGAGGTGCCCAAGGCGGAGCGCGGTGCACCCTGCGGCAAGACCGGCGAGGCCATCGGCGCCACCTGCTGGACCGGCGCGCGCGGGGCTGGCGCCGGGGCGGGTGCTGCCGTGGGCGCCGCGGCCGGCGCCGGGCTGCGTGGGGATGGTGCGGTCAGGTTGCCGGCGGGCGGCGACAGTTGCGCCATGCCGGGCCGCGGCCAAAGCGGCGCGATGGCCAGCACAACCCCGAGCAGGATCGCCACGCATTTTGTCATGATCCCCCTCCCTGCCAAGCTGCGCGTGTTCGGGTCAAGGTGCTCGCTCATAGTGTGACGATCTGGCCGGGGCCGACCGCCTCTAGGAAGGTCGCGATTCCCGCCACCTCGACACCCTCGGCCAGCGCCGACGCCTCGGCGTCGATCATCCGCAGTCCCGCCTCGCAGGCGATGCGCCGCACGCCCAGCTCGGCGGCGGCCTCGGCCAGCTCGGAAATCTCGGCCACGCCGCGCGCCCGCGCGGCGGCCTCACGGGGGTCGGCGGCATAGGCGCCCGGCATCAAGGCCCGGCAGCCCTCGTTGGTGGTGAACAGCACCACGCGCCGCCCCAGCGCCGCCGCCCCGGCCGCCATCATCAGCGCGTAATGCGCGCGCTCATGCCCGCCGGAGATCAACAAGATGCCCAACGCCTCAGACGGCACAGGCCGGTCCCGAAACATCGCCATGTGCGGAGAGATCGCGTAGCGTGGCGTTCGGCCCACAGGCGATACAGGCCGGATCCGGCCGCAGCTTGATGGTGCGAAACCGCGCCGACAGCGCGTCCCAGATCAGCACGCGGCCAGCCATCGACTCGCCGATGCCCAGGATCTCCTTAAGCACCTCGGTGGCCTGCAACGTGCCCATCACCCCGGTCACCGCACCCAGCACGCCGGCCTCGCTGCATGATGGCACCAGGCCGTCCGGCGGCGGAGCGGGATACAGGCAGCGGTAGCACGGGCACTCAGTCCCGGCATGCGGCTTGAACGTGGAGAGCTGCCCGTCGAAACGCAGCACCGCCGCGGACACCAGCGTCTTCTTCGCCAGCACGCAGGCATCGGAAATCATGAACCGCGTCGGGAAATTGTCGGTGCCGTCGCAGACGATGTCGTACCCGGCGATCACTTCGAGGATGTTGTCCGGCGCCAGACGCAGCCGGTGCGGCACCACCGTCACCAGCGGGTTGATCGCATTGGCCCGCGCAATGGCGGAGTCGACCTTCGGCGCGCCGAGCGAGTCCATGGTGTGGGCGATTTGGCGCTGCAAATTCGACAGGTCGACCACATCGTCATCGACCAGCCCGATCGTCCCCACCCCGGCGGCGGCCAGGTACATCAGCAGCGGACTGCCCAAGCCCCCCGCGCCCACCAGCAGCACCCGCGCCGCGCGCAGCTTCGCCTGGCCTGTGCCGCCAACCTCGCGCAACAGGATGTGCCGCGAGTACCGGCTGATCTCGTCTTCGGAGAAATCGAGGTTCATGCCCCCCAACATAGGACGCCCGCCCGCGCCAACGAAGCCCCACCCGCAGCATCCCCGCCGCGCACAAATGTGCTAGAGCGCCGGCCATGAGCGAAACACCCGAATCCTCGGCGCTGGTCCTGTTCTCCGGTGGCCAGGACTCCGCCACCTGCCTGGCCTGGGCGCTGGACCGCTACGCCCATGTCGAAACCATCGGCTTCGCCTATGGCCAGCGCCACAGCGTCGAACTCGCCTGCCGCGCCCCCCTGCGCGACGGCATGGCCGCGCTCAACGCCTGGTCCACCCGCCTTGGCCCCGACCACACCATCGACATGGGGTCCGCCCTGGCCAACATCAGCACCACCGCGCTCACCTCGGACGCCGCAATCACGATGACCGAGGAGGGCCTGCCCAGCACCTTCGTGCCCGGCCGCAACCTGCTGTTCCTCACCTACGCCGCCGCCGTCGCCTTCCGCCGCGGCCTCAAATGCATCGTCGGCGGCATGTGCGAAACCGACTACTCCGGCTACCCCGATTGCCGCGATGACACCATCAAAGCCATGCAACTCGCCCTCAACCTCGGCATGAACCGGCGATTCGTGCTGGAAACCCCGCTGATGTGGACCGACAAGGCCGGCGCCTGGACTATGGCCAAATCCCTCGGCGGCCAGCCCCTCGTCGACCTCATCGTCGAACACTCGCACTCCTGCTACCTCGGCGACCGAACCCGCCGCCACCCCTGGGGCTACGGCTGCGGCACCTGCCCCGCCTGCGACCTGCGCGCCGCCGGGTGGGCGCGGTGGTGCGGCTAGGCAAGGGGCTGCGCCCCTTGACCCCGACCAGGGGCTTTGCCCCTGGACCCCACTGGGGCCGGCGGCCCCAGACCCCATTCGTTAAGCGCCTTCGGCTACGGGGGCCTGCCCGGCCTTGGTCACAGGCCCGGCCGGCCCCCGTAGCCGAAGGCGCATCATGGTTGAGGGTCCAGGGACCTCGGGTCCCTGGTAGGGGTGTCGGGGGCGAAGCCCCTGACCGGGTCCGAGGGCGGCGCCCTCGCCTAGCCCCCCACGACCCGCACGGCGATGTCCAGCGCACGGCGCAGCAGGGTTTCGCTGGCTTCGGGGGTCATGAAGGCGCTGTGGGCCGAGAGGGTGACGTTGTCGAGTGTGGCGAAGGGGGTATTGGCCGGCAGCGGTTCGTCCACGAAGACGTCCAGCGCAGCGTGGCCGATCTGGCCGGATTTGAGGGCGTCGATCAGGGCGCCTTCATCGATGACGGCGCCGCGGGCGGTGTTGACCAGGATGGCGCCGGGCTTCATGCGGGCGAAATGGGCGCGCGAGACGAAGCCGGTGGTTTCGTCATTGAGCAGCAGGTGCAGGCTGACCACGTCGGACTCGGCGAGCAGCTGGTCGAGCGGCACGAAGGTGACGCCGGCGGCGGTTTTCGGGGTGCGGTTCCAGGCCAGCACGCGCATGCCGGAACCGTGGGCGATGCGGGCGACTTCGCTGGCGATGCCGCCGTAGCCGATCAGGCCGATGGTTTTTCCGGTCAGCTGGCGGCCTTCCATGCGCAGCCACTGGCCGGCGCGGATGGCGCGGTCCATGCGGGCCAGGCCGCGGGCGCCGGCCCACATCAGCGCGATGGCGTGCTCGGCGACGGCCGTGTCGCCGTAGCCCTTGATGATGTGCACGGTGATGCCGTGGGCCGCGAGTTCCTCGGGGTTCATGTAGCTGCGCGCGCCAGTGCCCAGGAAGATGACGTGCTTGAGGTCGCCGCACTTTGCCATCCACTCGGTGGGCATATAGGTGCGGTCGTTGAGCACGAAATGCTGTCCGGCGAGCAGGCCGGGGAGCTGTTCGGGGCTGACTTCGTCCTGGATGTTCACCCCCACGGCGGGGTCCCCGGGCTGGCCGACCTGGCGCAGGATGGCGGCAAGCTCGTGCGTGGCGTCTACAAACAGGCCTTGCATGGCAATCCTCGTGCGGCTGGTGAGGCGGCGATCCTGCCTGTCAGTCGGGGGGCTCGGCAAGGATGACGGCTGGCCGCGCGCTGCAAATCGAGCCGGAGGACCGGCGGGCGCCGCAGGAACCGGAGCGTCCGCCCCCCCGCAGGAAGCGCCGCGGCGGCTGGAAGCTGTTCGTGCTGCGCTGGTCGATCGTGCTGGCGATCTGGGCCGCCCTGCTGGCTGGCCTCGTGCTGCTGGTCTTCGCCTGGGACCTGCCGCGGCCCTATTCGGCGCTGGATGCCGCCCGCCGCCCCAGCATCACCCTGCAGGATTCGACGGGCGCCATCGTCACCACCTATGGCGATCTCGTCGGCGAACCGTTGCGCCTGGGCGACATGCCGCGCTATCTCCCGGCCGCCGCCGTCGCGGTCGAGGACCGGCGCTTCTACAGCCATGCCGGGCTCGATGTGATCGGCATCGCGCGCGCCATCTGGGTCAATCTCCAGGCCGGCCAGCTGGTCCAGGGCGGCTCCACCATCACCCAGCAGGTCGCCAAGAACCTGTTCCTGACCAACGCCCGCACCTTCCGCCGCAAGGTCCAGGAAGTGCTGCTGACCCTGTGGCTGGAACGCGAGTTCACCAAGCAGGAAATTCTCGAAATCTGGCTGAACCGGGTCTACCTGGGCTCCGGCGCCTTCGGCGTCGATGCGGCGGCAAAGATCTACTTCGGCGTCTCCGCCCGCAACGTGAACCTCTGGCAAGCCGCCGTCCTCGCCGGCCTGCCGCGCGCGCCCTCGCGCATCAATCCGCGCGTCAACCCGCAAGCGGCCACGGCGCGCGGCCGCGAAGTCCTGACCGCCATGGCCGAAACCGGTGCGATCGGGCCCGAACTCGCCGGCGTCGCCGCCAGCCAGATCGCCTTTCCGCCGCGCGCCTCCCGCGCCGCCGGCTGGTTCAGTGACTGGGTGGTGGAGCAGGCCGAAACCCTGCTGCCGGATGGCGCCGACGCCGTGGTCCGCACCACACTCGACCCCCGCATCCAGGCCATTGTCGAAGCCCGGCTGAAAACCCTGCTCGACGGCCCCGGCGCCGAGGCCAACGCAACCCAGGGCGCCGTGGTCGTGCTGGACCCCCAGACCGGCCAGGTCCGCGCCCTGGTCGGCGGCCGCGACTACCGCACCGGCCCGTTCAATCGCGCCGTGGTCGCCCGCCGCCAGCCCGGCTCGGCCTTCAAGCCCTTCGTCTGGCTCGCCGCCCTCGAAAGCGGCGTCCGGCCGGACGACACCGTGCTCGACGCCCCGATCCGCCGCGGCACCTGGTCCCCCGCCAACTTCGACGGCAAATTCCGCGGCGAGATTTCGGTCGAGGAAGCCCTCGCCCAGTCCGTCAACACCGCCGCCGTCCGCCTGCTGGTCCAGGCCGGCGGCCCCCGCCCGGTGGCCCGCGCCGCCGCCCGCCTCGGCATCGCCGACCCCCTGCCCAACAACGAATCGCTCGCCCTGGGCACCGCCGAAGTCGGCCTCCTGGAAATGACCGCCGCCTATGCCAGCTTCTTCAACGGCGGCCGGCGCATCACCCCCACCGGCATCGAATCCGTCCAGGCCGAACGCCGCACCATCGCCATCACCCGCACCGCCCCCGCCCCCGTCATCGACCCCGACCACGCCGCCATGATGGCCCGCATGCTGACCGCCGTCGTCGCCCGCGGCAGCGGCCGCCCCGCCGCCCTCCCCGGCCGCCTCGTCGCCGGCAAGACCGGCACCACCCAGGATTACCGCGACGCCTGGTTCATCGGCTGGATCGACACCAACCGCGCGGGCGGCCGCATGATCGGCATCTGGCTCGGCAACGACGACAACCGCCCGATGGACCGCGTCACCGGCGGCAGCCTTCCCGCCCGCCTCTTCGCTGACATCGCGCGCGATATTGGCGGGAATTGAAGTTTTCCAAAGAAGAACGAAGGCAAGGTCGAATCTTCTTTTTGTGAACAAAAAGAAGCAAAAAAACTTTATTCATTGAGACGTGGCCATCTTCCCGCACAGCGGGCAAGCTGCATAGTCCTCCGCCCCACCAACCCGCATTTCAACGTCCAAGCCAAACGGACAAAGTTTTTTGCTTCTTTTTGTTCACAAAAAGAAGACTCCACTTCCCTCCACCCCACCCCCGTTGCGTCCCACCGCAATAGGTGATGTTATACTATAACATTCACCAAAGAGACCTCCGATGCTCCTCCGCGCCACCCTCCTCGCCGTCCTTCTCCTCCCCCTCCCCGCCGCCGCCCAGGTCTTCGACCAGGGCCGCGTCCAGACCCGCGACTTCAAAAGCCCCGACATGGCCGCCCAGGCCGGCCACGGCATCGAAAGCGAGAACCTCTTCGGCCTCACCCTCGGCTCCGACATCGACGGCCCCGGCAGCCGCGCCGCTGCGCTGGAAATCAACGCCCGCATCGGCGCCCGCGCCGGCCGATACGCCGCCACCGGCCTCAAGCTCGAATTCGCCTATGGCGCCACCGACAAACTCTCCATCGCCGGCAGCGTCCTCGCTGGCTGGCGCAACAGCCGCAACGTCCCCGGCCAATCCGACCTCAACACCTTCGCCTTCGACGGTATCGGCGGCGAACTCCGCTGGCGCTTCCTCGAACGCGGCCCCTCCCCTGTTGGCGTCACCCTGCACATCGAGCCCTCCGTGCGCGTCACCGACGAACGTACCGGCGAACGCGGCCTCGGCTTCGCCTTCGAAAACCGCCTCATCGCCGACACCGCGCTGGTCCCCGACAAGCTCTTCGCCGCCGTTAACCTGATCTACGATATCGAATCCTTCCGCCCCAAAGGCGGCCCGCTCGAACGCGCCTCCACCGCCGGCATCTCCACCGCCATGACCTACCAGATCCGGCCGGGCCTCTTCCTTGGCGCCGACATCCGCTACCTGCGCGCCTACGAAGGCCTCACGCTGGAGAAATTCCGCGGCTGGGCCGTCTTCGCCGGTCCCACCCTGTTCTGGCACGCCACCGACAACGTCTGGCTCTCCGCCACCTACGCTTTCCAGATCGCCGGCCGCGAACGCGGCTCCACCGAGACCTACGACCTCGGCAACTTCCCCCGCCAAATGCTGAAATTCAAGATCGGCGTGGAGTTCTGACCATGCGCCTGACCCGCCGCGCCGCCCTCAGCCTCCTCCTCGCCACGCCAGCAGTTGCCCAACCCGCCCCCAAGCGCGTCGTCGCCAGTTTCTCCATCCTGGCTGACATGATCCAACGCGTCGGCGAGACTCGGGTAACCGTCAAATCCCTCGCCGGCCCGGACCAGGACCTGCACAGCTACGAACCCCGCCCCTCGGACATCCAGGCCGTCGCCCAGGCCGATATCATGGCCATCAACGGCCTCGGCCTCGAAGGCTGGGCCACCCGCATCGCCGCCGGCTTCAAGGGCACCGCCATCGTCGCCACCAAAGACGTCCCCGCCCTCAAAACCGCCCACAAGCACGGCCCCGGCCAATCTGGCGCCCACAACCACGGCACCTACGACCCCCACGCCTGGCAAGACGTCGCCAACGCCCGCCGATACGTCACCAATATCCGCGCCGGCCTCATCGCCGCCGACCCCGCGAACATCGCCGCCTACACCCAGGCCGCCGCCCGCTACACCGCCGAACTCGACACCCTGGACGCCGAAATCCGCGCCCTCCTCGCCCCCATCCCGCGCGCCCGCCGCCGCGCCGTCACCTCCCACGAAGCCTTCGCCTATTTCGCCGACGCCTACGAAATCGACATGCTCGCCATCTCCGGCACCTGGCGCGACAGCGAACCCTCCGCCCGCGAACTCGCAGCCCTGGCCGCCCAGATCAAACGCCAAAACATCCGCGCCCTCTTCCTCGAAAACACCAGCCCCCCCGCCAGCCTCCGCGCCCTGGCCAACGAAACCAAAACAACCATCGGCGGAAACCTCTACGCCGATGCCCTCTCCGCCCCCACCGGCCCAGCCTCTACCTACATCGCCATGATGCGCCACAACGCCCGCACCATCGCGACTGCGTTGGCGGCAGGGTAGGCAAGAAAGGCCAGGGCTGTGCTCTGCACCCGCCAGGGGTGTTCAGACCTGAGACATACCTGACGTAGGTTCGGAGACATGGTTGACGCTTTTGGGCTTATCGGTGCGGAGCGCATTGGATGCCCTGGAAGTCGATGTCGATCATGCAGAATCGCCGTGAGTTTATTGGTTTGGCGTTGCTGCATGATGTGAGCGTGGCCGCGCTGTGGCGCGGCTTGGCGCGGCATTCATCCTGCGCCGGCGAAAAGCTGAACTTGATGGTTATCCCTGGTCGCCGCCGTTGTGGCGGAGCATCCGCCCGGCAGAAATCCCGCGGTTGCCGTTGCCGCGCCCAACCGGCACTGTGCCGCAGATCGCCAAGGAGGAACGCCCTATGAAGATCGGCATCTTTTCAACCTTCATGTCACCCATCGCCACCCCGGCCATGATCCGCGACTTCGGCCAGCGGGCGGAAGGCATGGGCCTCGATTCCCTCTGGATGGGCGAACACGTCGTCCTGTTCGATCGCAACACCTTCCCCTATCCCAGCAGCAAGGACGGCCGCATCCCGGTGCCCGAGGGCGGCGGCATGCTGGACGTCGTTGCCAGTTTCGGCTTCCTCGCGGCGGCCACGAAGACCATCCGCCTCGGCACCGGCGTCGCCCTGGTCCCCCAGCGCAACCCGATCTACACCGCCAAGGAAATCGCCACCCTCGATTGGCTCAGCGACGGGCGCATCGATTTTGGCATCGGCGTCGGCTGGAACAAAGAGGAGGTCGAGGCCTGCGGCTATGGCTGGGAGGATCGCGGTCCCCGCTGCGACGAGTTCCTGGAAGTGATGCAACGGCTATGGACCGAGCCGGTGGTGGACTTCCACGGCAAATGGGTCAATTTCGAAACCGCCCGCCTCGACCCCAAGCCGATCCAGAAGCCGCACGTGCCGATCATCGTCGGCGGCCACACCCCGCCCGCCATGCGCCGCACCGTCCGCTTCGGCGCCGGCTGGTACGGCTTCTCGCTCACCCCCGAGGCCACGCAACTTGCGGTGGCCAAGCTCGACGCCGCCTTCGCCAAGGCCGGCAAACCACGTCCGCCGGGCTTCGAGATCATCATCACCCCGCCGATGGGCATGCCCGTGGACGCGATGCGCGCCTACGCCGATCTCGGTGTGGACCGCCTCGTGGTCAATCTCGGCAGCCAGCGTGCTGATCGTATCGACGCCCGGCTGGCCGAGATCACCCCACTGGTGAAGGCCTTCGCCTAGCCGGCCAGCGCCCGTAGGGCCTGGCCATCATGCTTACCGCTGGGCAACAGCGGCAGCGTATCCAGCCGGGTAATCCGCCGCGGCCGCATCGCCGGCGGCAGGTTGGCGCGCAGCCGGGCTTGGAGCCGGGCCAGCAACGTGTCGTCCTCGGGGGCGGCGACAAATCCATGCAGCGTGCCGTCCACGGCCTGGATCACCGCGGCATCGCGCAGGCCGGGCTCGGCGCGCAGCACCGCCTCGATCTCGGCCAGTTCGACCCGCACGCCGTTGACCTTCACCTGCCGATCCGCGCGCCCGGCGAAATGCAAGATGCCATCGTCGTCGAAGCGCAACAGGTCGCCGGTCGTGAACACCCGCATCCCCGGCATGTTGGGATCCCGCTGCATCCGCCCGGGCACCAGCCGGCCCGCCTGCCATTCGCCGAGCGCGATGTGCCGGCCGCGCAGGACCATCTGGCCCGCCGCGCCATCGGGCACCGGATCGCCATCGGCGTCCAGCAACGCATACTCCGCCCCGGCAACCATCCGCCCGACCCCCACCGGCCGCGGCTCCGCCGGCAGGTCGGGCGGCACGCGCCATTCGCTGATCATAAGCGCCTCGGTCGATGCATAGGCATGACCGATCTCGCAGTGCACCGGCAACCGTCCGCGCCAGTCGGCCACGTCATCCGCCGTGACCCCAACACCGCCAAACCGCAACAGCCGCACGGTGGCCAGCGCCGCCGGCAGCAGATCCAGGCCCCGCATCGCCCGCAGCAGCG
>CAMBRC010000022.1 GCA_945869965.1 Asaia bogorensis
CTGGCCTGGCTGAACCGCTGTCGCCGTTTGGCAAAGGACTTCGAGAATCTGACACGAATGGCGGTGGCGTTCATCCGAGTGGCATCAATCCGCCTCATGCTGCGAAGACTATGCAATCAGGTATGAACCTTCCGGACGGACACTTAGACATAATTAATATTCCTCCACAACCACAACGTAATGCTAGGCGTGCTCATACGGAACACGCAACTAAATCCTGCCACCGGTAATCACGACCGTTGCGATCTGGTCCAGAGGCATCCCGACGTGACCAGCTTCACTATTCGCTTCGAAAACACCGTGAAAGCCCGCATCTCCTCCTCCGCCGCGCAGATTTACAAGACTCCCCTTGCCTTCCACACGTTTCCCTCCCCATCCGCGCGATCACCCTCCCGACCGCCCCAATCGCCTCCGGACCGGGTCGTCACGGCTCCGGCCACCGACCACCCCCGGCCTCCCACCCCTCATCAACACCCCCGACGAACCCATCCAGTCCCCTGCCGCTGGCCGCAAGCAAAACAGCATCGATAACCCCACCGATCCGATGTATGGTGCCTGATGTCTGATGCACCCCCAGGGACCCCCATGCGAACAACCCTCGCGATCGACGATGACGTCCTCACCATCGCCAAGGCGCTGGCCGCACGGCAGCGCAAGACCGTCGGCCAGGTCATCTCCAGCCTGGCGCGACAGGCGTTGCAGCCCGCCAGCCCCCCCGGCGAAACCCGCAACGGCGTGCCCCTGCTGCCCCAGCGGGCCGACGCCAGGCCCGTCACCTTGGAGCTGGTCAACCAACTGCGCGACGAATTGTCCTGATGGTCTTCCTGCTCGATACCAACGTCCTGATCGCGCTGCTCGACCCCGCCCATGTCCACCACGACCCCGCCCACGCCTGGTTCGCGCAACAGGCGGCCTGGGCAACCTGCCCGATGACCGAGAATGCCGTCCTGCGCATCGTCGGGCATCCCCGCTACCCAAACACCCCAGGCACACCCGCCGCCGTGGCACCCATGATGGCAAGCCTGCGCGCCCTGCCAGGCCACATCTTCTGGCCTGACGACATCAGCCTGCTGGAGGCCGGAGCACTCGACCTCACCCGCCTCCTGAGCCCCGGCCAGGTGACCGATACCTACCTCCTGGCGCTGGCCCGCGCCCACGGCGGCAAGCTCGCCACCTTCGATCGCCGGCTCGTCACCGATACCGTCCCGAATGGTGCCCAGACCCTGCACCTGATCAGCTGATCCCCCCCCCGCCAAAATCCCCTTGGCGCGGTAAATACGGTCGTCTAGACTAACTACCATGATCGACGTCCCGGCCACCCTGACCCTCATCCTGAGCGGCCTCCGCGCCGCCGTAGGCGCCTACATGGCGCAGCGCCAGCGGACGCCCGGCGTCGTCTGGTTGGGCGCGCGCGCCTATCTCCCGGTCGTCGCCCCGCAAACCCAAGCCGAGCGCATCCTCGCCGCCATCACCACCGAAACCTGGACTCTCCTCTGGCACCGCCTCGGCCGCACCGCCAACCGCTTCCAAGCGCTGTACGACCACTGGCGCGCCGGCACCCTGCCCAAAACCGCCGCCCCGCGCCCCGGCCGCCCAGCCCGCATACCAGCCTCGCGCCTGCCCACCCGCCAAACCTGGATCGTCGCCGCCGTGGGCTACCAGGCCGCCGGCCGCGCCGCCCATCTCAACATCCTGATGGCCGAGCCCGAATTCAACGACTTCATCGCCGCCGTCCCCCGCGCCGCCCGCCTCCTCCGCCCGCTCTGCCGCAGCCTCGGCATCCCCCTGCCACCCTCCATGCGCCTGCCCCCGAAAGCGACCCAGCTCGGCCCGCCGCGCCCCCGCCCGCCAGCCCCGCCCCCTCTCCCCCCGCTCCTCCCCCTCGCCCCCATCGGCTTCCGCCCGCTCCCGTTCGCAAAACGTTTTTCAACCCCCTGACACCCCACGAAAACCCGCGACTTAAATATTACGATATCAAAACTAATATGCAACCATCCACATCCTGTGTCTATCCAGCCCCCATGACCGCCATATATAGATATCGCCACCGCCCCGACGACTCGCCATCCCGCGCTCATCCCCGCACAAGAACGGCCCGCCATGTCCAGCACCCACTCCCCAGACGAAACCCCGGTCCGCTTCGACCTGCTGACCGCCAACCCGGTCTACAAGCCCTTCCGCTACCCCTGGGCCTACGAAGCCTGGCTCACCCAGCAGCGCGTCCACTGGCTCCCCGAGGAAGTCCCCCTCGCCGACGACGTCAAGGACTGGCACCGCAACCTCTCGCCGGCCGAGCGCAACCTGCTGACCCAGATATTCCGCTTCTTCACCCAGGCCGATGTCGAGGTGAACAACTGCTACATGAAGCACTACGCCCAGGTCTTCAAACCCACCGAAGTCCTGATGATGCTCAGCGCTTTCTCGAACATCGAGACCATCCACATCGCCGCCTACGCGCACCTGCTCGACACCGTCGGCATGCCCGAAATCGAATACACCGCCTTCATGAAGTACAAGGAGATGAAGGACAAATACGACTACATGCAGTCCTTCACCGTCGACTCAAAGCACGAAATTGCGAAAACCATGGCCGCCTTCGGTGCCTTCACCGAGGGCCTCCAGCTCTTTGCTTCCTTCGCCATCCTGCTGAACTTCCCCCGCATCGGCAAAATGAAGGGCATGGGTCAGATCATCTCCTGGTCCGTCCGCGACGAGACCCTGCATTGCCTCTCCATGATCCGCCTGTTCCGCACCTTCGTGCAGGAAAACCCCGAGATCTGGACCGAAGAACTGCGCCGCGAGATTTATCTCACTTGTGCGACAATCGTTGACCACGAAGACGCCTTCATCGACCTCGCCTTCGAACTCGGCGCCGTCGAGGGCCTGACCGCCGCCGAAGTGAAGCAATACATCCGCTTCATCGCCGACCGCCGCCTGACCCAGCTCGGCCTGGACGCGCTGTATCACGTCGAAGCCAACCCGCTGCCCTGGCTCGACGACATGCTGAACGCCCCCGAGCACGCCAACTTCTTTGAAAACCGCTCCACCGAGTACAGCAAGGCCTCCACCACCGGGACGTGGGAAGAAGCCTTCTCCGATCACGTCTTCGACACACCGCAGCCAAATGGTGCGATTCTTCCCGCGGAGTGATCCAAGTCACGTCGTATTGACGCACCTCTCTCGTTTTTGTTCCAGGCGGCATATCAAATGGTTGCCGGGCGGTTTACGAGACATGACCGCCCGGCAAGGGAGCCCGATGCTTAAGACCATCCGTACCGCCGCCTATGCCCTGATCGCCCTCCTCGCTGCCCTCTGGGGCGCGCTCTGGCTCAGCGGCGGCGACGTCACCAAGCTCAGCCTCGATAACCTCGGCATTTCGATCCCCGGCGGCGTCACCGTCGGCGGACCCTTCGCCCTGACCGATACCACCGGCGCCGCGGTGACCGACGCAACCTACCGCGGCCGCTGGATGCTGATCTACTTCGGCTACACGTTCTGCCCCGATGTCTGCCCGACCGAACTGCAAACAATCACCGCCGCGCTGGACCGCCTCGGCCCGGCCGGCACCCCGATCGTGCCGATCTTCATCACCGTCGACCCCGACCGCGACACCGCCGCCGCCCTGGCCGAATACGTGAAACTGTTCGACGACCGCCTGGTCGGCCTGACCGGCACTCGGGACCAACTCGCCGCCGCCGCCAAATCGTATCGCGTCTATTACGCCAAGGTGAACCCGAAGGATGCCTCCAGCTACCTGATGGACCACTCGTCCTTCATCTACCTGATCGGCCCCGACGGTAGCTTCCGCGCGCTGTACCGCCACGGCATCAGTGCCGCGGAACTTGCCGACGCCTTAAAAATCCGACTTTCGACCGGTACTTGAGACGAACCTGTAAGGATTCGACCATAAGGTGACCCATCATGAACCAGACCGCTGACCAACAGGAGGATCGGCCCCAGGACGCTGCATCGCGCGACACCGCGACCGCCCCGCGTCACAGCCGCCGGTTATCCGACAAGATCCTGATCGCCTTCCACCACGCCTGCGACCAGGCCGACTACGAAGTCGCCGAACAGTTGCTGCACGTGCTCGAAATGATGATCCGCCGGCGGGTCCTGAGCCCCGACATTAACCGCCGCCGCAGCATGGATACCCTGGTCGCCGCCCACGAACGCCTTTGGTACCTCCGCCATCCCCAGGAAGCCCAGACCTAAGCTCAGTAGCCTAGCCCAGCGACAACGCAGCCCCATCGCGCAGAATGGCGTCAGCCTCGGGCGTGAACGCGCCCGACGCCTGATGCAGCACCAGCCCGGGCAGCAACTTCGTCGCCCCGCGCCCGCCGCGGATCGCCTGCACCAGAACCAGCCGGGCAGGGCGCCCAGCCTTCGGCCAAAACGGAAAAATCGTCAGGCTGCCACATCCGGCCGCCGTCATCGCCGCCAGCCCGCCGGCCAGGTGGTCGGCGCCGAGGACGAACGTCAATGTGCCGCGCGGCTTCAGCGCCCGTGCCAGCGACCCCGCCCAGGCCGCGAACAACCCCGGCATCGCCCGCCGCGCCGCGTCACGCTGTCGATTGGCCGACGCCGTTGCCGCGGGATCGTGCCATGGCGGATTGGCAAAGGCGTGGTCATACGATGCCTCGGCCGCCCATCCGGTCAAATCCACCGTCGTTGCGGCGACGCCGGAAAAACCGTTGGCGCGAAAATTGTGCTGTGCGATCTTCGCCAACTCGGGATCGCGCTCCAACCCCAATCCGCCAACCCCCGCCACCCGGGCGGCCAGGCATAGCAGCGCGCTGCCCACCCCGGCGCCGCCCTCCAGCACCAGTTGCCCCGGCCGGGCCGGAATCGCCGCGGCCAGCAGCACTGGTTCCAGCGATGAGCGATGGCCCTCGCGTGGCTGCCAGTGCAGTACCCGTCCGCCGAGCAGGGTGCCCTCGGTGGTCGCCGCCTCGTTCACGCCTCGCCGGCCTCGGCCAGGATCAGCCGTGCTTCCGCTGCATCGTCATCGGCCACGACAAGCCGCCGCGGAATGGCGCCGATGCTGCCGTCCACGCCGCTGGCGAATTCGTCGAACACCAGGCACTCGATGCCGGCATCGCGCAGCAGCACGCGCAGGAAACTGATCCGCACGGGGTCGTTGGTCAGCAGGACGGTTTGCATGGCGTTGGACTTCCCGATGGCGTGGTTGCCTTGCCCTGCTTCCGGGCCGCCGATATGGTGGCGCAACCGCCGAGGCATGTCATTTGATACCGGATAGCCTGTCGCAACCCGTTCAGGAGAGCCCTTTGGGCGTCGCCGCCATCCTGCCAGCGAGCAAGCCGACGCCGGAGACTGAACGCCTGGACGCGCTCACGTCTTTGGTCGGCTTGCTGCATGACGACCTCGCGGCCACCAACCGGGCGATCGTGGCGCGGATGGACAGCCCGGTGGCACTGATCCCGCAACTGGCCGCCCATATCGTGGCGGCCGGCGGCAAACGGCTGCGCCCGCTGCTGACGCTCGCCGCTGCCCGGCTGTGCGGCTATGCCGGCACGCGGCACGTCCACCTCGCCGCCTGTGTCGAGTTCATCCACACCGCCACCCTGCTGCATGACGACGTGGTCGACGAAAGCCTGCTCCGCCGCGGCCTGGCCAGCGCCAACGCTGTGTTCGGCAACAAGGCTTCGGTGCTGGTCGGTGATTTCCTGTTCGCCCGCGCCTTCCAGCTGATGGTCGAGGACGGTTCGCTGCGGGTGCTGGATATCCTGTCGCGCGCCGCGGCGACGATTGCCGAGGGCGAAGTGCTGCAACTGGTGATCCAGAACGACCTGGACACTCGCGAGGCGCAGTATCTTGACGTGATCAAGGGCAAGACCGCCGCCCTGTTCGTCGCGGCCTGCCAGGTCGGTGCCGTGGTCGCCGAGCGGCCGGAGGTCGAGGAGCGCGGCCTGGCCGATTACGGCATGAACCTCGGCATCGCCTTTCAGCTGGTGGACGATGCGCTGGACTACGCCGCCGACCAGGCCACCCTGGGCAAGACCGTCGGCGATGATTTCCGCGAGGGCAAGATCACCCTGCCGGTGCTGCATGCCTTCCACGCCGGCGACGCGGGGGAGCAGGCGTTCTGGCGCCGTACCGTCGGTGAACTGGAGCAATCCGACGCCGATCTGGGCCGGGCGATGACGCTGATGCAGCGCCACGGCGCGATCCCCGCCACCTTTGCCCGGGCGGCGGAATATGCCGGGCGGGCCAAGTGCGACCTGTCGGTCTTCCCGCCCTCGCCGATGCGCCAGCGGCTGATGGACGTGGCCGACTACACGGTCAGCCGCGCCAGATAGCGGGCGCTGTCACCGCAGCGACTTGTGAGCGTGGCGCGGGTGCGCTAAAGCCGCGCGCTCACGGTTGCAGTGGCCGGGACGCGGCTGCGGGCGTGGTGAAACTGGTAGACACGCCAGATTTAGGTTCTGGTGGCGCAAGCCGTGGGGGTTCAAGTCCCTTCGCCCGCACCACGCCGCGGCTGTACATACATAGAGGTTCGCCGCGCAAGCGGCTGGATGGACGAGGATTTCCCGACAGATGCAGGTCACCGAAACGCTTTCCGACGGGCTCAAGCGCGGCTACACGATCGTCGTGCCGGTGGCCGACATCGAGGGCAAGCGCACCACGCGGCTGACCGAACTGGCCAAGACAGTGAAGCTGGCCGGCTTCCGTCCGGGCAAGGTGCCGATGGGCGTGGTGCGCAGCCGCTTCGGCAGCGCGGTTATGTCCGAGGTGCTGGAGGAGAGCGTCAATGACGCGACTCGCCAGGTGCTGAGCGACCGCGGCCTGCGCTCGGCGACGCAGCCGAAGGTTGAGGTGGTGACGCTGGACGAGGCCCAGGACCTTGAATTCAAGGTCGAGCTGGAGCTGATGCCCGACATCGCCATGCCGGATTTCAGCTCCATCGAGCTGGTCCGTTTCAAAGCAACCCCGAGCGATGAGGCGGTGGCCAAGGCGCTGGACGAGATGGCGGCGCGTGCCAAGGAAATGGTGGATGTGCCCGAGGCGCGCCCGGCCGCGACCGGCGATGTGCTGGTTTGCGACTTCCTGGGCAAGCTGGACGGCGAGCCGTTCCCCGGGGGTGCTGCCAGCGACATGGATATCGAGGTCGGCGGCACCGGGTTCATCCCTGGCTTCACCGAGCAGCTGGCGGGCATGAGCCCCGGCGAGGCCAAGACGATCAGCGTGACTTTTCCGTCCGAGTATGGCGCCGCCGAGTTGGCCGGCAAGGACGCCACCTTCGACATCACCGCCAAGGCGCTGAAGCGCCCGGTGCTGCCGGCGGTGGATGACGAGCTGGCCAAGAAGTTCGGCTTCGAGGCGCTGGACGAGATGAAGGACCTGATCCGCGGGCAGATCCAGCGCGAATACGACCAGGTCTCGCGCATGCGCATCAAGCGGCTGCTGCTCGACGCGCTCGCTGCCAAGGCGGATTTCCCGATCCCCGAGAGCATGGCCACCGGCGAGTTCGACGCGATCTGGCAGCGCCTGGAGCAGGACCGCAAGAACGGCCAGATCGACGAGGACGATAAGGCCAAGGACGACGACACGCTGAAGGCCGAATACAAGGCGATCGCCGATCGCCGGGTGCGGCTGGGCCTGTTGCTGGCCGAGATCGGCCGGGCCCGCGAGATCACCGTCACTTCGGACGAGATGATGCGGGCGATGCGCACCGAGGCCGTGCGCTATCCTGGCCAGGAACAGCAGATCATGGACCTGTTCCGCAAGAACCCGAATGTGGCCGAGACGCTGCGCGGGCCGATCTTCGAGGAGAAGGTGGTTGATTTCATCCTGGAGCTGGCGAAGGTCACGACGAATGAAGTGACGGCCGAGGAGCTGGCGCGCGAGCCGGACGCGGCAGCATAGGAAACAAGGCTGGGCTCTGCCCAGACCCGCCAGGGGCCAAGCCCCTGGACCTTAATGGATAAGGGTCCAGGGGGCTTGGCCCCCTGGCGGGTCTGGGCGGAGCCCAGTCTTCCTTGCCCTGGCGAGATCGCGTGTTCGTGCCTACTTAACGGGCGTGCGGTATCGTGGTTGTGTCGGTGCAGCGCCCGGACGGGACGGGCGGTATTTACGAAGGGTTTGAGAACATGGCGTGGGATCGTGATCCCGTTGAAGTCTACAATAACGGCCTGGTTCCCATGGTGGTCGAGCAGACCGCGCGCGGCGAGCGGGCGTTTGACATCTATTCCCGGCTGCTCAAGGAGCGGATCATCTTTCTGACCGGTCCGGTCTATGACCAGGTGAGCGCGCTGATCTGTGCCCAGCTGCTGTTCTTGGAGAGCGAAAATCCTGGCAAGGAAATCTCGTTCTACATCAACAGCCCTGGCGGCGTGGTTTCGGCCGGGTTGGCGATCTACGATACCATGCAGTACATTCGCTGCCCGGTTTCGACCGTGTGCATCGGCCAGGCCGCCTCGATGGGCAGCCTGTTGCTGACCGCCGGCGCGCATGGCAAGCGCTTTGCCCTGCCGTATGCGCGGGTCATGGTGCACCAGCCCTCGGGCGGCGCGCAGGGCCAGGCGACCGATATCGAGATCCAGGCGCGTGAGATCCTCAAGACCCGGGCGCTGCTGAACGGCATCTATGTGCGCCACACCGGCCAGCCGATCGAGGCGATCGAGCGCAAGCTGGAGCGCGACACCTATATGTCGGCCGAGGAGGCGCGCGATTTCGGGCTGGTCGACCAGGTGGTGGAAAGCCGTCCGCCGATCGTCGATCCCGACGCGAAGCCCTGAGCGGGGCGGAAACGCCGCGGTCACCTTTCTGTGGCATGCTGTGTGCATGAAGGTGGTGGTCGTTGGGTGCGGGGGCCGGGTTCTTGTCCGGCTCACGGACCGGAGTCTAGACTTCCGGGTGAGTGATCCCGCACCTGCGGGACAGGAGGGCGTATGAGCAAGTCCAGTGACTCGAAGAACACCCTCTACTGCTCGTTCTGCGGCAAGTCCCAGCACGAGGTGCGCAAGCTGATCGCCGGTCCGACGGTGTTCATCTGCGACGAATGCGTCGAACTATGCATGGATATCATCCGCGAGGAGCACAAGACGCACCTCGTGAAGTCGCGCGACGGGGTGCCGACGCCGAAGGAGATCTGCAAGGTTCTCGACGACTATGTGATCGGCCAGCAGCACGCCAAGAAGGTGCTCTCGGTGGCGGTGCACAACCATTACAAGCGCCTGGCGCACGGGGCGAAGAACAACGACGTCGAGATCGCCAAGTCCAACATCCTGCTGTTGGGGCCGACCGGCTCGGGCAAGACGCTGCTGGCCCAGACGCTGGCGCGGATTCTCGACGTGCCGTTCACCATGGCGGACGCCACCACGCTGACCGAGGCCGGGTATGTCGGCGAGGATGTCGAGAACATCATCCTCAAGCTGTTGCAGGCCGCCGACTACAATGTGGAGCGGGCGCAGCGCGGCATCGTCTATATCGACGAGGTCGACAAGATCAGCCGCAAGTCGGACAACCCGTCGATCACCCGCGATGTCTCCGGCGAGGGCGTGCAGCAGGCGCTGCTGAAGATCATGGAGGGCACCGTGGCCTCGGTGCCGCCGCAGGGCGGGCGCAAGCATCCGCAGCAGGAGTTCCTGCAGGTCGACACCACCAACATCCTGTTCATCTGTGGCGGTGCCTTCTCGGGGCTGGACAAGATCATCTCCAGCCGCGGCAAGGGGGCGGGCATCGGCTATGGCGCCGAGGTCAGGGCACCCGAGGAACGGCGGATGGGCGCGGTGCTGCGCGAGGTCGAGCCGGAGGATTTGTTGAAGTTCGGGTTGATCCCTGAATTCATCGGCCGGTTGCCTGTGGTCGCTACGCTTGAAGATCTGGATGAAGCGGCGCTGATCGAGATCCTGTCCAAGCCGAAGAATGCGCTGGTCAAGCAATATGGCCGGCTGTTCGAGATGGAGGGCGTCAAGCTCAGCTTCACCGAGGATGCGCTGTCCTCGGTGTCCAAGCGCGCCATCCTGCGCAAGACCGGGGCGCGCGGGTTGCGCTCGATCATGGAGCAGATCCTGTTGTCGACGATGTTCGAGCTGCCGAGTCTGGACGGGGTCGAGGAGGTCGTGATCAACCGCGAAGTGGCAGAAAGCCGTGCCAACCCGCTTTATCTCTATGGCAAGAAGGCCAGCGAGACGAGTGCCTGAACGCCGCGCCGGCGCTTTCAAGGGCGCCGGCTGCGTGACCTTGGCGATGCTGACGTGCGTTGGACGCTGCGGCCCGAGCGGTGTCTTGGATCTTTCACACTCTTGCGGCGTGCGCGGGGCATGACGATATTCTAGCCCATCTGCTGGTTCAGCTTCTGACCCCGATCCGCCATGGCGGCCAGGTTCGGACGTCGTTCTGGGGATGTGGTCCGTGCCCATGGTTGGGGCGGTCCGCGTGCCGACTGTCCCTATGGAGGTCATTTGATGTCTGAATCCGACAAGAAAGCCGCCGCACCCGCCGCTGGCGAATTGCTCCCGGTGTTGCCGCTGCGCGATATCGTCGTCTTCCCGCACATGATTGTGCCGCTGTTCGTCGGGCGCGAGAAATCCGTCCGCGCGCTGGAAGCGGCGATGAAGGACGACAAGCAGATCCTGCTGGTCGCCCAGAAGAATGCCGCCCAGGACGACCCCTCGGCCGATGACATCTTCCGCGTCGGCACGGTGTCGACGATCCTGCAACTGCTGAAGCTGCCCGACGGCACGGTGAAGGTGCTGGTTGAGGGCGGGAAGCGCGCGGGCATTACCGCGTTCAAGGAGACCGAGCAGTATTTCGAGGCGTTCGTCGAGCCGATGGCCGACCGCGAGGCGGATGCCAAGGAACTCGATGCCCTGGGCCGGACGGTGGTGAGCCAGTTCGAGCAGTACATCAAGCTCAACAAGAAGATCGCGCCCGAGGTCCTGGTGTCGCTGAACCAGATCGAGGACCCCTCCAAGCTGGCCGACAGCATCGCCCAGCATTTGAACCTCAAGATCCCCGAGAAGCAGGAGCTGCTGGAGACCGCGAAGGTTGGCGAGCGGCTGGAGCGGGTGTTCGGGCACATGGAGTCCGAGATCGGCGTGCTGCAGGTGGAAAAGCGCATCCGCAACCGCGTGAAGCGGCAGATGGAGAAGACCCAGCGCGAGTACTACCTGAACGAGCAGCTTAAGGCGATCCAGAAGGAGCTGGGCGACGGCGAGGACGGCAAGGACGAGACCGCCGAGCTGGAAGCCAAGATCAAGAAGACCAAGCTGTCCAAGGAAGCACGGGAAAAGGCGCTGGGCGAGCTGAAGAAGCTGCGCACGATGAGCCCGATGAGCGCCGAGGCGACGGTGGTGCGCAACTATCTCGACTGGATCCTGTCGATCCCCTGGAAGAAGCGCAGCAAGGTCAAGAACGACGTGCTGGAGGCCGAGGGCGTCCTCAACGCCGACCATTTTGGCCTGGAGAAGGTCAAGGAGCGCATCCTTGAATACCTGGCGGTGCAGTCGCGCAGCCCGAAGATCCGCGGGCCGATCCTGTGCCTGGTGGGCCCGCCCGGTGTAGGCAAGACCTCGCTCGGCAAGTCGATCGCGCGGGCGACGGGGCGCACTTTCGTGCGCATGTCGCTTGGCGGCGTGCGCGACGAGGCGGAGATCCGCGGCCATCGCCGGACCTATATCGGTTCGATGCCGGGCAAGGTGATCCAGGGCATGAAGAAGGCCAAGACCTCCAACCCGCTGTTCCTGTTGGATGAGATCGACAAGCTGGGTGCCGATTGGCGCGGCGATCCCTCAAGCGCGCTGCTGGAGGTGCTGGACCCCGAGCAGAATTCGACCTTCGCCGATCATTACCTGGAGGTCGACTATGACCTGTCGGACGTGATGTTCGTCACCACGGCCAACAGCCTGCGCATGCCGCAGCCGCTGCTGGACCGCATGGAGATCATCCGCATCGCCGGCTACACCGAGGATGAGAAGGTTGGCATCGCGCGTCAGCATCTGATCAGCAAGCAGGCCGAGGCGCACGGGCTGAAGCCGGCCGAGTGGTCGGTGACCGATGACAGCGTGCGCGATCTGGTGCGCTACCATACGCGCGAGGCCGGGGTGCGGAATCTGGAGCGCGAGCTCGCGGGGCTGGCGCGCAAGGCGGTGAAGGAGATTGTCACCACCAAGGTCAAGAAGGTGGCGGTCACGCGCAAGAACCTGGACAAATATGCCGGGGTGAAGAAGTTCCGCTACGGCGAGGCCGAGACCGAGGACATGGTCGGCGCGGTGACGGGGCTCGCCTGGACCGAGGTGGGTGGCGAGATCCTGACCATCGAGAGCGTGCTGCTGCCGGGCAAGGGTGCGATCAAGCACACCGGCAAGCTGGGCGACGTGATGCAGGAGAGCGTGTCGGCGGCACTCAGCTATGTGCGCAGCCGCTCGATCACCTTCGGCATCAAGCCGACGATCTTCGAGAAGCGCGACATCCACGTCCACGTGCCGGAAGGCGCGACGCCGAAGGACGGGCCGAGTGCGGGGATCGCCATGGCGACCTCGATTGTCTCCATCCTGACCGGCATCGCGGTGCGGCGCGACATCGCCATGACCGGCGAGATCACGCTGCGTGGCCGGGTGCTGCCGATCGGCGGCCTGAAGGAGAAGCTGCTGGCGGCCCTGCGCGCGGGGATCACCACGGTGTTCATCCCGAAGGACAACGAGAAGGACCTGGCCGACATTCCCGACAACGTGAAGAAGAGCATCAAGATCATCCCGGTCGGCCATGTCGATGAGGTGATTGCCCAGGCATTGGTGCGCAAGCCTGAGGCGATCGAGTGGGTGGAGCCGCCAGAGACGCCGATAGCCGCTGCTGGCGGCACCGTGGCGGGCGCGTCGTTGCCGCACTGAGCGGGGTCAGACTGGCGTAATCGACTCGCCCGGGCTGTTCGGCCCGGGCGAGTTTTTTCTTGTGAGCAGCGATCATGCGGGTGCATGGCATGACTGCCATGATGGCGACGCGTAGCGTTGTGGCGGCCGTAGGGTGTCTTTAGTGTCCTGGTGGGGAGGGGGTCGCGATTCGCGGGGCCCTCATAAACACCGAGCCAAACAAGGGGATAGGCGTGAACAAGATCGATCTGATCGCGGCAGTGGCCGACAAGACGGACCTGACCCGGGCCAAGGCCGGCGAAGCTGTGGATGCGGTGCTGGCGGCCATCGAGGGCGCGCTAAAAGCCGGTGAGGAAGTGCGGCTGGTTGGCTTCGGCACCTTCGCCACGGCCGTGCGCAAGGCCAGCACGGGGCGCAATCCGCGCACCGGCGAGACCATCAAGATTGCGGAGTCGACCTCGGTGCGTTTCAAGCCCGGCAAGGGGCTGAAGGACGCGGTGGGCTAGGGCGGACAGGACCGGGGCAGGCCAGGCTGTGTCTGGCGTTCCCCGGTCCGATCTCGCCGTTTTGGATACCCTTGGGGCTGGCGGGCGGTTAGCTCAGCGGTAGAGCGTCTCGTTTACACCGAGAGGGTCGGCGGTTCGATCCCGTCACCGCCCATTCCTGATGCTGGCCATTCCTGATGTTGGCCATTCCCGATGCTGGCGAAGCGGTTGGGGCGAAACGACTGGACGATTTGGTCGAATTGCAGCGCCGGTCGCTTGACGAAGCGGCGCCCACCCCTTACACGCCGGGCCTCGCTGTTGCGGGTGTAGCTCAGTTGGTTAGAGCGCCGGCCTGTCACGCCGGAGGTCGCGGGTTCGAGCCCCGTCACTCGCGCCAGTGAAGAAAAAGCAGTCAGGGACTTCGTCCCCGACACCCCTGCCAGGGGGCCGAGCCCCCTGGACCATCAAAATTTGAAATGAAGGGGTCTGGGGCCGCCGGCCCCAGCGGGTCCAGGGCAGAGCCCTGGCCTTCCTTTTCTTGGACCGATTATTGATTTTCACCATGCGCGCCCTATGGCAGCGCGCGCGCGTTGCGGGTAATGTCCGGCCGCGTCGCACTGCGGCATCCCCCGCCGGGCGCGCTTGAATTTTGCTCCGCATGGGGCGTGCCGCTTGGGGAGGGTAGGGTTGAATGGCGCCGGTCCTGGTCGAATACTTCCCAATCCTTGTCTTCATGGGCATCGCCGCGGTGATCGCCATGGCCATGGTTGGCGGTTCGCTGCTGGCGGCGCGCCAGAAGCCCTATGCCGAGAAGCTCAGCGCCTATGAGTGCGGATTCGAAGCATTCGACGATGCCCGCCGGCGCTTCGACGTGCGGTTCTACCTGGTCGCCATCCTGTTCATCATTTTCGACCTGGAAGTGGCCTTCCTGTTCCCCTGGGCGGTCAGCCTGTCGGAAACCGGGCTGTTCGGCTTCCTGTCGATGGTGGGCTTCCTGGGCGTGCTGACGGTTGGCTTCATCTACGAATGGTGCAAGGGCGCCCTGGATTGGGAGTGACGACGATGAGTGCCACCCAAGCCGACCTGTCCGGCGTGCTGCGCCCGGGCCCGGCACAAGACGCGGTGATCAAGGGCATCACCGGCGAGATCGACGACAAGGGCTTTGTCGTCGCCAACCTGGACAAGCTGGTGAACTGGGCCCGCACCGGCAGCCTGTGGCCGATGACGTTCGGCCTGGCCTGCTGTGCCGTGGAGATGATCCACGCCTATATGCCGCGCTACGACCTGGACCGCATGGGGGTGATCCCGCGCGCCTCGCCGCGCCAGTCCGATGTGATGATTGTGGCGGGAACCCTGACCAACAAAATGGCGCCGGCACTTCGGAAAGTCTACGACCAGATGCCGGAGCCGCGCTGGGTGATCTCGATGGGCAGCTGCGCCAATGGTGGCGGCTACTACCACTATTCCTATTCCGTGGTGCGCGGCTGTGACCGCGTGGTGCCGGTGGATGTCTATGTGCCCGGCTGCCCGCCGACGGCGGAAGCGCTGGTCTACGGGATCATGCAGTTGCAGAAGAAGATCAACCGCACGGGGACCATCCTTCGTGGCTGATGACTCCGAAATGATGCCATCCCCGGCCGAGGCCTTGGCCGCCGTCGTCGCCGCGCTGCCCGGCGTGACTGCGACGTCGATCGAGAAGGGCGAGGTGGTCGCGACCGCGCATCGCGACTCCGTCTTTCCGCTGATGACCGCGCTGCGGGATGGACCGGAATGTGCCTTCGAACAGGTGATGGATATCTGCGGCGTTGACTGGCCGCAGCGCGCCGAGCGTTTCGATGTGGTCTACAACCTGTTGTCGGTCTCGCTCAACCAGCGCCTGCGGGTGATCGTCACGACCGACGAAACCGCCCCGGTGCCGTCGGTGCACACTATCTGGCCGGTGGCCACCTGGTGGGAGCGCGAGGCCTGGGACCTGTTCGGCATCATCTTCTCCGGCCAGCCCGATTTGCGCCGCATCCTCACTGACTACGGTTTCGAGGGGCACCCGCTGCGCAAGGATTTCCCGCTGACCGGCTATGTCGAGGTGCGCTACGACCCGGAGCGCGGCCAAGTGGTCTATGAGCCGGTCAAGCTGACCCAGGATTTTCGAAACTTCGACTTCCTGTCGCCGTGGGAGGCAATGACGACCTTGCCCGGGGACGAGAAAGCCCCGAACAGCCAAGGGGGGGGCGGTGGCGCATGAGCGAGTCCGGCGAAAAGACCACCAAGACCGTCGAGATCGACACCCACTCGATCAATTTTGGGCCGCAGCATCCCGCCGCCCATGGCGTGTTGCGCCTCATCCTGGAAATGGATGGCGAGGTCGTCGAACGCGCCGACCCGCATATCGGCCTGCTGCATCGCGGCACCGAGAAGTTGATCGAGTACAAGACCTACATCCAGGCGATGCCGTATTTCGACCGGCTGGATTATGTCAGCCCAATGTGCCAGGAGCACGCCTTCGCGCTCGCCACCGAGAAGCTGCTGGGTATCGAGGCACCGCTGCGCGCCAAATGGATACGCACCCTGTTCAGCGAGATCACCCGCGTCCTCAACCACCTGCTGAACGTGACCACATACGCGCTCGATGTCGGTGCCATCACACCGGCGCTCTGGGGTTTTGAAGAGCGCGAGAAGCTGATGGAGTTCTACGAGGCGGCCTCCGGCGCGCGGCTCCATGCGAACTATTTCCGCACCGGCGGCGTGGCCAAGGACTTGCCGGCCGGACTGGAGGACAAGATCGGCGAATGGGTGGTGGGTTTCCCAAAGTTCGTCGACGACCTCGAAACCCTGCTGACCTCGAACCGCATCTGGAAACAGCGCACCGTCGATATCGGCGTGATGTCGCCGGAGAACGCCCTGGCTTGGGGTTTTACCGGGCCGTGCCTGCGCGCTTCTGGCGTGCCATGGGATCTCCGCCGCTCGCAGCCGTACGAGATGTACGACCAGGTCGACTTTAAGATTCCCGTCGGCCGCAACGGCGACTGCTACGACCGTTACCTGATGCGCATCGCCGAAATGCGCGAGAGTGCCGGGATCATCAGCCAATGCCTGGCCAAGATGAAGCCCGGCCCGGTGAAGGTGCAGGACAACAAGGTTTCGCCCCCCTCGCGCGCCGAGATGAAGCGCTCGATGGAGGCGCTGATCCATCACTTCAAGCTGTTCACCGAGGGCTATCACGTGCCGGCCGGCGCCACCTACACCGCCGTCGAATCGCCCAAGGGCGAGTTTGGCGTCTACCTGGTGGCCGACGGCACCAACCGGCCGTATCGCTGCAAGATCCGCGCGACCGGCTTCGCCCATCTCCAGGCGACCGAATTCCTCAGCAAGCGGCACATGCTGGCCGACGCCGTGGCGATCATCGGATCGCTCGACATCGTGTTCGGCGAGATCGACAGGTAGCCCCGATGGCCGAAACCCCGACCTCCGTCGTCCAGCCCGACAGCTTCGCTTTCGATGCCGCCAGCGAAGCCGAAATTGCGTCGATCATCGCCAAGTATCCCGCCGGCAAACAGGCCAGCGGCGTGCTGCCGCTGCTCTATGTCGCCCAGCGCCAGATGGGCCGGCTGACCGGCAGCGCCTGGGTGCCGATCAAGGCAATGGACGAGATCGGCTGCATCCTCGGCATGCCGCCGATCCGGGTGTATGAGGTCGCAACGTTCTATCTGATGTACAACATGGCGCCGATCGGGAAGTTCCACCTCCAGCTCTGCACCACCACGCCGTGCTGGCTGCGCGGTTCCGACGAGGTGGTCGCCGCCTGCCGCGAGGTGACGGGGATCAAGGGCTGGAAGGAGAACAGCGCCGACGGGCTGTTCAGCATGACCGAAGTGGAATGTGTCGGGGCTTGCGTCAACGCGCCCATTCTCCAAGTGAACGATGATTTCTACGAGGACATGGACGCCGAGAAGACCCGCGCGCTGCTGGCGGCGTTGAAACGCGGCGAGATCCCCAAGCCGGGCTCGATGTCCGGCCGGCAGACCTCCGCCCCCGAGGGGGGGCCTATCACCCTCACCACGCTGAATTTCGCGAAGGCGCAGTAGCCGATGCTGAGCGACCAGGACCGGATTTTCACCAACCTTTACGGCGTGCATGACTGGCGCCTGGCCGGCGCCCAGGCGCGCGGCGACTGGGACGGCACCAAGGCGATCATCGAACGCGGGCGCGATGCCATCGTCGAGGAGATGAAGGCCTCCGGGCTGCGCGGCCGTGGCGGGGCAGGGTTCCCCACCGGCATGAAATGGTCGTTCATGCCCAAGACCATCGGCGACCGGCCGCATTATCTCGTGGTCAACGCCGACGAGTCCGAGCCCGGCACCTGCAAGGACCGAGACATCCTGCGCCACGATCCGCACAAGCTGGTGGAAGGCTGCCTGCTCGCCAGCTTCGCGATGGGCGCCCACGCCTGCTACATCTACGTGCGCGGCGAGTTCTACAACGAGGCCGTCCACCTCCAGCACGCCGTCGACGAGGCCTATGCGGCCGGGCTGATCGGCAAGAACGCCTGCGGCTCCGGCTGGGACTTCGACTGCTACGTGCATCGCGGCGCCGGCGCCTATATCTGCGGCGAGGAAACCGCGCTGATCGAGAGCCTCGAAGGCAAAAAGGGCATGCCGCGCCTGAAGCCGCCCTTCCCTGCGGCGGTCGGGCTGTATGGCTGCCCCACCACGGTGAACAACGTCGAGAGCATTGCTGTCGCGCCCACCATCCTGCGCCGCGGTGCGGCCTGGTTCTCCGCCCTCGGGCGTCCGAAGAATGCGGGAACGAAACTGTTCTGCATCTCCGGCCATGTGAACAAGCCGTGCAATGTCGAGGAGGAACTCGGCATCCCGATGCAGGAGCTGATCGACAAATACGCCGGCGGCGTGCGCGGCGGCTGGGACAACCTGCTGGCGGTGATCCCCGGCGGCGCCTCCGTCCCGCTGCTGCCGAAGAGCATCTGCGACACCGTGCTGATGGATTTCGACAGTCTGCGCGACGTCCGCTCGGGGCTTGGCACCGCCGCGGTCATCGTGATGGACAAGTCGACTGACGTGATCAAGGCGATCGCCCGGCTCAGCGCGTTCTACAAGCATGAGAGCTGCGGCCAGTGCACGCCGTGCCGCGAGGGCACCGGCTGGATGATGCGGGTGATGAACCGCATGGTCCAGGGCCGGGCGGAGCCGGAAGAGATCGACACGCTCGAACAGGTCACCAAGCAGGTCGAGGGCCACACAATCTGCGCCCTTGGCGATGCCGCCGCCTGGCCGATCCAGGGCCTGATCCGGCATTTCCGCCCGGTGATGCTGGAGCGCATCCAGGCCTATAAATCGCGTGCGGGTGCCACCCGCATGGCCGCGGAGTAAGCGAGCATGGTGAAGGTCACCGTCGACGGCATCGATGTCGATGTTCCGCCCGGCTCGAATGTGCTCCAGGCCTGCGAGGCCGCCGGCAAGGAAGTTCCCCGCTTCTGCTACCACGAGCGGCTGTCGGTCGCCGGCAATTGCCGCATGTGCCTCGTGGAAATCGAGAAGGCGCCACCCAAGCCATTCGCCTCCTGCGCCTATCCGGTCGCCGAGGGCATGGTGGTGCACACCGACACGCCGATGGTGATCAAGGCGCGCCAGGGGGTGATGGAATTCCTGCTGATCAACCACCCGCTGGACTGCCCGATCTGCGACCAGGGCGGCGAGTGCGACCTGCAGGACCAGGCGGTCGGCTATGGCCGCGACAGCTCGCGCTATGACGAGCACAAGCGCGCAGTGAAGGACAAGAACCTCGGCCCGCTGGTCAAGACGGTGATGACGCGCTGCATCCATTGTACGCGCTGCATCCGCTTCTCGGCGGAGATCGCCGGCGTGTCCGAACTCGGCGCCACCGCCCGCGGCGAAGGTATGGAAGTCGGCACCTATGTCGAGAAGGCGCTGTCCAGCGAGTTGTCCGGCAATTTGATCGACATCTGCCCGGTCGGCGCCCTGACCTCCAAGCCGTATGCCTTCGTCGCGCGGCCGTGGGAGCTGAAGAAAACCGACAGCGTCGATGTGCTGGATGCCGTGGGGGCCGCCATCCGCGTCGATGCCCGCGGGCCGGAAGTGCTGCGCATCCTGCCGCGCCTCAACGAGGACGTGAACGAGGAGTGGCTGGCCGACAAGTCGCGCTTCTCGATCGACGGGCTGAAGCGCCGCCGGCTCGACAGTTGCTGGGTCCGGCGGGACGGCAAGATGGTCAAGGCCAGCTGGGACGAGGCATTCGCCGCCATCGCCGCCAAGCTCAAAGGCCTCGCTGGAGACCGCATCGGCGCCATCGCCGGCGACCTCGCCGATGCTGAAAGCATGCTGGCGCTGAAGGACCTGATGGCGGCCCTGGGCTCGCAGAACATCGACTGCCGCCAGGACGGTTCGGACACCGACGTCTCGCGCCGCGATTTCTACACCTTCAACACCTCGATCGCCGGCATCGAGGAGGCGGACGCCATCCTGCTGGTCGGCACCAACCCGCGCACCGAAGCGCCGCTGATCAATGCGCGCATCCGCAAGCAATGGGTCGCCACTGGGGTCAAAATCGCTTCGATCGGTCCCGTCGCGGACCTGACCTATCCCGTCACCAACCTGGGCAACGCGCCCGCCACGCTCGCCAGCCTGCTCGACGGCAGCAACGCTTTTGCCGCCACGTTGAAGGCGGCGAAGAAGCCGATGCTGATCGTGGGGCAGGGCGCTTTGGCCCGGCCGGATGGGGCTGCCATCCTCGCCGCCTGCTGGGAGCTGGCCGCCGAGACCGGAATGCTGACCGCCGACTGGCACGGCTTCAACGTGCTGCACACGGCCGCCGCCCGCGTCGGCGGGCTCGATCTCGGCTTCCTGCCAGGCAAGACCGGGAAGAACCTCGCCGCGATGCTCGGTGGCGGCGTGGATGTCCTTTGGCTGCTCGGCGCCGACGAGTTCGACACCGCCAGGATCGGTTCCGGCTCCTTCGTCATCTACCAGGGCCATCACGGCGACCGCGGTGCCGCCCGCGCCGATGTGATCCTGCCTGGTGCCGCCTACACCGAGAAGAACGGCACCTACGTCAACACCGAAGGCCGGGTCCAGCGCGGCCAGATGGCAATCTATCCGCCCGGCGACGCGCGCGCTGATTGGACCATTCTGCGCGCCTTCAGCACCGTGGCGGGCAAAACCCTGCCGTACAACGACCTCGAAACCCTACGCGCCCGGCTTGAGGCGACCAATCCGGTCTTCACCCGCCTGGACATCCTGCCGCGTTTCGGCTGCACCGACACGACTGGCCCCTCTGGCGGCCCCGCCGCGATTGCCGCCCCGTTGGCCGGCCCCGCCTTCACCCCCACCATCGCCAACTACTACCAGACCGACCCGATCAGCCGCGCCAGCCCGACGATGGACGAGTGCACCGCGACCTACATCACGCCGCCGCGCGCCGAGGCAGCGGAGTAAGCGCCATGGTCGATTTCCTGTTCAACCACCCGGTCGGCTTCACCCTCCTCACCGTCGCCAAGGCGCTGGCCCTGCTGGTGCCGCTGCTGCTCGCCGTCGCCATGATGACGTTGGCCGAACGCAAGATCATGGCGGCGATCCAGCTGCGCCGCGGTCCCAACGTCGTCGGCCCGTTCGGCCTGTTCCAGCCCTTCGCCGACGCCATCAAGATGCTGATGAAGGAGACGATCATCCCCAGCGGGGCCAATCGCGTCCTGTTCCTGATGGCGCCGATGCTGACCTTCGCACTCGCCATGATCGCCTGGGCGGTGATCCCGGTGGGCGATGGCTGGGCGATCGCCGACATCAACGTCGGCATCCTCTACCTCTTCGCGGTCTCCTCGATGGGCGTCTACGGCATCATCATCGCCGGCTGGGCCAGCAACTCGAAATACCCGTTCCTTGGCGCGCTGCGCTCGGCCGCGCAGATGGTCAGCTACGAAGTCTCGATGGGCTTCGTCATCGTCACCGTGCTGCTCTGCGTCGGCTCGCTGAACCTGAACGCCATCGTCAAGGCACAGGAAACCATCTGGTTCGTCATCCCGCTCTTCCCGATGGCGATCATCTTCTTCATCTCCACCCTGGCCGAAACCAACCGCTCGCCCTTCGACCTGCCCGAGGGCGAAAGCGAGATCGTCGCCGGCTTCTTCGTCGAATACAGCTCGCTGAGCTTCGGGCTGTTCTTCCTCGGCGAATACGCCAACATGTTCCTGATGGCGGCGATGACCACCATCCTGTTCCTCGGCGGCTGGCTGCCGCCCTTCGGGATCGAGCCGTTCACCTGGATCCCCGGCCCGATCTGGTTCGTGCTGAAGATCTGCTTCATCATGTTCGTCTTCGTCTGGGTCCGCGCCACCTTCCCGCGCTACCGCTACGACCAGCTGATGCGCCTGGGCTGGAAGGTCTTCCTCCCGTTCTCGCTGTTCTACCTGGTGCTTGTGGCCGGCGTGCTGCTGGCCATGGGCTGGCTGCCCAAGGCCGTATAGGGATCGCCCAGATGTCCTTCCTCGACCGCACCGCGCGCAGCCTGTTGCTGTCCGAACTCGTCGGCGGCATGGCGCTGACGCTCAAATACTTCTTCAAGAAGAAGGTCACCATCAACTACCCGTACGAGCGCCAAGCCCTTAGCCCGCGCTTCCGCGGCGAACACGCCCTGCGCCGCTACCCCAATGGCGAGGAACGCTGCATCGCCTGCAAGCTGTGCGAGGCGGTCTGCCCGGCCCAGGCCATCACCATCGAGGCCGAGCCGCGCGAAGATGGCAGCCGCCGCACCACACGCTACGACATCGACATGACCAAGTGCATCTATTGCGGCCTGTGCGAGGAAGCCTGTCCGGTCGACGCCATCGTCGAGGGCCCCAACCTGGAATTCGCCACCGAGACCCGCGAGGAACTGCTCTACGACAAGGCCAGGTTGCTGGAAAACGGCGACCGTTGGGAACCGGCAGTGGCCAAGCGCCTTGAACAGGACGCACCCTACCGATGATCGCCAGTCTCGCCTTCTACCTCTTCGCGGGGATCCTTTTGGTTTCCGCCGGCATGGTGGTGACCGCGCGCAACCCGGTGCACTCGGTGCTGTTCCTGGTGCTCGCCTTCTTCAACGCCGCCGCCCTGTTCCTGCTCGCCGGCGCGGAGTTCCTGGCGATGATCCTGGTCATCGTCTACGTCGGCGCGGTCGCGGTGCTGTTCCTGTTCGTCGTGATGATGCTGGACATCAATTTCTCCCAGCTGCGCGAGGGCTTCCAGCGCTATCTGCCGATCGGCGCCACGGTCGCGGTGATCCTGCTGGCCGAACTCGCCATCGTGCTTGGCGGCTGGACCCTGGCCCCGCAATCTGCCGGCCTGCGCGCCGCACCCATGGACCCCGCCGTCTCCAACACCGTGCAACTCGGGAAAATCCTCTACACCGACTACATCCTGCTGTTCCAGGCATCCGGCCTGGTCCTGCTGGTCGCGATGATCGGCGCCATCGTTCTGACCCTGCGCGAGCGCGGCTTCTCGCGCAACCAGAGCATCGCCGACCAGCTCGCCCGCACGCCGGCCAACACCATGGAACTGCTCGACCTCGCCAGCGGCAAGGGTACCAAGGGCATCGACTTCCTGCGCCCCAAGGCGAAGGAACCCGAGCCGGCCGCCGAAGAGCATCGCCCCGGGGGACACCACTGACATGCTGCTACCGGTCCCCCTCAGCCATTACCTCGCCGTGTCCGCCATCCTGCTGGTGATGGGCATTTTCGGCATTTTCCTCAACCGCAAGAACGTCATCATCATCCTGATGTCGGTCGAGCTGATCCTGCTCGCGGTGAACCTCAATCTCGTCGCCTTCTCCGCGGCCCTGGGCGACCTCGCCGGTCAGGTCCTGGCGATGTTCGTTCTCACCGTCGCCGCCGCCGAGGCCGCCATCGGGCTTGCCATCCTGGTGATCTACTTCCGCAACCGCGGCTCGATCGAGGTCGAGGACGTCACGCTGATGAAGGGCTAGCCGACATGCTGTTCGCAACCGCGGTCCTGTCGCCGCTGCTCGGCGCCATCGTCGCCCTGCTGTTCGGACGCCAAATCGGCGACCGCGCCGCCCAGGCGGTGACCATCCTGTGCATGATCCTCGCCGCCATCTGCGGCGTTTCGGCCTTCGTCCAGCTCGTCTATGGCGGCGGCACCCCCGGCGTTGTCCACCTCGCCACCTGGGTCTCCTCCGGCGACTTCACCGTCTCCTGGGCTCTGCGCTACGACACGCTCTCTGCGGTGATGGTGGCGATGGTCACCTTCGTCGCCACCCTCATCCACATCTATTCCGTCGGCTACATGGGCCACGAGCCGCACGGCACGGTCTACCGGTTCTTCAGCTACCTCAGCCTGTTTACCTTCGCCATGCTGATGCTGATCACGTCCGACAACCTGCTGCAACTGTTCTTCGGCTGGGAAGGCGTCGGCCTCGCCAGCTATCTCCTCATCGGCTACTGGTACCACAAGCCCAGCGCCTGTGCCGCCGCCATCAAAGCCTTCATCGTCAACCGCATCGGCGATCTCGGTTTCGCCCTCGGCATCGCCCTCGTCTTCGTCGTCTTCGGCAGCATCAGCTTCGACACCATCTTCGCCGCCGTCGGCCAACACCAAAACGACGCCTATAGCGTCTTCGGCACCAGCTTCCGCGCCTACGAAGTCATCGGCATCCTCCTGTTCATCGGTGCCGCCGGCAAATCCGCGCAATTGGGTCTGCACGTCTGGCTGCCCGACGCGATGGAGGGCCCAACCCCGGTCTCCGCCCTGATCCACGCCGCCACCATGGTCACCGCCGGCGTCTTCCTGATGGCCCGCATGTCGCCGGTGCTGGAATACGCGCCCTACGCCATGGGCTTCGTCACCTTCATGGGCGCCAGCACCGCGCTCTTCGCCGCCACCGTCGGCTGCGTGCAGAACGACATCAAGCGCATCATCGCCTACTCCACCTGCTCCCAGCTCGGCTACATGTTCATCGCCGCCGGCGTCGGCGCCTACCAGGCCTCGGTGTTCCATCTCCTGACCCACGCCTTCTTCAAGGCGCTGCTCTTCCTCGGCGCCGGCAGCGTCATCCACGCCATGTCCGACGAACAGGACATCCGCCGCATGGGCGGCATCTGGAAGAAGATCCCGCTGACCTACGCCATGATGTGGATCGGCAGCCTCGCCCTGGCCGGCGTCTTCCCCTTCGCCGGCTTCTATTCCAAGGACGCCGTCCTCGAAACGGCCTACGCGGCCCATGGCGGCGTCGCCACATACGCCTTCTGGTGCGGCATCATCGCCGCCTTCCTGACCGCGTTCTACTCCTGGCGCCTGATCATCCTGACCTTCCACGGCACGCCCCGCGCCGACCAGCACACCATGGACCACGTCCATGAAAGCCCCGCCTCAATGACCGTGCCGCTGATCCTGCTCGCCACCGGCGCGCTCCTGGCCGGCATGGTGTTCAACCACCAACTCGTCGGCGAGCACTGGCAAGCCTTCTGGGGTGCCGCGATCCACAACAGCCCCGCCAACCACGTGCTGCACGACATGCACGCGCTGCCCGGCTGGGTGGCCCTCGCCCCCTCCATCGTCGGCGTCGCCGGCATCGCGCTCGCCTACCTGCTCTACATGGGCCTGCCACACGTCCCCGGCCAACTCGCCACCCAGTTCGGCGGCCTCTACCGCTTCCTGCTCAACAAATGGTATTTCGACGAGCTTTACGACCGCATCTTCGTGAAGCCGACAATGTCCCTCGCCCGCGGCCTCTGGCAGGTCGGCGACGCCACCATCATTGACGGCATCCCCAACGGCATGGCCGCCTTGACCGCGCAAAGCGCCGGCCGCGTCGCCCGGCTACAGACCGGCTCGATAGCCCAATATGCCTTTGCCATGCTGATCGGCGTCGTCGTGCTGGTCAGTCTCTATTTGATCATCCGGTGAGCCCACGATGAACGCCCTCAACGCGGCCGGCTTTCCGCTCCTTTCGCTGCTGACCTTCCTGCCTCTGGCCGGCGGCCTGGTCATCATGACCATCCGCGGCTCGGACGAAGCGGTGGCCTCGAACGCCCGCTGGACCGCGCTATGGACCAGCCTGATCGTCTTCATCCTCTCTTTGGTGCTCTGGGTCCGCTTCGACACCGCCAACCCCGGCTTCCAGTTCGTCGAACAGCTCGCCTGGCTGCCGGAATGGGGCATCACCTACAAGATGGGCGTCGACGGCATCTCCGTCCTGTTCGTCCTGCTCGCCACCGCCCTGACGCCGATCTGCATCCTGGCCAGCTGGGAGAGCATCGGTACCCGGGTGCGCGAGTTCATGTTCGCCTTCCTGGTGCTCGAAACCATGATGGTCGGCATGTTCGCCGCCCTGGACTTCGTCGTCTTCTACATGTTCTTCGAGGGTGTGCTGATCCCGATGTATCTCATCATCGGTGTCTGGGGCGGCCCCCGCCGTGTCTACGCGGCCATAAAATTCTTCCTCTACACCCTGGCCGGCTCGGTCCTGATGCTGCTCGCCCTGCTGGCCATGTGGTATGCGGCCGGCTCGACGGACATCGCCACCCTGATGGCGCATAAATTCGCCCCCTCGGTCCAGACCTGGCTGTTCCTCGCCTTCTTCGCCAGCTTCGCCGTCAAAGTGCCGATGTGGCCGGTCCACACCTGGCTGCCCGACGCCCATGTCGAGGCCCCCACCGCCGGCTCCGTCATCCTCGCCGGCGTGCTGCTGAAGATGGGCGCCTACGGTTTCCTGCGCTTCTCAGTCCCCATGCTGCCGGACGCCACCGCCTATTTCGCCCCGATGATGTTCACCCTGTCGGTGGTGGCGGTGATCTATACTTCGCTGGTCGCGCTCGCGCAGACCGACATGAAGAAGCTGATCGCCTATTCCTCGGTCGCCCATATGGGCGTCGTCACCATCGGCATCTTCACCGTCAACGAACAGGGCATCTCCGGCGCACTTTTCCAGATGCTCAGCCACGGCGTCGTCTCCGCCGCCCTCTTCCTCTGCGTCGGCGTCGTCTACGACCGCATCCATTCCCGCGACATCGCGCGCTACGGCGGGCTTGCCGACCGCATGCCGAAATACGCCCTGGCCTTCATGCTGTTCTCCATGGCCTCGGTCGGCCTGCCCGGCACCGCCGGCTTCGTCGGCGAGTTCCTCGTCCTCGTCGGCGCCTTCAAGGTCAGCTTCTGGCTCGCCCTGCTCGGCTCCATGGGCATGATCCTCGGCGCCGCCTACATGCTCTACCTCTACCGCCGGGTGATCTTCGGCAGCATCACCCGCGACGACCTCAAGGGCATCCTCGACCTTTCGCCGCGCGAGATCGCCGTCTTCGCGCCGCTGGTCTTCCTCACCCTGTGGATGGGCATCTACCCCTCCAGCTTCTCGGTGTTCTGGGACGCCACCGTCGCGGCCATGGTCGAAAAGCACGTCGCCGCCCTTGCCAGTGCCACCAAGCTGGCCGGAGTGCTCGCCCCATGAACTCGAACATCGGAAACTGGCAACTAGCACTGCCCGAAATCGTGCTGTCCTGCGCCGGCATGGCCATCCTGCTCTACGGCGTCATCGCCCGCGGCGAAAAGACCTTCTTCGCCGCCTCGATGATGGTGGTCGGCGCCCTGCTGCTGACCGCGGTGCTGGTCATCTCCGGCGTCTCCGGCAACGGCTATAACGGCCTGTTCTCCGTCGACGCCTATAGCGGCTTCGCCAAGCTGCTGATCCTGACCGCGGTCGGCCTCTGCGTGGTGCTCTCGCTCGACTACAACGAACACGCCAACCTGCGCCGCTTCGAGTTCCCCATCCTGATGCTGTTCTCCACCGTCGGCATGATGCTGATGGTCTCGGCCAGCAGCCTGATGACGCTGTATCTCGGCCTCGAACTGATGAGCCTGTCGATCTATGTGCTGGCCGCCTTCGCCCGCGATGAGCGCCGTTCCGCCGAGGCTGGCCTGAAATACTTCGTTCTCGGTGCCCTGGCCTCGGGCCTGCTGCTGTACGGGATCTCCCTGGTCTACGGCTTCGCCGGCAGCATGTCCTTCGACGACATCGCCAAAGCCATGGCCGACCCCAAATTCGCCTCTCCCGGCCTCACCGTCGGGATTGTCTTCATCGTCGCCGGCCTGTGCTTCAAAGTCTCGGCCGTCCCGTTCCACATGTGGACCCCGGACGTCTACGAAGGCGCCCCCACCCCGGTCACCGCCTTCATGGGCACGGCGCCAAAAGTCGCCGCCATGGTCCTTCTGGTCGGCCTGCTCGCCGGCCCGTTTGGCAACCAGCTGGCGCAATGGCAGCAACTGATCGTCCTGGTCTCCATCGCCTCCATGCTGCTCGGCTCGCTCGCCGCCATCCAGCAATCCAACATCAAGCGCCTGATGGCCTATTCCTCGATCGGCCACATGGGCTACGCCCTGATCGGCTTGGCCGCCGGCACCGCGGAAGGCGTGCGCGGCGTGCTGATCTACCTCCTGACCTACGTGTTCATGAATGCCGGCACCTTCGCCTGCATCATCGCCATGCGCCGCCAAGGCAAGAGCGTCGAGGGCGTGTCCGACCTCGCCGGCCTCGGCCGCACCGATCCGATGCTGGCGCTTGCACTGGCCGTGTTCATGTTCTCGATGGCCGGCATCCCCCCCTTCTCCGGCTTCTGGGGCAAATACTTCATCTTCACCGCCGCCGTGCAACAGGGCATGTGGGCGCTGGCGGTGATCGGCGTGCTCACCAGCGTGATCGGCGCCTTCTATTACATCCGCATCATCAAGGTGATGTATTTCGACGACGCCGCCCCCGCCTTCGACGCGAGGCCGGGCTCGCTCTCCTTCGTCGCCGCCGCCGGCGGGCTGTTCACTACTTTCTTCTTCGTCTTCCCCGCCCCCGTCGTGGCAGCAGCCCAGGCCGCCGCCCGCGTGCTCTTCCCGTGATCCCATTCTCCAGCCGCCCGTCATGGCGGCTGGAAATCTACGACGAACTCCCGTCCACCTCCGATCTCGTCCGCACTCGCGCCGAAGCCGGCGAACCCGCCGGGCTCGCCGTCCTCGCCCGCCGCCAGACCCAGGGCCGCGGCAGTCGTGGCCGCGCGTGGTCCACCCCCGCCGGCAACCTCGCCATCTCCATCCTGCTGCGCCCCAACCTCGCCATCCGCGACGCCTCCTGCATGTCGCTCCTGACCAGCCTCGCCCTGGCCGAAGCCGTTGCCGCGATCCTCCCCCCCGGCCCGTCCCTCGCCCTCAAATGGCCCAACGACCTCATGCTGAACGGCCAGAAACTCGCCGGAATCCTGCTCGACAGCCATGGCGACGGGCAGGGCAGGGTGGGCTGGCTGATCCCCGGCATCGGCGTCAACCTCGCCTACGCCCCCGAACTCCCCGACCGTATCGCCGCCTGCCTCGCTGACCACATGCCCGCCCCCGCCCCGGAAGACTTCGCCCCACGCCTGCTCGACCGCCTGGCCCACTGGTCCGACATCCACGCTGCATCCGGCTTCGCCCCGGTCCGCGCCGCCTGGCTTACCCACGCCCAGCCACCGGGCAGCCCGATGAGCCTGAAACTCGGATCAGAACTGCTGTCCGGCACCTTTGCCGGGCTCGACGACGATGGCAGCCTGCTGATGGCCCATGACGGCGCCGTGCGGCGCTATTCCACTGGCGAAGTGCTAGAAGACTGGGCTCCGCCCAGACCCGCCAAGGGGCCAAGCCCCCTGGACCCTTAAATTCTAAGGTCCAGAGGCTTGGCCCCTGGCGGGTCTGGGCAGAGCCCAGCCTTCCTTTCTCTTGGAGCGTGACCGAATGCTGCTCGTCGTCGACGCAGGCAACACCAACACCGTGATGGCCATCCACGACGGCCACCACTGGGTCGGCCGCTGGCGCATTTCCACCAACGCCCAGCGCACCTCGGACGAATACGCCGTCTGGCTGCTCACTCTCCTGACCCAGGCCGGCCTCAAGCGCGACCAGGTCAGCGCCGCCGTCATCGGCACCGTCGTCCCCGCCGCCCTCTACGATTTGCGCCGCCTGTGCCGCGACTGGTTCGAGGTCGAGCCGCTGGTGGCCAACGCCACGCTCGACTGGGGCTTCGAGATCAAGATCCCCAACCCCGACGAGGTCGGCGCCGACCGCCTGCTGAACACGCTCGCCTGCCACCAGACCTATGGCGGCCCCGCCGTGGTGATCGATTTCGGCACCGCCACCACCTTTGACGTCATGGACCGCGACGGCGCCTATCTCGGCGGCGTCATCGCCCCGGGCATCAACCTGTCCATCGAGGCCCTGCACCGCGCCGCCGCCCGCCTGCCGCGCATCGGCATCGGCCGCCCCCAAGCGGTGATCGGCCGCTCCACGGTACCTGCCATGCAATCCGGCATCTACTGGGGCTATGTCGGCATGATCGAGGGCCTCGTCGTCCGCATCCAGGCCGAATACGGCGGCGGCCTCAAGGTCTTAGCCACCGGCGGCCTCGCCCCGTTGCTGGCCGAAGGCACCACGGTGATCCAGACCATCGACCCCGATTTGACCCTGGAGGGCCTTCGCCTGTTGGCAGCGCGCAATCCAGCCCCATATTAAGCTGCGAGCGGTCCCGGCTGGCCGAAAGCGACTGAAGGCGCGCCGCCGGGACGGCACACACAATTTATGATCGGCCCTTGCCGATCACGGAATCTGGCCCTCCATCCGGGGGGCGATTTTTTTGACCCCTAGACCTGAAAGATTCGCATGGACGCCGCAAACACTGACCTGGCCTTTCTGCCCCTCGGCGGAACGGGCGAAATCGGCATGAACCTCAACCTCTATCGCAGCGGCGGCAAATGGCTCGCCGTCGATTGCGGCATGGGCTTCGGCGGCTCGGAAAACCCCGAAGTCGACATCATGGTGCCCGACCCCACCTACATCGCCGAACGCCGCGACCAACTCGTCGGCCTGGTCATCACTCACGCCCACGAAGACCACATCGGCGCCGTCGCCTGGCTCTGGCCGCAACTGCGTTGCCCGATCTACGCCACCCCCTTCGCCGCCTCCGTCCTGCGCCGCAAACTCGGCGAGGCCCGCCTGCTCCAGGACGTCAAGATTACCGTCATCCAGCCCGGCGCCCGCTTCCGCCTCGCCCCCTTCGACCTGCAGTTCATCCGCATGGCCCATTCCATCCCGGAATCCCAAGCGCTCGCCATCCGCACCTCCGCCGGCCTGGTGCTCCACACCGGCGACTGGAAACTCGACTCCGAGCCCCTGGTCGGCCCCCCCACCGACGAAGCCGCCCTGCGCGCCCTCGGCGACGAAGGCGTCCTGGCCATGGTCTGCGACTCCACCAACGCCATGGTCGAAGGCACCTCCGGCTCCGAGGGCGACGTCCGCCGCAGCCTGACCGACCTCATCGCCTCCCTGCGCGGCCGTATCGCGGTGACCTGCTTCGCCAGCAACGTCGCCCGCGTCGAATCCATCGCCATGGCCGCCCGCGCCGCCGGCCGCTCGGTCGCCATCGTCGGCCGCAGCCTGCGCAACCTCGACGGCACCGCCCGCGAATGCGGCTACCTCAAGGGCATCGCCCCCTTCCTCGGCGAGGACGACGTCGCCGACATCCACGACGACCGCCTGGTCATGCTCATCACCGGCAGCCAGGGCGAACCCCGCAGCGCGCTCGCCCGCGTCGCCATGGACACCCACCCCCGCGTCGAACTCGGCGAGGGCGACACCGTGATCTTCTCCAGCCGCGTCATCCCCGGCAACGAACGCGCCATCGGCACCGTCCAGGACAACCTGGTCCGCCGCGGCGTCAACCTGCTGACCGACGGCGAACACCACCTGCACGTCTCCGGCCACCCCGCCCGCGACGAACTGAAGCGCATGTACGAACTCGTCCGCCCGCGCTTCACCGTCCCGGTGCACGGCGAATGGCGCCACCTCTCCGCCCACGCCGCGCTGGCCCAGGACCTCGGCGTAAAACCGATCCTGATCGAGGACGGTGACATCCTGTCCATGTCCCCCGGCCGGCCGGAAGTGATCGACTCCGCCCCGGTCGGCCGCCTGGTCGTCGACGGCAACCGCCTCGTCCCGCTCCAGGGCGGCGTCATGGGCGCCCGCCGCCGCATGCTGTTCAACGGCGTCGCCATCGCCTCCCTGGCCGTCGACGAAGCTGGCAAGGTCCGCGGCGTCCCCCGCCTCTCCGCCCCCGGCCTGTTCGATCCCGAAGACCCGGAAACCGCCCGCATCGCCGGCGAATTCGCCCACGCCATCGCCGACCTGCCCTCAAACCTGCGCCGCGACGATGCCTCGCTGATCGAAGCCGCCAAGGCCGCCCTACGCAAATCCCTCGGCCGCCGCCTGCAAAAGCGTCCGCTGGTGGACGTCCATCTCCTGAGGGTCTGAACCATGCACCCGCTCACCGGCCTGGCGATCTACTTCGTCCTGTGGTGGCTGGTGCTGTTCGCCGTCCTGCCCTTCGGCACCCGCCCGGTCGCCGAGCCCGATTCGCAAACCGGCTGGCGCGGCGCGCCAGCCAAACCGCAACTGGGCCGCAAAGCCCTGGCCACCACCCTCGTCACCGCCATCCTCTGGGGCCTGCTCTACCTCGCCATCACCAGCGAATTCCTGAGCTTCCGCGAAGGCGTCCTCGCCTTGCCCTAATCTTGTGCACAACAAGCAGTGCACGACCAAAAACGCGCCAAAGCACGTCTCAACGACACATATTTCAGCGAAATTCGGAAACTATTTTGTAGACGTTGGAGGGTCACAATAAGATCATCACGGCGAGGAAGAGGCCTTGCCCCTTCCTGCCGTGTGACTGGCGTTTCCTCCCCAAACTTGCCCGCTGCGCTGCCATGCGCGCGGGCCTTCTTTTTTTCTAGGGGAGCATGACCAAAGAGTCACGTAGTTTTGTGCGCCGGAACAACGATCCGCGACACTTTTTTTCGCCAAACTCATTGTGCGCCGCACAATATTTCGCGCCCCCCACCACCCTGGCTTCGCCACGCCCCACAGGCTAGGGTGCCCCCCCCTAGTCGACGGACCCAAACCCCCAATGCGCCTGTCCCGCAGCTTCATCCCCACGCTCAAAGAGAACCCCTCCGAGGCCCAGATCGCCTCGCACCGGCTCATGCTGCGCGCCGGCCTGGTCCGCCAAACCGCCGCCGGCATCTACGCCTGGCTCCCCGCCGGCTGGCGCGTCCTACAAAACATCGAACAAATCGTCCGCGAGGAACAGGACGCCTCAGGCGCCCAGGAAATCCTCATGCCCACCATGCAATCCGCCGACCTCTGGCGCCAATCCGGCCGCTACGACGGCTACGGCCAGGAAATGCTCCGCCTGAAAGACCGCCACGACCGCGACATGCTCTTCGGCCCCACCAACGAGGAAATGGTCACCGACATCTTCCGCCAAGGCATCAAGTCCTATCGCGAACTGCCGCAAAACCTCTACCACATCCAATGGAAATTCCGCGACGAAGTCCGCCCCCGCTTCGGCGTCATGCGCGGCCGCGAATTCCTCATGAAAGACGCCTACAGCTTCGACATCGACCACGCCGGCGCCGTCATCGCCTACCGCAAGATGATGCTCGCCTACATGCGCACCTTCGCCCGCCTCGGCGTCCAAGCCATCCCCATGGCCGCCGACACCGGCCCCATCGGCGGTGACCTCAGCCACGAATTCATCATCCTCGCCCCCACCGGCGAATCCCAGGTCTACTTCGACGCCGCCTTCGAAAAGATCGACATCTCCACCGCCCGCTACAGCTTCAACTCAGACCAGGACCTCGCCGACTTCTACACCACCATGACCACCCCATACGCCGCCACCGACGAAAAACACGACCCCGCCGCCTGGGCCCAAGTCGCCGAAAAACGCGAAGGCCGCGGCATCGAAGTCGGCCACATCTTCTACTTCGGCACCAAATACGCCGAACCCATGGGCCTCAAGGTCGCCGGCCCCGACGGCCAACTCGTCACCCCCCACATGGGCTCCTACGGCATCGGCGTCTCCCGCCTCGTCGGCGCCCTGATCGAAGCCCACCACGACGAAGCCGGCATCATCTGGCCCGACGCCGTCGCCCCCTGGAAAGCCGCCATCCTCAACCTCAAAGTCGGCGACCCCACCTGCGACCGCCTCTGCGAAGAAGCCTACACCAGCCTGCGCGGCCAAGCCCTCTACGACGACCGCGCCGACCGCGCCGGCGCCAAATTCGCCGACGCCGACCTGATGGGCCACCCCTGGCAAATCATCGTCGGCCCCCGCTCCGCCGCCAACCGCCGCGTCGAACTCAAACGCCGCGCCACCGGCGAACGCGAAGAGATGGCCGTCGAAGACGCGCTGGCCAAGATCCTGCCGTGACAGCAAGGATTCTTCTTTTTGTGAACAAAAAGAAGCAAAAAAACTTCATTCATAAGGCACTTCCCTCCCCCCGCTTGCGGGGGGCTTGGGCCGCGAAGCGGACCAAGGAGGGGGGGCAACCCAGCATCCCGCACCAAGTAACGGGCAATCGGATAAAGTTTTTTTGCTTCTTTTTGTTCACAAAAAGAAGTCTTCCTCCCTTGGCCTATACCTAAATGTTCACCCAATTCGAACGCCTGGTAGCCGCCCGCTACCTCCGCGCCCGCAAAGGCGAACGCTTCGTCAGCATCATCGCCATCTTCTCGCTCGTCGGCATCGCCCTAGGCGTCGCCACCCTGATCGTCGTCGCCTCCGTCATGACCGGCTTCCAAACCGAGATCGTCTCCCGCGTCCTCGCCGCCAACGGCCACATCGTCCTGCAAGCCTACGCCGGCGAGAAAATCCAAAACTACCAGAAGCTAACCGCCGACATCGCCGCCCTCCCCGGCGTCATCGCCGCCACCCCCGTCCTCGACGGCCAGGTCCTCGTCACCGCCGAGCGCGGCGGCGGCACCGGCGCCCTCGTTCGCGGCATCACCCAATCCGACTTGAAATCCCTCACCCAGGTCAAAATCATCGCCGGCAGCCTCGACGCCTTCCAGGGCGAAGACGCCATCATCATCGGCACCGGCCTGGCCACCACTTTCCGCCTGTCCCCCGGCAGCCGCCTGACCCTCGTCTCCCCCCAGGGTGCGGCCACCGCCTTCGGCACCATCCCCCGCGTCCGCGCCTACACCGTCGCCGCGGTCTTCGACGCCGGCCTCTCCACCTTCAACAACTCCGTCACCTTCCTCCCCATGCAAGCCGCCCAACTCTTCCTCCAAGCGCCTGACGCCGTCACCGCCATCGAACTCCGCCTCACCCACCCTCGACGCCCGAGAGAGACGATCGACCAGATCCGCCCCCTCATAGGCACCCGCCAACTCCTCCTGCGCGACTGGCGCAACGCCAACGACCAGATCGTCGCCGTGCTGCAAATCCAGAAGAACACCATGTTCATCGTCCTCGGCATGATCATCGTCGTCGCCGCCTTCAACGTGATCTCGTCGCTGATCATGCTGGTCAAGGATAAGCGCCGCGACATCGCCGTGATGCGCACCCTCGGCGCCAGCTCCGGCGCCATGCTGCGCATCTTCATCATGTGCGGCGCCTTCGTCGGCGTCGCCGGCACCGTCTTCGGCACCGTCCTCGGCATCACCGTCTGCTGGAACCTCGAAGCCATCCAGCACGCCGTCGAAAGCCTTACTGGCGGCCAGGTCTTCGACTCCTCGGTCTTCCTCCTCACCGCCCTGCCCAACAACGTCCACTGGCCCAGCGTCGCCCAGGTCGTCGCCCTCGCCCTCGTCATCTCCCTCCTCGCCACCCTCTACCCAGCGTGGCGCGCCGCCAGCACCGACCCGGTCGAAGTCCTGCGCAATGAGTAACCCCGCCCTCGAACTCAGAAACGTCACCCGCACCTACCGCAGCGGCGAGACCGACCTCCAAATCCTGCGCGGCATCAACCTCACCCTCCAACCCGGCGAAATCACCGCCCTCGTCGCCCCCTCCGGCACCGGCAAATCAACCCTGCTGCACCTCGCCGGCCTGCTCGAACGCCCCACCACCGGCCAGGTCCTCATCGCCGGCCAGGACGCCGGCACCCTGGACGACCCCGCCCGAACCGCCATCCGCCGCGATCAGATCGGCTTCGTCTACCAATTCCACCACCTGCTCGGCGAATTCACCGCCCTCGAAAACGTCATGCTCCCGCTCATGATCGCCAACACCCCCCGCCCCCAGGCCGCCGAACGTGCCCGCACCCTCCTGGCCAGCTTCGGCCTCGCCGCAAGGGCGTCGCACCTCCCCGGCAAACTCTCCGGCGGCGAACAACAACGCGTCGCCATCGCCCGCGCCCTGGCCAATGACCCCAAACTCATCCTCGCCGACGAACCAACCGGGAACCTCGACGTCGCAACCTCGGCCATCGTCTTCGACGAACTCCTCGCCATAGTGCGAACCCACGGCACCGCCGCCCTCATCGCCACCCACAACCCCGACCTCGCCGCCCGCATGGACCGAACCGTCACCCTGCGTGAGGGCAAGGCAGTAAGCGATTGAAGCAAGACTTCTTTTTGTGAACAAAAAGAAGCAAAAAAACCTTGTCCTGAGCGAAGCGAAGGATACACTCTTCCTTTCTATTTTCCCCGCCGGCCCAAAAAATCCCCTTGCGACGGCACAAACAGTTAGTTATAATCCTAACCAATGTCAGGCCACCCCACCCTTGGCGCCCCGATCGCCCTCCACCCACCCCGCAAGGGGGCCCTGGAGAATCGCGCCTTGTTGCCGGCCGCCATCCACACCCTCATCCTCGCCGCCCTCGCGCGCCTGTTCGACCGCCTGGAACAACTCCTCCTGCTCTGGCGCACCGCGGACCTCCCCAGCCCCGCGCCACCGACAGCCCCGCGCCACCGACAGCCCCGCGCCGCCGCGCGCCCGCGCCGCGCCATCGCGCGCCCCGCGTCAAATCCACCCGCTGCACGCGTGTCGCGAAAGCGCGCGCCCAGCAAACCTGCGCCCGCCAACCCGCGCTCCAGCCAAACGCCACCCCCACCACCACCCCCAAACGCCCCGTCTCACCCAAGCGCAGAACCCACGACCCTCCCCCAAACGCCCCCCAATCACCCTCACCCAGTCACGTCCATATTGTTCCGTAATCATAACAAATAGTAACCCCTTAACGAATAAAAGTTTTTTGGTTCTTTTTTTCAAAAAAGAACCCTTCCCCTTTCCCTGCTAAACTCCCGAGCGACTCGCTAGGGACCCAAAATGCCACACGCCGACTTCATCCACCTGCGCGTCCACTCCAGCTACTCGCTGAGCGAAGGCGCGATCAAAGCCGACAAGATCGCCGCCTTGGCCGCCGATGCCATGATGCCCGCCGTCGCCATCACCGACACCGGCAACCTTTTCGGCGCCATGGAGTTCAGCCAGGCCTGTACCGGCGTGGGCGTCCAACCGATCATCGGCTGCCAGCTCGCCTTGACCCGCGAGGACAACCCCCGCCTGGCACCCGATCGCCTGGTTTTGCTCGCCCAGAACGTCGAGGGCTTCGCTAACCTCCAGCGCCTGTCCTCGGCCAGCTTCCTCGAATCCGAACCGCACCTCACCCCGCAACTCCTGCTCGAACGCATTTGCGGCCTGTCCGGCGGCCTGATCCTGCTCACCGGCGGCGCGTCGGGTCCGCTCAGCCGCCTGCTATCCGAGAGCCAGTTGCCTGCCGCCGAACGCTTACTCGCCCGCCTCGCCGAAGCCTTCCCCGACCGCATCGTCATGGAGCTGAACCGCCTCGGCCTGCCGAACGAGCGTGCCATCGAACCCGGCCTGATCCGCTTGGCTGACGCGTCGGGAATCCCGCTGGTCGCCACCAACCACTGCTACTTCGCCAAGCCCTCGATGGCCGAGGCGCACGATGCCCTGTTGTGCATCGCCGAGGGCAGAACGCTGGCCGAACGCGACCGCCGCCGGGTCTCGCCGGAACAGTGGTTCAAGCCGGCCAAGGTGATGCGCGCCTTGTTCGCCGACCTGCCGGAAGCCTGCGACAACACCCTGGCCATTGCCAAACGCTGCGCGGTGATGGCCGAAAGTCGGAAACCGATGCTGCCGGTCTGCCCCAAGGTCCGCGAGGGCGCCACCGAGGCCGAAACGCTTCGGGAAATGGCCCGCGAGGGCCTGGCCCGCCGCATGGCCAAGATCGGCGCCGAGCCCGAGCGCCAGAAGCTCTACGCCGAACGCCTGGAATTCGAGCTCGGCGTGATCGACCGCATGGGCTTCCCCGGCTACTTCCTGATCGTCGCCGACTTCATCCAATGGGCAAAGGGACAGGGCATCCCGGTCGGCCCCGGCCGCGGCTCCGGCGCCGGCTCGGTCGCCGCCTGGGCGCTGACCATCACCGACATCGACCCGTTGCAGTTCAACCTGCTGTTCGAACGCTTCCTCAACCCCGAGCGCGTCTCGATGCCCGACTTCGACATCGACTTCTGCCAGGAGCGACGGGATGAAGTGATCGACTACGTGCGACGTGAATACGGCGCTGACCGGGTGGCGCAGATCATCACGTTTGGTAAACTCCAGGCCCGCGCCGCCGTGCGTGACACCGGCCGCGTCCTCGGCCTGCCATACGGCCAGGTCAACAAGGTCGCCGAGCTGATCCCCAACAACCCGGCCAAGCCGGTCACCCTGCAACAGGCCATCGACGGCGAGCCGAAGCTGCAACAGTTGCGCGACGAGGACGAGTCGATCGGCCGCCTGCTCGAAATCGCCCTCCAGCTCGAGGGACTCTACCGCCACGCCAGCACGCATGCCGCCGGCCTGGTGATCGGCGACCGCACGCTGACGGAAATGGTCCCGGTCTACCGTGACGCCAAGTCGGACTACCTGGTCACCCAGTACTCGATGAAATACGTTGAACAAGCCGGGCTGGTGAAGTTCGACTTCCTCGGCCTGACCACGCTGACGATTTTGCAGCGCGGCGTCGAACTGCTGAAACGCGAACGCATCCATGTCGACCTCGACCGCCTGCCGCTGGACGACGCCAAGACCTTCGAGATGCTCCAGCGCGGCGATGCCGCCGGCGTCTTCCAGTTCGAAGGCCAAGGCATGCGCGACGTGCTTAAACAGATGCGCCCCGACCGTTTCGAAGACCTGATCGCCGGCGTAGCGCTCTACCGCCCGGGCCCGATGGCCAGCATCCCCGCCTATTGCCAGCGCAAGCACGGTGAGAAATGGGAGGCCCCGCACCCGTCGATCCACGACATCCTGGCCGACACCTACGGCATCATGGTCTACCAGGAACAGGTGATGCAGATCGCCCAGACCATGGCCGGCTACAGCCTGGGCACCGCCGACCTGCTGCGCCGTGCCATGGGCAAGAAAGTGCGGGCGGAGATGGATGCCCAGCGCGAGATCTTTTGCAGCGGCGCCGTGGAACGCGGCGTCCCGCCGGACAAGGCCAGCGAAGTCTTCGACCTCATGTCGAAATTCGCTGATTACGGCTTCAACAAATGCCACGCCGCCCCTTACGCCCTGGTCGCCTACCAGACCGCCTGGATGAAGGCCAACCACCCCGAGGCCTTCATCGCCGCCTGCATGTCATTGGCTATCAGCAACACCGACCGCCTTGCCGCCCTGCGCCAGGAGGCCGGCCGCATGGGCATCAAGCTGTTGCCGCCGGACATCAACCGCTCGGAGGCCGACTTCACCCTCGAACGCCAGCCCGCTGAAGGAAGGGGGGGGGGAAAGCTCGCCATCCGCTACGCCCTGGCGGCGGTGAAGAAGGTCGGCCAGGCCGCCATGGCGACGGTGGCCAAGATCCGCGGCATGGCCAGCTTCGAGGACCTGGCGGACTTCGCCGCCCGCGTCGACCCCAAGCAGCTCAACCGTATGCAATTGGAAAACCTCACCCGCGCCGGCGCCTTCGACAGCATCGACTCCAACCGCGCCCGGGTCTTTGCCGCATGCGAAACCATCCTGCGCCGGGCCCAGGCGCAGGCCGAGGAAAAAGGCAGCGGTCAAATAGCCCTGTTCGCCGGTGGCAACCGGCCGGAGCCGCTGCGCATTCCCGACATTCCGGATTGGGAAAACATGGACCGGCTGGGCTTCGAGGCCGAGGCGATCGGCTTTCACCTGACCTCCCACCCGCTTGATGCCTATGAACAGACGCTCAAGCGCCTGCGCGTGGTGTCCAGCACGCGATTGGAACAAACCGCCCAGGCCGGCAGCGCCCGGGTGAAACTCGCGGGCTCGGTGGTCAACATCAAGGAACGCATCACCCGCAGCGGCAGCCGCATGGCCTGGGTGCGTCTTTCGGACGCTGGCGGCAGCTACGAGGTGACGTTCTTCAGCGAAACCCTGGGCCGCGCGCGCGAGTTGCTGGTCGCCGGGACCTCGGTGGTGGTGACCGCGGACCTCAAGATGGAGGGGGAAACCCTGCGCATCACCGCCACCGACGTCCAGGCGCTGGACGCCGCCGCCGAGCGGGCGGGCGTCGGCATGCGCATCTGGCTGCAACAAACCGCGGCGGTGCCGCATATCAGCACCCTGTTGGCGCGCGAGGGCAATGGCCGCGGCCGGGTCATCCTGGTGCCGCGCATCGAAGACGAACAGGAGGTGGAGATCATCCTGCCCGGCGGCTTCAACGTCACCCCCCGCCTGGCCCAGGCGCTGAAGGTGCTGCCCGGGATCGACCGGGTGGAGGATCTGTAGCCGCCGCTATGATCCGGCCATCCTCCATCGCCACGATCCTGTCCGCGATGTCCAGGATACGTGGATCATGCGTCACCAACAGGATCGGCACGCCCCGGCTGCGCGCCAGCTCGGTCAACAGCCGCACCACGTCCTGGCCGCTCTGCCGGTCCAGGGCCGCGGTCGGCTCGTCGGCCAGCACCAGGCCGGGACTGCCAACCAGGGCGCGCGCCACCGCCACGCGCTGGCGCTGTCCGCCGGACAACTGCCCAGGCAGGCTCTCGGTCTTGTCGCCCAGCCCGACGGCGGCCAGCATCTCGCCGGCCCTGGCGAGCCGGTCGGTTTCGCCGCTGGCGGTGTCCAGCTCCAGCGACATCGCCACGTTCTGCCGCGCGGTCAGGAAGCCGAGCAGGTTGTGCTGCTGGAAGATGAAGCCGATGCGCCGGCGCAGCGCTACGCGCTGGCGTTCGGAGGCGCCGGCGAGTTCCTGGCCGAGCACCTGGCAGGAGCCGGTCTGCATCGCCCGCAGCGCGCCGATCAGGGTCAGCAGGGTGGTCTTGCCGCTGCCGGAGGGGCCGGTGAGCAGCACGATCTCGCCCGGCGCGATGGCCAGGTCGACGTCGCGCGGCACCGGCCGGTCACTTTTGTCGTAGGTGTAGGACAGGCCGGCCAGGGCGATGGGAGCGGTCATCAGAACATGTCCGCGGGATCGGCATCCGCCAGCTTGCGCATCGCCAGCAGGCCGGCCAGGGCGCACATGACGAAGATCAGGCCGAACACCACCACCGCCCGGTCCGCCGCCATGCCGAGGGGCAAGAGGGTCGCCTTGGCGGTCATGCCGTAGAGCCCGATCGCGCTGAGAAACCCCGGCACGAAGCCGAGAACCGCCAGCATCAAGGCGGCGGCCATCACCACCAGGCGGAGGTAGTGGTTGGAATAGCCGATCGCCTTCAGGGTGGCGTATTCGCGCAGATGGGTGGCGATGTCGCTGAACAGGATCTGGTAGACGATGACCATGCCGACCACGAGGCCCATCAGGCTGCCGAAGCTGAAGATGAAGCCGATCGGGGTGCCCTTCTCCCAGTAGCTGCGCTCCCAGGCGATCAGCTCGGCTCCGGTGAGCACGATGACATCGGGCGGCAGGATGGTGGCCAGTCGTGCCTTGACCGCCTGGGCGTCGGCGCCGGGTTTGAGGCGGATGGCCACCAGATCGGTCTTGCTGGCCTGACGCTCCTTGACGATGCGGCGGAAGTTGGTTTCGGTCATCACCGCATTGCCGTCGGCGCCGAAGCTGGTGCCGAGCGAGACCAGGCCGACCAGGTTCATGGCGCGCCCGCCGACCTCGACATCATAGGGACCCCCGCGTTCCAGCCGACCTGCGACATCGCCGAATTCCGGGCGCGAGCGGCGGTCAAACGCGATGGTGTCGACACGCTTCAGCAGCGGGACCAGGGGGGCAAGACCCGAGAAGGCAACGGCGCCGGCCTCGGGGTCGAAGCCGATCAACTGGATGGTGCGCTGGCGGCCGGTATCGGGATTGCGGAACTTGGTCTGGGCCAGATAGAGCGGCACCGCTTGGGTCACATCGGGATCGGCCAGGGTTTGACTCGCGCGGACGCGGGCGATCGGCTCCGGGCGGAACATCACCAGGGTCAGCGGATTGACCAGGAACAGCTCGCCCTGGAGTGCCCGCGGCAGGTTGGACGCGCTGTCGAACAGGGCGGCGCGGAAGCCGAGCTGCATGAACACCAGCACGCAGGCGAACATCACGCCGGCGATGGCCGAGACCAGCCGGGCGCGGCTGCTGATCAGCTGGCGCCAGGCCAGCCGCGCGGCCAGCACGGCGATCACGGCGCGGCGCCGGCGTGCGGGACGACGACCTGGACCTGCATGTTGACGCGGCGCATCAGCGCCAGCCGGCCTTCCTCGCCCAGGGTGAGGCGGACTTCCACGGTGCGCGAGTCCGTGGCAGCGACGGGATCGGTGCCGGCTTGGGTGGTGCGGCGGACCTGCCAGCCGATTTCGCGCACCGTGGCGGCATAGCGGGCGGCGACCCCGGGCACGATCACTTCGGCGGTGGCGCCGACGCGTAGCCGGGGGACGTCGGTTTCGTAGACATCGGCCACGACGTCGAGCTGGTCGAGATTGGCCAGGTCCAGCAGGCCGTCGGTCCCGAGCTGGTCGCCGGCGCGGACGTAGATTTTTAGGACCGTGCCGGCGATTGGCGCGGTGATGCGGGCCAGGGTGGCGTCGGCGCGGGCCTTGTCGAGTGCGGCGGCGGCGCTGGCCAGGCGGGCCTCGGCGATTGCGAGGTCCTCGGCGCGCGGGGAGGATAGCGTGGTGAGCACGGCCTCGGCCTCGCAGCGGACGGCGATGGCGCGTTCGGCGGCGAAGCGGGTGCGGTCGGCGCCGGCGCGGGTGCCGGCGCCGCCGGGGACCAGGGTTTCGGCGCGGCTGGCCTCGAGCAGGGCGTTGGCCTCGTCGGCGCGCAGGGCGGCGATGCGGGCCTGTTGGGCGGCGATCTCGCTGTCACGGGCGCCGGCGGCCATGCGGTTGCGGCTGGCGCGGGCTTCGGCCAGGGCGGCTTCGGCCTGGGCGAGGGTGGCGTCTTTCTGGATGGCGTCGGCGAGCTCGGCCAGAACCTGGCCTATGGCGACGCGTTCACCCTCGGTCACCAGAAGGCGCTCGATGCGGGTGACGGCCATGCCGCCGGGATGCGACAGGCGGCGGACGCGCGAGGCCGGCTCGACGCGGCCCAAGGCGCCCACGCCCAAGGTGCCCAAGCTGGGGGCCGGCGCCGATGCGGCGACGGGTGCGGTCTGCGGTAGCTGCGGAGTCAGCCACCCCGCCCACCAGGCGCCCAGCGCTGCGGCCAGCGGCACCGCGACCCAAAGTGCGATGCGGGTGCGCGTCATGCCGAGGTCTCCAGCAGGCGTGACAGGGCCGCATGCATCGCCTGTCGTTGTGCATCGGTCAGCGAATACAGCCCGAACATCCGCGCCATCATCAACCCGTCGGTTGCCGCCATGATCGCCGCGCCGTGTCCGGCCGGCAGTCCGTCATGGATGATCTGTTCGCGGAAACGTTCGATCACTGCGCGCACCGGCGCCAGGAGCGCGGTATCGTGGTGATGGGCCGACAGGAACACGGCGATGGTGCGATCGAGGTGCTCGTTCGCCATGCCATGTGGGGACAGCGCCCAGTCGAGCATGGCGCGTGCCACACGGCCGGGGCCTGGCGCCTGGGCGGCCACGCCTTGGTCGAAATCCTCGGAGATCGCCGTAGCCAGCCGTGCCATCATGCCGGCCAACAGGGCTTCCTTGCTGGCGAAGTGATACAGCAGGCCACCCTTCGAGACCCCGGCCGCCCGGGCCGTGGCCTCAAGCGTCAGCCGCGCGACCCCGAGTTCGTGCACCAGCGCTTCGGCGGCGTCGAGAATGCGGGTGCGGACGGGTTGTGCGGGTGCTGTCATGATGGCCGGTATATGTACCGTCCGGACGGTTTAGCAAGTGGCAGTTTTGATCCCGCTGGTGTTGGTCAGGTGCCCGGCGGCGGTGTGCCTGCGCGCTTGCGTTCCCGGCGGAGTTCGGCCATATCGCCCGCGCCGGGGCATTCGCGCCGGTAATTCACACGCGGGGCGTCTTTCCGGTTCCTTCGGGAACCTGATTCCGGTGCCGACAGGTGCAGGCCCCGCGGAGGTTCAACCGGATACAGGAAAGGAGCACGCTCATGGCGATGCCCGAATTCACTTTGCGTCAGCTGCTTGAGGCCGGCGTTCACTTTGGCCACCACACCCGCCGCTGGAACCCCGCGATGGGGCCGTTCATCTTCGGCATCCGCAACCAGGTCCATATCCTCGACCTGCAGCAGACCGTGCCGATGCTGGACCGCTCGCTGCGCGCGCTGCGCGATGTGACCGCGGCTGGCGGGCGCGTGCTGTTCGTCGGCACCAAGCGCGCTGCGGCCGAGTATGTCGCCGAGGCGGCCGGCCGTTGCGGCCAGTATTACGTCAACCACCGCTGGCTGGGCGGCATGCTGACCAACTGGAAGACCATCACCGGCAGCATCAAGCGGCTGCGCCAGATGGAAGAGCAGCTCGGCGCGGGCATCGAGGGCCTGACCAAGAAAGAGGTGCTCGACATGACCCGCGAACGCGAGAAGCTGGAGCGCTCGCTCGGCGGGATCAAGGAGATGGGCGGGCTGCCGGACATCCTGTTCATCATCGACACCAACAAGGAAAAGCTGGCGGTCGAAGAGGCCACCAAGCTCGGCATTCCGGTGATCGCGGTGCTGGACAGCAATTCCGACCCCAAGGGCGTGACCTATCCGATTCCCGGCAATGACGACGCGATCCGCGCCATCACACTGTATCTCGACCTCGCCGCCGGCGCCGTGCTGGACGGCATCAGCGCCGAGATGATGGCCTCGGGCCGTGACATCGGTGCCGCCGAGGACCTGCCGATCGCGGCGATGCCGGATGCCGAAATGGCCCCGGAACAGCCCGCCGCCGACTGAGCCTGACTACATTTCGGGCCGGCTTCCTCGCGCTGTGGGGAGCCGGTCCGTTGTCATCAAAGCGCGCTTGATCGCGCCGCGTCCCGCCGCTAGCCCGGGGCGTCCTGACGATCGCGCACAGACCGAGGAGACCGACCCATGGCCGAGATCACCGCCGCCCTGGTGAAAGACCTGCGCGAGCGCACTGGCGCCGGCATGATGGACTGCAAGAAGGCGCTGGTTGAGAACGCCGGCGATATGGAAGCCGCGATCGACTGGCTGCGCACCAAAGGGCTGTCCACCGCCGCCAAGAAATCCGGCCGCGTGGCCGCCGAGGGCCTGGTCGGCGTTGCCTCCGCTGCCAACCGTGGCGCCATGGTCGAGGTCAATGCCGAGACCGATTTCGTCGCTCGCAACGAGACCTTCCAGAATTTCGTCGCCGAGGTCGCTCGCGTGGTTCTCGCCGTTGGCGAGGACCTCGATTTGATCAAGGCGGCGCCGTTCCCCGGCAGCGGGCGCAGCGTGGCCGAGGAATTGACGCACCTGGTTGCCACCATCGGCGAGAACATGGATATCCGCCGCGCCCGCGTGTTCACGGTGAGCCAGGGCGTGGTTGCCACCTACATGCATTCGGCCGTCAAGCCGGGCCTGGGCAAGATCGGCGTGCTCGCCGCCGTCGAGGGGCCGGGCGAGATCGCCACCCTGGAACTGCTCGGCCGCCAGATCGGCATGCACGTTGCCGCCACCCGCCCGGAAGCGCTCGACACCTCCGCGGTCGATCCCGCAGCCCTGGAGCGCGAGCGCGCCGTGCTGTCCGAACAGGCCCGCGCCTCGGGCAAGCCGGAAGCGATCATCGAAAAAATGGTCGAGGGCCGTATCCGCAAATACTACGAGGAAGTGGTGCTGCTGGAGCAGGTCTGGGTACACGACGGCGAAAGCCGGGTGAAAGCCGTGGTCAAGAAGGCCGGCGCCGAGCTGATCGGCTTCTGCCGCTTCCACCTGGGCGAAGGCATCGACAAGGCAACCGGCGACTTCGCCGCCGAGGTCAGGGCCGCGGCTGGGGTTTGAGGCTCGGCAAGAGGGGAGTAAGGCGAGGGCTCTGCCCTCGACCCGCTGGGGCTTGAGGCCCCAGACCCCCCTCTTGCCGAAGGCCCTTCATGGTTGAGGTCCAGGTTCTCGGACCCTGGTGGGGTCGAGGGGCGAAGCCCCCGCCTTGCTTCCTCTCTGCTGGGTTCCCAACCCCGGCGGCCGCTCTTGTCCCTGGCGGGGGAGGCTTCTAGCTTCTGGCGTGCTTGCGACGTCGCCGAGTCGGCCCCGGGTGGGGTTGCGGCGGCGTTATCGTGCGCATCGTTCCCTGGCTGGTACCGGAACCAAAATGAACAAGCCCCTCACCTACAAGCGTGTTTTGTTGAAGGTCTCGGGCGAGGCTTTGATGGGGAAGCGGGAATTCGGCCTGGACAACGACACTGTGGCGGCGATTGCTGGCGACATTGGCGATGTCGTGGCGCTGGGGGCCGAGGTTTGCCTGGTGATTGGTGGGGGCAATATTTTCAGGGGCATGTCCGGCGCGGCGCAGGGGATGGATGCGGCGCAGGCGCATTACATGGGCATGCTGGCGACCGTGATGAATGCGCTGGCGATGCAGGCGGCGCTGGAGAAGATTGGGGTGGCCACAAGGGTGCAGTCGGCGATTCCGATGGCGTCGATCTGTGAGCCGTATATCCGCCGGCGGGCGATGCGGCACATGGAGAAGGGCAGGGTGGTGATCTTTGCCGCTGGCACCGGCAATCCGTTTTTCACCACGGATACCGGGGCGGCGCTGCGGGCGGTGGAGATGGGCTGCAACGCGCTGCTCAAGGGCACCCAGGTGGATGGGGTGTATTCCGACGATCCGCGCAAGGTGGCCAACGCCGAGCGCATTGACCAGTTGACCTATCACGATGTGCTGGCGCGCGACCTCAAGTTCATGGATGCGGCGGCGATCAGTCTGGCGCGCGAGAACGGGGTGCCGATCGTAATCTTCAATATCCGGGCACCTGGCGCGTTTGCTGCGGTGATGCGCGGCGAGGGCAAATTCACCACGGTTGTGGCATCGCGGTGATCGCTGTGTGCCGGCCCCCTCTGGTGCAGAGGTTGGCAGCGGTGTTACAGCGTCATGTCAGGTTAGCGGATTGATGCGGCGAAGTTCAGCGGGGCCCACGGCCCGCGCCTGACATGCCGTGATGAGGGTGGTGTGGCGATGGAACTGAACGAGCTCAAGCAAGACCTGGCCCGGCGGATGGACAGCACGATGGAGACGCTGCGGCGGGAGTTCGCCGGCTTGCGGACCGGACGCGCCAGCCCCGCCCTGTTGGAGCCGGTGCGTGTCGAGGCCTATGGCAGCGAAGTGCCGTTGCCGCAGGTTGCCACCATCGCGGTACCGGAGGCGCGGATGCTGACCGTCCAGGTCTGGGACCGGACCTTGGTGAACAATGTGGTCAAGGCGATCCGTGACTGCGGGCTGGGACTGAACCCGGCGAATGACGGCCAGCTGGTGCGCGTGCCGATCCCAATGCTGACCGGGGAGCGGCGGGCGGAGCTGTCCAAGGCGGCGCATCGATATGCCGAGGGCGGCAAGATCGCGCTGCGCGGGGTGCGTCGCGACGGCATGGAACAGACCAAGGCGCTGGAGAAGAAGGCGATCCTGAGCAAGGACGACGAGAAGCGCTGGTCCGAGGAAGTGCAAAAGCTGACCGACCAGTACGTCAAGAAGATCGACGAGGTGTTGGCGGACAAAGACCGCGAGATCAAACAGGTCTGAGACCCGATCGATGGTAGTGCGCACGCCGCTGAAGGTTGAACCGACCGACACCGATGCTGCCGGCACCGGTCCGCAGGCGGCTGGGGCACAGGATGCGGCGCTGGTGCCGTCGCACATCGCCATCATCATGGACGGCAACGGACGCTGGGCGACGCGGCGTAGCCTGCCGCGCGTCGCCGGCCATCGGGCGGGGGTGGAGGCGGTGCGCCGGACCATCCGCAGCACGATGGAAAGCCGGATTCCCTGGCTCACGCTGTATGCCTTCAGTAGCGAGAACTGGCGCCGGCCGGCCGCCGAGGTGACCGACCTGACCGGGCTGCTGCGCCACTTCCTGCGCAACGAGGTGGCCGAGCTGGACCAGCATGGCGTGCGGCTGCGGGTGATCGGCGATCGTTCGCGATTCGACCGCGACATCCAGACCGAGCTGGTGGCCGCCGAGCAGCGCACGGCCGGCAACGACAAGCTGAACCTGGTGGTTGCCCTGTCCTATGGCGGGCGGGCCGAAATCGTTGCCGCCGCGCGCGCGGTGGCCGAGGCGGCGCGTGACGGCAACCTCGATCCGGCCGCATTGACCGAGGAGATGTTCGCCGGATTGCTGTCCACCATCGGCATCCCGGACCCGGACCTGATCATCCGTACCTCGGGCGAGCAGCGCCTGTCGAATTTCCTGTTGTGGCAATCGGCCTATGCCGAGCTGGTGTTCCTGGACGTGCTGTGGCCGGATTTCGGGCCGGCGCATTTCGGCGAGGCGCTGGCCGAGTTCAACCGGCGCGAGCGGCGGTTCGGTGCCCGCCCTGGCTGAGATGCGCGCCCCTGGTCCTTCGCGCTGGTCCGACCTGCGGCTGCGGGTGGCTTCGGCGGTGGTTCTGTTGCCGGTGGCGCTGGCGTGTCTGTTCGCCGGCGGCGTGGCGTGGCTTGCGCTGGTGCTCGTGGCCGCGCTGGCGCTGGTGTGGGAATGGTGGCGGCTGTGGCGGCTGAAGCCCGGCCCGATCCCGGCACTGACGCTGCTGGCGGGTTGGTTTTACATGATTTTGGGCGCGGGCTCGCTGTACTGGCTGCGCAGCGATCCGGTGGCCGGGTTGATCGACGTGTTGTTTTTGCTGGTGGTGGTGTGGTCGAGCGACATCGGCGCGTATGTCGCCGGGCGGTTGATCGGCGGGCCAAAGCTGGCGCCAGCGATCTCGCCGGGCAAGACCTGGTCCGGCGCGGTGGGTGGGCTGCTATGTGCGATGCTGATCGGCTTGCTGGTTTCGCGGGCCGTTGCGCCGGGGCCGGTTTCCCATGCGCTGATTGTCGGGGCGGGGTTGTCGGTGGCGTCGCAGTTGGGTGATCTGCTGGAAAGCGCGCTGAAGCGGTATTTCGGCGTGAAGGATTCGAGCCGGCTGATCCCCGGTCATGGCGGCGTGTTCGATCGCCTGGACGGGGTGCTGGCGGCCGGGCCGGTTGCGGTGCTGCTGGCGGCAATTCTCGGGCCGGGAGTGGAGTTGTGGCGATGAGCGGTCCGCGCAGTATCACCGTGCTGGGCAGCACTGGCAGCGTTGGCACGCAAACCATTGATCTGATTGCCGCAGCCCCCGATCGCTACCGGGTGCGCGCTCTGGTCGCCGGCCGCAATGCCACGCTGCTTGCGGCCCAGGCGCGCCAGCTTGGCGCCGAGGTCGCGGTTCTGGCCGATCCCGCCGGCCATGCTGAGCTGCGTGCCGCCTTGGCCGGCAGCGGCATCCGCGCCGAATGCGGCCCGGAGGCGGTGGTGGCGGCCGCGGGCCTCGAGGCCGATTGGACCATGGCAGCAATCACCGGGGCGGCCGGGCTGTCTCCCACCCTGGCGGCGATCCGCTGCGGCGGCGTGGTGGCGCTGGCCAACAAGGAGGCGCTGGTCTGTGCCGGCGAAGTCATGCTCGCCGCCGTGCGGGCACATGGCGCGACCCTGTTGCCGGTCGATTCCGAGCATAACGCGATCTTCCAATCGATGGCCGACGGCAATCATGGCGGCATCGAGAAAATAGTGCTGACCGCCTCCGGTGGGCCATTCCGCACCGCCAGCCGCGAGGAGATGGCGCGCGCCACCCCCGAGGCGGCGCTGCGCCATCCCGTATGGTCGATGGGCGCCAAGATCAGCATCGACAGTGCGACGATGATGAACAAGGCGCTGGAAATCATTGAAGCTGCGCGTATTTTCGGCCTGCCGAGCGAGCGCATCGAGGTGCTGGTGCATCCGCAATCGGTGATCCACGGCCTGGTCCATTACAGCGACGGTAGCGTGCTGGCGCAGCTTGGCTCGCCCGATATGCGGGTGCCGATCGCCCACACCCTGGCCTGGCCTGGCCGGATCGCCACCCACGCGCCGCGCCTGGATCTGGCGGCGATCGGCCGGCTGGAGTTCGCCGAGCCGGACATGGAGCGCTTCCCGGCACTGCGCCTGGCGCGTGAGGCGTTGGCGGCTGGCGGCGGGGCTTCGGCGATCATGAGTGCCGCCAACGAGGTTGCGGTCGATGCCTTTCTGGGCCGCCGGATCGGGTTCCTGGACATCGTCGCGGTGGTGGAGCAGGTGATGCAACAGCTCGGTGCGCCGCCGGCTGATACGCTGCAGGCGGTGTTGACTCTGGATGCCGCCGCGCGCGCCGCGGCCACGGTTCGCATTGGCGCCCGCCCGGCCGCCTAGTTGGCCAAGGGGGAGGATTGCAAAGAATTCAGTAGGCAACCGCTGGTTGCTGCGGCATGTCCGCCCAATCCGGCCGCGGCCGGCCTGCCAAGGGAGTTGCCGTGTTCGACCTTTTGCCGCCGCCGCTTGATTCGATCCTCGCCTTCGTCGTGGTCCTGGGTGTGCTCGTGTTCATCCACGAACTCGGCCATTACCTCGCCGCGCGCATGGTCGGCGTGCATGTGGAGACGTTCTCGATCGGCTTTGGCCGGGCCATCGCCAGCTGGACCGATAGCAAGGGCACGGTGTGGAAGCTCGCCTGGCTGCCGCTGGGCGGCTACGTCAAGCTGCATGGCCAGGAACGGCCCGAGGATGTGTCCTCCGACGTGAAAGCGTTGTGGATCGAGGGCCGGACCTTCCACGAAAAACAGGTCGCCGCCCGCGCCTTTGTTGTCGCGGCGGGGCCGCTGGCCAATTTCCTGCTCGCCGCGGTTCTGTTTGCCGGGCTGTACGCCGTGCTGGGCAAGCCGGTGGTGGCCGATCGCGCCGAGCCGCTGGCGGTGATAGGCGAGGTTGTCGCCAATTCGGCGGCCGCCCGCGCCGGGTTGCAGGCCGGCGACCGTATCCTGGCGCTGGACGGCACCGCGATCAGCCAGTTCAGCGAGTTGCAGCGCACCGTCTCCGCCGCACCCGGCCGCACCCTGGCGATCCGGGTGAAGCGCGGTGACGCCGAAGTGACGCTCAGCGCCACCATCGAGGCGCGCGGTGCCGTCGGCATTCTCGGCATCCGCAGTGCCGCAGCGCCGCTGGTGTTCGAACCCGCGGGCATCGTCGGCTCGTTGGTGGGCGGTGTGACCAAGACCTGGGATGTCTCGGCGCAGACCTTGGGCGGGTTGTGGCAGATGATCACCGCCCAGCGTGGCACCGAGGAGCTTGGCGGCCCGCTGCGGATCGCCCAGCTCTCTGGACAGGTGGCACAACTCGGGCTGGCCAGCCTGGTGTCGTTCATTGCCGTGCTGTCGGTGAACCTCGCGCTGATCAACCTGTTCCCGATTCCGATCCTGGATGGCGGCCACCTGCTGTTCTATATCGCCGAGGCGATCCGCGGCCGGCCATTGCCGCCGCGGGCCCAGGAATACGGCACAAAGGCCGGGTTGGCGTTGATTCTGGCGCTTTTCGTCTTCGCCACCTGGAACGACCTGGGCCATCTCGGCTTGTTCCGCTGGGTGGCCGGGCTGGTCGGCTAAGTCGGCCGGACCAACGAAGGCGCCCCACGGGTAGCGCATTGGCGGGCGGACTTGTATACCGGACCCCGGCCCACGGTCGGCCGCCCCGACTGGTGGGGCGGCGCCGCATGGGGAGGATTTCTGCTTTGGTTGTCATCCGCGCAGCGTTGGTCCTTTCGGCAGTCCTCTTGTCACTGACTGCGTCCTTTCCGACAGGGGCGCAGCCGGCGCGGCGTCAGGGCGCCGCCACGGCCACTCCAGCAGCGGCCACCCCAGCTGCCGCCCCCCAGCGCCCCGCGCCTGCCGGTGCTGCGATCAGTGCGATTCGCGTGGTTGGCAACC
>CAMBRC010000023.1 GCA_945869965.1 Asaia bogorensis
ACGGTGGCGGCGGTGAAGGCGATGATGACGGAGAGCTGGGCGCCGTAGAGGATGCGCGAGAGCATGTCGCGGCCGAGATGGTCGGTGCCGAGCCAGAACCGCGCCGAGGGTGGCTTGAGGCGGTTGGCCGGGCTGATCTGGTTCAAGCCGTAGGGGGCGAGCCAGTCGGCGAAGATCCCGCAGAGCAGGAACAGCACGAAGACCACCATGCCGAAGGCGCCGAGCGGCTTTTCGCGGAACAGGCGGATGAAGAAGGTGGCGACCGGCCCGCGCTGGCGCGGCAGCGCTTCGAACTGCGGCTGGACGGCGGCGCTCATCAGCGGTACCTCACCTTCGGGTCGAGCAGGCCGTAGCTGAGATCGACGATCAGGTTGATCAGCACCACCGCGACACCGACGATCAGGAACACACCGGTGATGACGGGATAGTCGCGCCGGCTGACCGCTTCGAGCAGCATCAGCCCCATGCCGGGGACGACGAAGATCTGCTCCATGATGACGGTGCCGCCGATCAGGATCGGCGCCTGGAGCCCGATCAGGGTCACCACCGGGATCAGCGCGTTGCGCAGGGCGTGGCGGGTCACCATGCCGCGCTCGCCCAGGCCCTTGGCCAGCGCGGTGCGGATGTAGTCCTGGCGCAGCACTTCCAGCATCATGGTGCGGGTCATGCGCATGGTGATGGCGGATAGCGAGGTGCCGAGGATCAGGGCCGGCACCAGCATCTGGGTGAAATTGGCGATCGGGTCGGTGAAGAACGGCACGAACCGCACCGCGGGCGAGACGCCCCACCAGATCGAGGGGAAGACCATCACCATGGTGCCCATCCAGAATCCGGGCACGGCGAGCATCAGGATGGAGAAGCTGCGGCCGAGATAGTCGCCCCAGGTGTCCTGGCGGATCGCCGACCAGACGCCGATCGGCACGGCGACGATCAGCGCCACGAACAACGCCATGAAGCCGAGCTGGAAGGTGGTGGGCAGACGTTCGCCGATCTCGGCGATCACCGATTGTTCCTGCCACAGCGATGAGCCGAAATCGCCGCGGAACAGGATGTTGCCGACCCAGCGGAAGTACTGGATGTACATCGGCTGGTCGAGGCCGAGGGTCCGCTCGAGCTGTTCGCGGTCGGTTTTGCCGGCGCTGATGTCGTTTTGCGAGATCATCAGGTCGATGATGTCGCCCGGGATCATCCGCACAGTGGAGAACACGATCACGCTGGCGAAGAACAGGGTTGGAATCAGCGCCAGCAGGCGGCGGATCAGGTAGGCCCGCATTCGTGTTTGTTCCCTAGGACGTCGTTACCGGCATTGTGTACAGAGTTGGACGACGGCGCCAGGGCTTATACCAACCATTGGAATGATTGACCCGGACGAAGGGAAGGAAGGCGAGGGCTCTGCCCTCGACCCGCTGGGGCCGACGGCCCCAGACCCCAATTACTTTTCATAGGGTTGAGGTCCAGGGGCTCGGCCCCTGGCGGGTTTGGGCAGAGCCCAGCCTTGCTTGCCTGGATGAGTCAAGCGTTCCGATGGTTGGTATTGGTTGCAACGCGGCAGCCAGATCGAGCCGTCCAAAATGCCCCGTCCCGCCACAGATGGGGGGCCGGGTTGAGCCGAGGGCACTCGCATCCCAGCCGATTTCGCGCTAGGCACGTGTCAACATCGTTGAGGAGCCGTCCCGCGTGAGCACTAGCCTCGAACAGAAGATCCCGAACATCGAAGCGATCGAGGACGGATTGGCCAGCCAGGGCTATATCAGCTCGCGGCAGATCGCCACTGCCCTGTTCCTGTCCGTTCGCCTCGGCAAGCCCATCCTGGTCGAGGGTCCTGCCGGCGTCGGCAAGACCGAACTGGCCAAGGCGACCGCCGGGTTCCTCAGCCTGCCGTTGATCCGCATGCAGTGCTACGAGGGGCTGGACGAGTCCAAGGCGCTGTACGAGTGGAAATATGGCAAGCAGCTGCTGTACACTCAGATCTTGAAGGATAAGCTGGGCGAGCAGCTGCGCGATGCCGCCAACCTGGACGAGGCGTTGGCCCGGCTGGACAAGGTGGACGACATCTTCTTCTCCGAGCGCTTCCTGGAGCCGCGGCCGTTGTTGCGCGCGCTGAAGGAGCCGCTGGGCTGCGTGCTGCTGGTCGACGAGGTCGACAAGGCGGACGAGGAGTTCGAGTCGTTCCTGCTGGAGATACTGTCCGACTATCAGGTCAGCATTCCCGAGCTGGGAACCCAGGTGGCCACCGTCATCCCGATCGTGCTGCTGACCTCGAACAACACCCGCGATCTCGGCGATGCGATGAAGCGGCGCTGCCTGCATCTGCATATTGGCTATCCCGATGCGCGGCGCGAGGAGCGGATCGTGGCGACTCGCATCCCGCATGTGCAGGCCAACCTGCTGCGCCAGCTGGTGCATTTCGTGCAGAGCCTGCGCACCCAGGACCTTCGGAAACTGCCGTCGGTCAGCGAGACGATCGACTGGGCGCGCGCGCTGATCCTGATGAATGCCGGCCAACTGGACAGCGAAGTGGTCCATAATACGCTGAACGTGCTGCTGAAGTTCGAGGGCGACATGACCAGCGCCGGCAAGCTGGTGGGCGAGATGACGCACCAGGCGTTGCGCGAGGCCCAGGGCATGGCGGCGAAGTAACGCCGCCATGTCGTATTCCCAGCCTTTCGCCAAGCGCGGCGAAACCCAGGCGCAGACGGCGGATATGATCCTGCGCCTGTTGCGGGTGGCGCGCGGGGCGGGCGTGCGGATTTCGGTCTCGGAATCGCTCGATGCGTTTCATTCGGCCAATGTCATCGGCTTCGAGGATCGGCAGGCGCTGAAGGACGCGCTGACGCTGACCATCGCCAAGACGGTCGAGGACAAGCGCATCTTCGAGCAGTGCTTCGAGACTTATTTCCGACGGGACTCGACGGCACTTGGCGACAAGATTGCCGAAGCCGGACGTGCGCCCGATAAATCGCCCCAGGGCGAGGGCGACGCGCAGGGAATGGGCGGCGAAGGGCAGGGGGCAGCGTCGAACCTCGGCCAGATGCTGTTGGACAATGACCTCGCCGGGCTGGCCGCGGCGATGGAGCGGGCCGCCGAGGCTGCCGGTGCGACCAACATCACGCTGTTCACCCAAACCAACCTGTACGCCCGTCGTATCCTCGACCGCATGGGGCTGCCGGAGCTGGAGCGCGAGATCACCAAGCTGCGCGCCGAGGGCAACGCCGAGCTGGCCGACCGGCTGGCGCGGGCGCGGGCCGTGCTGGGCGAGCAGGCGCGTGCTTACATGGAACGGCAGTTGACGCTGTTTGCCGCCGGCACCACGCGGGAAATCCGCGAAGGCGCGCTGCGGCAAGTCAATCTGTCCCAGCTTGACCGGCGCGACATCGAGCGGATGCGCCAGCTGATCCGCGAAATGGCCAAGAAACTGGCCGAGCGCTACAGCCGCAAGCGCTACCGCGACCGCAAGGGCGTGCTGGATACCCGCCGCACCATACGCCGCAACATGGCCTTCGACGCCATCCCGTTCCGCACCGTGTGGAAGCGTGAGCGCATGGACAAGCCGCGGGTGATGGCGCTGTGCGACGTGTCCGGTTCGGTGGCCTCGGTCGCGCGCTTCCTATTGATGTTCCTGTACTCGCTGAACGATGTGCTGGCCGATCTGCGCGGCTTCGCCTTCTCCAGCCACCTCGTCGAGGTCAGCAGCATTCTGTCGCGCGAGAACAGCGACGACGCGGTCACCAAGATTCTCGAAGCGGTCGGCTTCGGTTCGACCAACTACGGCAAATCGCTGGAAGACTTCTCCGCCCTGGCGCTGAACAAGATCAACCGGCAAACCACGGTCATCATCCTCGGTGATGCGCGCGGCAATCGCAACGAAGCACGTGTCGACCTGATGAACGGCATCTTCAGCCGGGCCGGGCGCGTGATCTGGCTGAACCCGGAACCGCAGCCGCTTTGGGGCACCGGGGATAGCGACATGTATCGCTACGCGCCGTTCTGCCATCAGATGGTGACGTGCAATACGATTGCCCAGCTCGAACGGATCGTCGAGGAACTGCTCGCGACGGCGCGAAGGTAAGGAAGCCAGGGCTCTGCCCTGGACCCGCTGGGGCCGGCGGCCCCAGACCCCATTCGTCTAGAGCCTTCGGCCACAGGGGGCGCTTATGGTCGAGGGTCCAGGGACCTCGGGTCCCTGGTGGGGTCCGGGGCAAAGCCCCAGCTTGGATTCCTTCACCCCCGTATCGGCACCGCGTCCAGCAGGTCGAGATCGCCGCCGCTCGGGTCGAAGCCTTTGTTCGAGCGCAGGAGTTGCTGGGTATAGGGGTTTTGGACATCGCCGGCTGCCAGCGCGTCGGCGGTGGTGGTTTCGACGATTTCGCCGCGGTTCATCACCGCGATGCGGTCGCACAGATGGGCGATCACGGCGAGGTCGTGGCTGACCATCAGCATGGTCAGGCCGAGGTCGCGGCGCAGCCGGCTGAGCAGGTTGAGGATTTCCGCCTGCACGGAGACGTCCAGCGCCGAGGTTGGTTCGTCCAGCAGCAGGATGCGCGGTTCCAGGATCAGGGCGCGGGCGATGGCGATGCGCTGGCGCTGTCCGCCGGAGAGCTGGTGCGGGTAGCGGAAGCGGTGGGTTGGGCCCATGCCCACCTCCTCCAGTGCGGCGGAGACACGCCGGTCAGCGTCGCCGAGTTTGTGGATGGCGATCGGCATCGACAGGGTCTGGTCGACGGTCATGTTCGGATGGAGCGAACCGTAGGGGTCCTGGAACACCATCTGGACCATCTTGCGCTGGGCGGTGGAGCGCTTGCGGCCCATTTCGGTGCCGGCGAGCATGACGCGGCCTTCGGCATGGGCGATCAGGCCGGCAACCGCGCGCAGAACGGTGGACTTGCCGGAGCCGGATTCGCCGACCAGGCCGAAGGCTTCGCCCTCGGCGACCGCGAGGGTGACGTTGCGGGCGGCGTCGAAGCGCTTGGCGCCTTTGCCATAAGTGACGGTGACGCGGTCGAGCTCGATGCTCATGCCCCACCCTTCACAGATGTCGTTTCGAGCGGGGTGACGATGTCGTCCATCCAGGCGGGGTCGCGCTGCAATTGCGGGAGTTCGTCGCGCCGGCGGCCGAGTTCGGGCAGGGCGGCGAGCAGGCCGCGGGTGTAGGGGTGCTGGGCGTCGGCGAGGCGGCCGGCGTCGCAGATCTCGACGATCTGGCCGGCATACATCACCAGCACCCGGTCGCAGAACGAGGAGACGAGGTGCAGGTTGTGGCTGATCAGGATCAGGCCCATGCCGCGCTCGCGGACGAGCTCGTCCATGATCGACAGCACCTGGCTTTGCACAGTGACGTCGAGTGCGGAGGTCGGCTCGTCGGCGATCAGAAGCTCTGGCCCGGCGATCAGCATCATCGCGATCATGATGCGCTGGCCCATGCCGCCGGAAACCTGGTGCGGATACATGGCATAGACGCGTTCGGGGTCGCGGATATGCACGGCGTTGAGCATTTCCAGCGATGCTGCCTTGGCCTCGGCCTTGCTGCTGTTGAGATGGGTGCGGTGGGTTTCGGCGATCTGCTGGCCGACCGACATGACGGGGTCGAGCGAGTATTTCGGGTCCTGCAGCACCATGGCCATGCGCTTGCCGCGCAGGCGGCGAAGCTGGCGCTCGGATTGGGTCCGCAGGTCGATGTCCCCGAGCAGCAGTTCGTCGGCGGCGACCCGCGCGGGTGGGCGCGCCAGGCCCATGATCGCGCGCCCGGTGGTGGATTTGCCGGAGCCGGACTCGCCGACGATGCCGAGGCGTTCCCGCCCCAGGGTGAAGCTGACGTTGCGCACGGCCTTGAAGTCGCCGTCATCGCTGGGATAGGTGACGCTGAGGTTGCGCACGCGCAGCAGCGGGGAGTCCATCATCGCGCGTGCCTCAACCGCGGCCGGAGGCGGCGTCGCGCAGCCCGTCGCCGAGCAGGTTGAAGCCGAGGCTGGTGATGAAGATGGCAATGCCCGGCAGGGTGGCGACCCACCACTGGTCGAGCAGCACGGCCCGGCCGGTGGAGACCATGGCGCCCCATTCCGGCGAAGGCGGTTGCGCGCCGAGACCGAGGAAGCCGAGCCCAGCGGCGGTCAGGATGATGCCGGCCATGTCGAGCGTCAGGCGGATGATCACCGAGGGCAGGCAGAGCGGCACGATCTGGGTGGCGATGATGCGCAGATGCGAGGCGCCTTGCAGCTCGGCGGCCTGGATGAACTCGCTGCGCCGGCGCGTCATCGTCTCGGCGCGCGCCAGGCGGGCATAGGGCGGCCAGGCGGTGAGCGCTATGGCGATCACGGCGTTTTCGATGCCTGGGCCGAGGGCGGCGGCGAAGGCCAGTGCGAGGATCAGTCGGGGGAAAGCGAGGAAGATGTCGGTCAGGCGCATCAGCACGGCGTCGATCCAGCCGCCGAAATACCCGGCGGGCAGGCCGATGGCGAGGCCGATCGGCACCACGATCAGGCTGACCAGGATGACGATGGTGAGCGTGATGCGCGCGCCGAAGGCCATGCGCGCCATGATGTCGCGGCCAAGCTCGTCAGTGCCGAAGGGGTGCGCCCAGGACGAGGGCTGTAGCCGGTCTTCCAACACCTGGGTCAGTGCCGTGGACGGGTCGGCGATCAGCGGCGCCGCGGCGGCGATCACCACCAGCAGGATGACGATCGCCAGCCCGACCATGCCCAGGGTGTTGCGCTGGAAGGCCAGCCAGGCGCGAAACCAGCCGCCGAGCCGTGCCTGACGGCGGCTGGCCGGCGCGGGGTCGAGCAGCCAGGCGCGCAAGGTTGGTCCGGCGCCCGCTCGGGTGGCGGTCATGACGGCTCCCGCGCGCGCGGGTCGACCAGCGTGTAGACGATGTCCGACAGCATGTTCAGGAAGATGTAGATCGTGCCGATCAGCAATGTCGCCCCCAGCACCGCGTTGAGGTCGGCGGCGAAGAGCGAGTTTTTCATGTAGAGGCCGAGGCCTGGCCAGGCGAACACGGTTTCGGTCAGCACCGCCCCCTCCAGCAGGCTGCCGAAGGTGAGTGCCACCACGGTGATCAGCTGGACCCAGACATTGCCGAGCGCGTGCACCCACACCACTCGCCAGGGCGACAGCCCCTTGGCCAGGGCGGCCAGGATGTATTCCTGTTCCAACTGCGCCAGCATGAAGCTGCGGGTCATGCGCGCGATATAGGCGAGCGACAGGTATCCGAGGATCGAGGCCGGCAGGATCAGGTGGCCCAGGGCGTTGAAGAACACCTCCTCCTCACCGGCCAGCAGCGCGTCGATCGTGATCAATCCGGTGATCATCGGCACCATGTCGTCAAACGCCACGTCCAGCCGTCCGGGCCCTTCGACCCAGCCGAGCTTGGCGTAGAACAGCAGCAGCCCGACCAGCCCGAGCCAGAATACCGGCATGGAATAGCCGAGCAGCGACATGAACCGGACGATCTGGTCCACCACGCGGCCGCGATTGGTGGCGGCGATCACGCCCATCGGCACGCCAACCAGCACGCCGATGATCAGCGCCAGCGAGGCCAGTTCCATGGTGGCGGGAAAGACGCGCCAGACATCCTCAACCACCGGGCGGGCGGTCATCACCGAATTGCCGAACTCGCCGCGTACGACCTTGGCCAGATAGGTGGCGTATTGCACCACCACCGGCTGGTCGAGCCCGAGTTCCTTGTAGACGCGGTCGTAGACCTCGGTGCTCGCCTTGTCGCCGACGATGCTGATGACGGGATCGATCGGCATGAAGCGGCCGATCACAAAAGTCACCGCGGTCAGGCCCAGGAAGGTGAGGATGACCGAGAACACCACGCCACCCAGACGACGAAGTGGCGCTGCAAGCCGCCGCGCCACTCCATCTTCCTTGTGCCGTGCCTCGGAACTGGCGCCAGACACGGGCTCGATCGCTCAGACCTTGGAGATCGTGCGGTAGAAGAACAGGTCCTCGAACAGGCCCTTGGGATAGCCGCGCAAATTGGCGCGCGTGGCGATGACCCAGTTGTTCTGGAACATCCAGACATACGGGCCGTCGTCGGTCACCTTCTTCTGCAGCTCGATATACATCGCCTCGCGCTTCTTGGCGTCCAGCTCCTGGGCGGCCTTGAGCATCTCGGCGGTCAGCTCGGGGATCAGCCAGCTGGCGCGCCACGGGCCGGTGCGGGCCTTTGGCGGGTCGCTGATATCCGCGCCATTGACGAAGAAGTCGGCGTTGGTGTGCGGGTCGAAATAGTCCGGCGCCCAGGAGATCACCGCCATCTGGAAGGTGCGGCCACGGATTTCGCCGATCACCTGCTTGGCATCGCCCGAGGCGATCGTCGCCTTGATGCCGCCCAGCGCCAGGGTGGCCTGCATCGCCTGGGCGATCTGCGGGAACGGGTCGTTGGTGTTGGCCGACAGCTTGACCTCGAAGCCGTTCGGGAAGCCGGCTTCGGCCAGCAGCTTCTTGGCCCCCGCCACATCCAGCTTGAACGGGTTGTACGGCGTGGCGCCGAAATAGCCGAGCGGCAGGAAGGTCTGGTGGACGAAGAAGCGGTCCTTGAGGAAGGTGTTCGCCATCGCCTGGTAATCGACCAGCATCTTCACCGCGCGACGAACCCGCACATCGGCGAATGGGCCGTGCTTCAGGTTCATGATGGCGTAGAAGTTGTTGGCGCCGGGGAACGCCTCGACCTTGATGTCCTTGTTCGTCTTCAGCGGCGTCAACTGGTCGGGGTTCAGGTTGCGGGCGACATCGATGTCGCCCTTCTCCAGCGCCAGGCGCTGGGCGCCGGGCTCGGGCAGATGGCGCATGATCACGCGCTTCAGTTTCGGCGCGCCCAGGCGGAAGCCGGGCATTGCCTCCAGCGTTACGCTCTCGTTGGCCTTCCACGACACCAGCTTGTACGGGCCGGAGGCGGCCGAGTTGGTCTTCAGCCAGGCATTGCCATGGTCGCCGTCCTTCTCGTTGGCCAGGGCGGTCTTCTTGTCCACCACCGAGGCAACGATGGAGGTCATCAGGTTCAGCACCAGCGTCGGCGCGAAGCCGGCCGGCACGTTCAAGGTCAGCGTCGAGGCATCGGGCGCCTTGATCAGGTCCTTCACGTTGCCCTTGTCCCAGCCGAGCTGGGTCAAAAGGAAGCCGGAGGTCTTGTTCATGATCACCACGCGCTGCAGCGACCAGGCGCAGTCCTCGGCGGTGACCGGGTTGCCGGAGTGGAACTTCAGGCCGGCGCGGATCTTGAAGGTGTAGTCCTTGCCGTTCGGGCTGACCGTCCAGCTTTCCGCGATGCCGCCGACCATCTTGGTCAGGTCCTCGGCCTCGTAGCGCAGGATGCGGTCATAGATGTTGGTGACAATCTCGATGCCGGTCAGCTCATAGGCCTCGCCGGGATCCAGCGTGATGATGTCGTCGATCGCCTTGGCAATCACCAACGCGTCGCGGGGCGTGGCGGCCTGGACGTCGGGGCTCCATGTGGCCATCGGCGCCATCGCCGAAAAAGCCGCAAGCGTTTGGCGGCGCGTGAGTTTGAACATCATGAGGGCTCCTGCTGACAGCCATTCGGCCTTGGTCTAGGCATCAGACACCAGCCTTGCGCCCCACGCAAGCCGGATATTCGCGACCTAGTCGCCTGCACCGGCGCGGATTTCCGCCACCAATTGCCGCAGCGCCGACGGCACGAACGGCTTTTCCAGCATCGGCCGTCCGGTGCGCGCGACGAAGCCTTCGCTGGCCGAGCCAAGCGTGTCGCCGGTCACAAAACCCACCCGGACGCATAGATGCGGCCGATGCTGGCGCAGCCATTCATACACCGCGGCGCCATCAATCCCAGGCATGCGCAGATCGCACAGGATCAGCGCATAATCCTGCGCCGCCAGCCGCTGCAACGCCGCATCGCCGGTATCGACCACGTCGCAATCATAGCCCTGGCGGCCCAGCATATCCGCCAGCAGGGCGGCGATCTCGGGCTCGTCATCGAGCACCAGTGCCGGTTGCCGCGCGCGTGCCACCGGGACGGCGGCTTCCTCCTCGGCGATCCCTTCATCCGCGCTGTGCCGGGGCAGGCGGATGATAAAACAGGCGCCGCCGCCCGGGGCTTCCTCCAGCGCCAGGGTGCCGCCATGCACCTCCATGATCCCGCGCGACACCGCCAGCCCGATGCCCATGCCGATCCCGGCCGGCTTGGTGGTGAAGAACGGGTCGAAGATCTGGCCGCGTAACGCCTCTGGCACGCCGGGCCCGTTATCGGCGACATCGACACGGACGAAATCGCCGTCCAGCCGGGCGGATATCCGCACCCGGCGCGGTTGCGGCCGCGCCTCCAGCACCTGACGCGCGTTGACCAGCAGGTTACTCAGCACCTGGTTGAATTGGTCATGGTCGCAGGGCACGCTCGGCAGGTCGTCGGGGATGTCGCGCTCCACCGCAACGCCGCTGCCGCGCAGCCCATAGGCCAGAAGTTCCAGCGCCGTCTGCACGGCGGTGGCGATCGACATCGGCTTGACCTGGCTGCGGTTCTGCCGCGCGAGCGCCAGGAAGCTGCGCACGATGCGCCCGCAGCGCTCGGCCGCGGCCTGGATGCGGTCGGTGCGGCCGATCAGCGCCGGGGCGAGCTCCTTGGCCTCCTCGCCCAGCATCATCGCATTGCCGATCACGATCGACAGCGGGTTGTTCAACTCGTGCGCCACGCCGGCGAGCAGCGAGCCGAAGGCGGCCATCTTCTCGCTTTCGTGCAGCGCCTCGCGCTGGCGCTGGATCTCCGCCTCGGCGGTGCGCGCCGCGGTGAGGTCGCGCAGATAGGCGGTGAACAGGCGGCGGGATGGCAGGCGAACCTCGCCGACCGCCAGTTCCACCGGAAACCGTGCGCCGTCTTCGCGCACCGCCTCGGTCTCGATCCGGCTGCCGACCCAGGCGGGTGTGCCCTCGGGCGCCGCCCATTGACCGTTCTCACCCGCCCGCAGCGCGGGCAAGTCGAGCAGCGTGGCGACCGGCCGCCCGATCGCGGCGGCGCGGGAGAAGCCCAGGCTGCGCTCGGCCGACGGGTTGAACTCCACCACCCGGCCGGTGTCGTCGAACACGATGATGCAATCGAGTGCGGCGGCGGTGATGGCGGCATACTGCGCTTCGCCGGCCTTCAACTCGGTCATGTCGCGGCTATAGCCGACGACGCCGACCACCTCGCCACTGGCGTTGCGGAACGGAACATAGGTGCGGTGGACATAGCGCTCGCCGTCGAGGTAGCCGAGCCAACCTTCCCACACGCCGACCTCGCCTTCCAGCGCGCGGTCGAACAGCGTGCGGTGGATCGGATCGGATCGGGGCGGAGCCGGAGATAGGCCTCCTGGCCGATCACCTCGCGGGTTGTCCGCCCGAGGAGCTGCTCCGGCGGCGTCCGCAGGTTGTTCCAGTAGGCGCTGTTGACGTAACAGTGCCGCGCCTGCCGGTCGATCAGCGCCACCCCGGCCGGAATCGTGTCCAGTATGGTGCGCAGATCGGCCTCGGTCATGATCAGCGTGCCGTTGTCACCCCGGCTTGTCATGCCGCCCTCGCTGGGAAGGCAAGGCAAGGAGAAGTCTTCTTTTTGTGAACAAAAAGAAGCAAAAAAACTTCATTCATTTGCGTTGGGCCAAAAGCGTGAGCCGGGGCGCTGGCCGCACGGAATGGATAAAGTTTTTTTGCTTCTTTTTGTTCACAAAAAGAAGATTTTTCCTTCCCGGCCTTCGGGTGCCCTGCCATCGGCTTATCGCAGCGCCGCGAAATCCGGCAGCGCGTGCGCGGTCACCGCCGGTACCGGACCGTCCACCGGGCGCACATCGACCAGGCAGGACTGTGCCGTGCAGCCTTGCGACAGCCCGGAGGCGCCGATGTCGCGGGTCAGGGCATTCGGGTTGCCGTGCTTTTCCACGCCGGTCTGCCAGTCGTAGTCGAACCATGCGCCAGTCGCCAGCCGCGCCACGCCGGGCATGATGTCCGGCGTGACGATCGCGCCGGCGAGGCATTTGCCGCGATCGTTGAACACCTCGACCACGTCGCCATCGGCGATACCGCGGGCGGCGGCGTCGTCGGGGTTGAGGTAGATCGGCTCGCGCCCCGCGACCTTGCCGGCGAGGCTGTGCGGGCTGGCGTCGAGCTGGCTGTGCAGGCGGCGGGCCGGCTGGTCGGAGAGCAGGTGCAGAGGGAACTTCTCCACGCCCTCGCCGCCCAGCCATTCCAGTGGTTCCATCCAGGTCGGATGGCCGGGACAGTCGGGCAGGTTGAAGCCGGCGATGCGGTCCGAGTGGATTTCGATGAGGCCGGATTCAGTGTTCAGCATGTTGGCGGCAGGGTCGTTGCGGAAGGCTTCGAGGAACACGACGGGCTTGTCGTGCTGCTCCATGCTGACCAGGCCCTGTTCCCAGAACGTGGCGAAGTCCGGCAGGGCGACGCCCATCGAGTCGCCGCGCTTGACCAGGCCGTCATAGAGATGCTCGACCCATTGCATCTCGTCCCGGCCTTCGGTGAAGGCATCCTTGACGCCCATGCGCTCGGCCAGTGCGGTGAAGATGGCGAAATCGTCGCGCGCCTGGCCGACGGGCTCGACGGCTTTGCGCATCGCCACGACATGGCCCTCGCGGGTGGCATAGCCGATGTCGTTGCGCTCCAGCGTGATGGTGGCCGGCAGGACCACGTCGGCGCGCTTGGCCGTCGACGTCCAGTATTGCTCGTGGACGAAGATCGACTCGGGCTTCTGCCAGGCCTGCATCAGCCGGGCGAGATCCTGGTGGTGGTGGAACGGATTGCCGCCGGCCCAGTAGACCAGCTTGATGTCGGGATAGGTGTGGACGCCGCCGTTGTAGTGGAACGCGGTGCCGGGGTTCAGCAGCATGTCGGCGATGCGGGCCACCGGGATGAAGCCGCGCACCTTGTTCGTCCCCTGCGGCAAGGACGGGCCCGGCAGGTTGATATGCGAGCTGCCGACGCCGTTGGTCGGGCCGTAGCCAACCGCAAATCCGCCACCCGGCAGTCCGACTTGGCCCAGCATGCTGGCCAGGGTAACAATCATCCAGAACGGCTGCTCGCCATGCGACGCGCGCTGCAGCGACCAGGCGGTGTTCAGCATGGTGCGGTTGGCCGCCATCTCACGGGCCAGTGCGGTGATGCGCGCGGCCGGCACGCCGGTGATGGCGCTGGCCCAGTCCGCCGTCTTGGCCACGCCGTCGACGGCGCCCATCAGATACGGCTCGAATTTCTCGTAGCCGTTGCAGCAGCGGGCGAGGAAGTCACGGTCCACGCTGCCGTCGGTCACCAGCGTATGGGCCAGCGCCATCATCAGCGCGGTGTCGGTGTTCGGCCGGATCGGAATCCACTCCACCTCGGCGCCGGTGTCGATGTTGTCGCGCACCGGGCTGATGTTGACCACCCGCATGCCCGAGCGGCCCATGGCGTACAGCCCCTCGCGCACCCGGTGGTCGGCGGCACCCCCGCTGGACGACTGCGCGTTCTTCGCCGGCACGCCCCCGAAGGTGACGAACAGCTTGGTGTGTTCGACGATCACGTCCCACGACGTGTGGCTGTTCCACGCCGCGTCGATCGGCATCACGATATGCGGCATGATGACGCGCCCGGCGCCGAGGCTATAGCTGTCGTTGTGGCGGACATAGCCGCCGATCATGTTCAGGAAGCGGTGGACCTGGCTGTTGGCGTGGTGAAACCGCCCGGCGCTGGCCCAGCCGTAGGAACCGCCGAAGATCGCGTCGTTGCCATGCTCGGCGCGCACCCGCGTGAGTTCGGCGGCGACGAGGTCCAGCGCCACGTCCCATTCCACTTCCACGAACGGCTCCCGCCCGCGAAGTTCCGGGGCACTCCCAGGCCCGCGTTCCAGCCAGGACCGGCGCACTGAGGGACGGCGGACCCGCACCCGATCCAACTCGGGCGCCAGCGCGTGCAGGCCGATGGCGCTGGGATCGGGGTCGCGGCGCCACGGCAGGATGCTCGGCGTCGCGCTGCCGTTGGCCTCGATCTCGTAGATGCCCCAATGGGCCTGGGTGTAATGCGTCATCGCCTGGGTGTCCTCTGGAAGCAAGGAAGGTCTTCTTTTTGTGAACAAAAAGAAGCAAAAAAACTTTATCCGTTTGCCTTATGGATGAAAGTTTTTTGGTTCTTTTTTTCAAAAAAGAACATCTTACCTTCCTGTGAATTTCGGCGAGCGCTTCTCCTTATAAGCTGCAACCCCTTCCTTGAGATCACTACTGTTGCGCACCGCCGCCAGTTGCTGGCTCACCGCCACCATCCGCTCCACCGGCCCCGCCGGCATGATGATGTCGTTGACGAAGTGCTTCAGCGTCGCGACCACCAGCGGCGCCGAGTTCACCAACTCCTGCGCCATCGCGATCGCCTCCGCCTCATGCCCGCCATTCTCGGTCACGCGGTTGATGAAGCCCACGTCATAGGCCCGCTGCGCCCCCACCTTGGTGCCCAGCAGCATCACTTCCATCGCCAACTTGTGCGGCATCCGCGTGACCAGCGACGAGATCATCCCACCGGTCAGCCCCAGCTTCGCTTCGGGATAGAAGAAGATCGTGTCCTGGGTGCTGACGATCATGTCGCACATCATCGCCATCACGATCGCACCACCCACGCACCAGCCGCTGGTCGCCGCGATGATCGGTTTGTTCGTCTTGAACCCGACCGTTGGGATACAGCGCCACAGCTCCGGCAGGTCGGACACATCGGCGCCCGAGGAGAACGACTTCAACCCCACCGCCGACAACACCGCCACCCGCTGGTCGCTGGCATCGAATTCCTGGAACGCTGTCTGGATTCCCTCGGCCACCGCCTTGCTGATGGCGTTCATCTTGTCGGGCCGGTTGATCCGGATCACCGAGACCTTGCCGACGAGTTCCGTGGTCACAACAGACATGGACGCTTCCCTTTGTATCGTGCCGTACTTGCGGCGCCACCCTATCCCGAACCGGCGGGAATCCGATAGCCTCACCCCAACCGCGAAAGGCCCGCACCATGAGCTACGAAGCCCGCCTCAGGGAACTCGGCATCGAACTGCCGCCCGCCAAGCCGCCGCTTTACGCCTACGTCCCCGTCGTTGTCGAAGGCGGCCTGGCCTGGGTCTCCGGCCAGCTCCCCTGGACCGGCGACACCACCCTGGTCGCCACCGGCAAGCTCGGCGCCGGCGTCGACATCCCCACCGGCCAGGCCTGCGCCCGCATGTGCATCCTGCACGGCCTCGCCTCGCTGCGCGCAGCACTGGGCTCGCTCGACCGGGTGAAGCGCATGGTCAAAGTGGTCGGCTTCGTCGCCTCGCACCCGGACTTCACCGACCAGGCCCAAGTGGTCGACGGCGCCAGCAAACTCCTCGGCGAGATCTTCGGCGACGCCGGCCGCCACGCCCGTTCGGCGATCGGCATGGCCGTGCTGCCACGCAACACCCCGGTCGAGGTGGAATTCGTGGCGGCGGTGCAAGGGTAGGTAAGGCGAGGTCTTGGTCGAGGCCTCACTTCTCCTCCAGCAGCGTCGCGTACTTGGCAGGGAACCCGAGCAGGGCTTCGATCCCCAGGCACGCTTCCAGGATGGCGCGTTCGGCAAAGCGCGGCCCCACCACCTGCAACCCCACCGGCAACCCTGACGCCGACAGCCCCACCGGGATCGTCGCGGCGGGATGCCCGGACAGGTTGAACGGCAGGGTATACGGCACCCCATCCCCCCACCGGTCATAGCCCTGGCTGTGATAGGCAATGTCGGCCCGCGGGGCGACATGCGGCGTGGTCGGCGTCAGCAACAGATGATGCGTCTTGAACAGCGCGGCTACCCGGTTGTGCAGCCGCGGTCGCGCCACCATGCCCGCCAGCACCCGATCCACCGGGATATCGAGCCCTGCCTTGGCCAGTGCCAGCCAACCGGGATCGGTCTCGTCCCAGCGCGCCTCGGGGATCTGCCGAAGCCGGTTGGCAAACCCCGCCAACCAGAAATCCTCAAACACCGGCTTCAACGGATCGATCACCGGCCCGACCGTTTCCACCGCCGCGCCGGCCTTGCGCAACACCGAGAGCGCCGGGGCCAGCGTCGCCAGCACCTCGTCATCCGCCATCACGCCTCCCAGGTTGGGCGACCAGGCGAACCGCACCCCCTGCACCTGCGGCACCAGGTCCGCCAGCCACCCCGCCGGTGCGGGAGGGATCGAATACCAATCCCGCTCATCCGCCCGCGCCATCACCGCCAGCGTGGTTGCCGCATCCTGCACCGTGCGCGTGATCGGCCCGCCCGCCACCACGGTGGCGAAGGGGCTTTCCAACGGATGATGCGGCACCCGTCCAAAGGTCGGCTTGATGCCGAAGGCGCCGCAGAATGCCGCAGGGATACGGATCGAGCCACCGCCATCGTTGCCGAACGCAACCGCGCCAATCCCCGCCACCACGGCGGCGGAAGCCCCGCCCGACGACCCGCCCGACGAATGCGCGGCGCTCCAGGGATTGCGCGTCGCCGCCCCTCGCAGCGTGCTGTCGGTGATCCCCTTCCAGCCAAATTCCGGCGTGGTGGTCTTGCCCAGGAACACCGCGCCCGCCTCGCGCAACCGCGCCACCACCGGCGCATCCGCCGCCGCCTTCACCTCCGGCGTTGTGGTCGAGCCCGAGCGCGTCGGGAACCCCGCCATGTCCACATTGTCCTTGATCGTCGCCGGCGCGCCATCCAGCTTGCCCAGCGCCGTGCCCGATCGCCAGCGCGCCTCGCTCGCCTTTGCCGCCGCCAGCGCGCCAGCCTCGTCGACAATCTGGAACGCATGCAGCACCGGTTCCAGCTTCGCCAATTGCGCCAGATGCGCCCGCGCCACCTCCATCGGCGACAGCGTGCCCTTCTGGTACTGCCCCGCCAATTCATCCAGCGACATCAGCAGCGCATCATGGGCCATTGCGATTTCCTCCAGCGGGCGTTCAATAGACGAGTGTGCTGCGCGGGCAGCAATTCGAAAAGAGCCGGCCGCGCCCACGGCAATCTGCAGAGAGGTAAACATGAGCGAACGCATCGGCTTCATCGGACTGGGGAACATGGGGCGCCCCATGGCCGGCCAAGTGATCGCCAAGGGATTTTCCACCACGGTCTTCGACCTCTCCGAAGCCCCCATGGAAATCCTGCGCCAAAAGGGCGCCACCCGCGCCGCCAGCATTCCCGCCGTCATCGCCAACAGTGACGTCATCGTCACCATGCTGCCCAACACCCCGGATGTTCAGGGCGTCGTCCTCGGCGAAGGCGGCCTGCTCGCCGCCGGCCGACCGGGCATGCTGCACATCGACATGAGCACCATCGACCCGCTGGCCAGCAAGGCGATGGCCGCCGCCCTGGCGGCAAAAGGTATCGGCTGGGTCGACGCCGGAGTCGGCCGCTCACCTGCCCACGCCGATCGCGGCGAAAGCAGCTTCATGGTCGGCGCCACCGACTCCGACCTCGCGCGCGCCCGCCCGGTGCTGGAGGCGATGGGCAACACCATCATCCATTGCGGCGGCCCCGGCGCCGGCATCTCGATGAAGATCGTGCTGAACTTCATGTCGATGTCCACTTGTCAGATCACCGCCGAAACCCTGGCATTGGGCACCAAGCTCGGCCTGAAAATGGCCGACATGAACGCGGTCATCACCGCCGGCCTGGCCTGCAACGAACACTTCCGCCAGTACTGGCCCACCAAGGTGCTGGCCGGCGACACCACCCCGGGCTTCGCCATCGACCTCGCCTTCAAGGATCTGTCGATCGCCGTCGCCACCGCCGCCGCCGCCGGTGTCCCGGTCATCACCGGCTCCGCCGCCCGCGAAGCCCTCGGCATCGCCCGCTCCGTCCACGGCCTGGGCCGCGAGGACATCACCGCCGTCCTCGTCGCCGCCTCGCGCAACGCCGGCGTGGAGACACCGCGGCTCTAGCGCACTACCCTGGGGGCCTCAAACGCCGAGGCCCCCACCATGTCCGATGCCGTCATCGCCCATCTCACCACCGGCGTGCATCTCGACCTCACCCCGGAAGCCGGCGGCACCCCCGCGAACACGCTGGACGAAGATCACAAGATGGCCCGCGCCGCGCTCGGCATGGAGTCCATGACCTTCGGCCTCGCCATGCCCGACGAAGACGTCCATGCGCCGAACGAGTTCTTCCGGCTCTCATCGTTCGACGCCGGGCTGAAAACCTGGCCTATGCTGCTCACCGAGCTTGGTAAGCTCACGCCGGAGGATTTTAAGTAATACCAACCATTGGATTGATTGACCCACACGACGGGAAGGAAGGCGAGGGCTCTGCCCTCGACCCGCTGGGGCCGAGGGCCCCAGACCCCCATTACTTTTCATAGGGTTGAGGTCCAGGGGCTCGGCCCCTGGCGGGTTTGGGCAGAGCCCAGCCTTCCTTGCCTGGATGAGTCAAGCGTTCCGATGGTTGGTATAAGGTCTTCTTTTTCTGTAGAAAAAGAAGCAAAAAGACTTTCATTCATTGGCGCCGGCTTCTCCCGTGAGGCCGGGGCGCCAATGAATAAAAGTTTTTTGGTTCTTTTTTTTCAAAAAAGAACGCTTGCCTTCCTAATACAAATGGCAAGCCACCACATGCCCCTCTCCAGTCGCCCGAGGCGCCGGACGGTCCACGCGGCAGACCGCCATCGCCTGCGGGCAACGCGCCGCAAAGGCGCAACCCGGTGGCGGGTTGAGGATGCTCGGCACCTCGCCGCCCAGCGCGGCGCTTCGCACCCGATCCGGATCGGGCCGCGGTACCGCTTCCAGCAATGCTTGCGTGTAAGGGTGCTTCGGGCTCGCATACAGCACCGTCTTCGGGGCCTGCTCCACCAAAGCGCCCGCGTACATCACCGCCACATCGGTCGCGATACTGCGCACCACCGCCAGGTCATGGGCGATGAACAGATAGGACAAGCCGAGCTTCTCCTGCAGGTCGAGCAACAGGTTGATGATCTGCGCTTGCATCGACACATCGAGTGCCGAGACCGGTTCGTCGCACACCACGAAATCCGGCTTCAGGGCGAGTGCCCGGGCAATGCCGATGCGCTGGCGCTGGCCGCCGGAGAATTCATGCGGAAACCGCTCGGCAACGGCACGCGGCAGCCCGACTGTCTCCAGCAACTCGGATACCCGGTCGGCGCGATCCCCGCGGCTCCAGCCCCCGCCTATATCGATCGGCTCGGCGATGCAGTCCCCCACCCGCATGCGCGGATTGAGCGAGCCATGCGGGTCCTGGAACACGAATTGCAGCTTGCTGCGCACCTTTGCCAAGGCGGGGGCGCCAGCGTCGCCGGTAATTGTTTCACCGAACAATTCAATCTCACCCGAGGTCGCCGGGATCAGCCCGACCAGCAACCGCCCGGTGGTCGACTTGCCGGAGCCGGACTCGCCCACCAGCCCCAGCGTGGTGCCTTGCCGGATATCGAAGCTGATATGGTTCACCGCGCGCAACAGGGCCGGCGGCCCACCGCGGCCACGCGTGACCTGGAACTCCTTGACCAGGTCACGCACCTTGACGATCGACCCGCTCATGGCGCGGCCTCCAGCATGGCCACGCGCGGCGGACAGCGCGCCTCGCGCTCTGGCCCGGCCGGCACCAACGCCGGCGCCTCGGACCGGCACGCCGCCTGCACCTGCGGACAACGCGGGCTATAGCGACAGCCCGGGATCACCGCCGTTGGATCGGGGATCGAGCCGGGGATCGCCGGCAGCCGCCGCACATCGACATCCAGCTTCGGGATCGCCGCCAGCAGCCCGTCGGTATAGGGATGCACCGGCCGGCGGAACAGCTCGCCCACCGGCGCCGTCTCCACCACCCGCCCGGCATACATCACCATCACCCGGCGGGCGAACTCGGCGATCACCCCCATGTCATGGGTGATCAGGATCACCGACATGCCAAGCTCTGTCTGTAAATCGCGCAGCAGATCCAGGATTTGCGCCTGGATCGTCACATCCAGCGCCGTGGTCGGCTCATCGGCAATCAGCAGCTTGGGCCTACATGCAATCGCAATGGCGATCATCACTCGCTGCCGCATCCCGCCCGAGAGCCGATGCGGATACTCGTCCACCCGCCGCGCCGCATCGGGGATTCGCACCAGGTCCAGCAGCTCGATCGCCCGCTTGCGCGCCGCCGCCTGGTCCAGCCCCTGATGCAGCCGCAGCGACTCGCCGATCTGGTCGGCAATGGTCAGCACCGGGTTCAGCGACGACATTGGGTCCTGGAAGATCATCGCGATCTCCCTCCCGCGGATCGCCCGCATGTCGCGCGTCGGCAGGGTCAACAGGTCGCGCCCGCCATACATGATCCGCCCGGTCGGCATGCGCGTGGTCGGTGCGGCATGCAACCGCAGGATCGACAGCGCAGTGACGCTCTTGCCCGAGCCGCTTTCGCCCACAATGCCGAGAGCCTCGCCTTCGCCGACGGTTAGGCTGACGCGGTCCACCGCCGTCATCCAGCCGGCATCGGTGCGAAACCGCACGGTGAGGTCTTGCACTTCCAGAAGTGCCGCCATCTCAGCCCTCCACCTTCAGGCGGGGATCGAGGACGTCGCGCAGCCCATCGCCCAGCAGGTTCATGCCCAGCGCCGCCAGGCTGATTGCAAAGCCGGGGAACAGCATGATCCACCAGGCCTGCACCGCAAACGAGCGCCCCTCGGCGATGATGTTGCCCCAGGAAGGTGCGGGCGGCGGCGGCCCGATGCCCAGAAAGGACAGCGCCGCCTCGGCCAGGATCGCGTACGCGAAAACGAAGGTGGATTGCACCAGCAGCGGCCCGGTGGCATTCGGCAGCAAGTGCCTGAACATGATCCGCAGGTTCGACGCCCCGGACACCCTTGCGGCCTCGATGAACTCCAGTTCGCGCGTCACCAGCGCCGAGGCCCGCACGATGCGCGCCGTGCGCGGGATGTACGCCACGGCCAGCGCGATGATCACACTATGCGTCTGCGGCCCCAGTGCGGCGCCGAGTCCGATCGCCAACAGGATCGCCGGTGCGGCCATCAGCGCGTCCATCACCCGCATCAGCAAGGAGTCCAGCCGGCGGAACTGCGCGCTCAGTACGCCGATCGCCGCGCCAATCACGCCGGACAGCACCGCCACCGACAGCCCGATCCACAATGAAAGCTGCGCGCCGTACAGCGTGCGGGTGAACAGGTCGCGGCCGAACTGGTCGGTACCGAACAGATAGGCCTCCTGGGGCGGCCGGAAACGAAAGCGGATCCGCATCGCATTCGGGTCCACCCCGGTCAGCGGCGCCAGCACGGCGGCCAGCACCATGGCCAGCACGATGACGAAGCCCACCATGAAGCTGCGGTGATGCAGCAGCTTGCGCAGCACGCGAAAGCGGCGGCGGGCGGCAATCGCCTCGCCAGAAGCCAGAATGATTGCTTCAGCCATATCGCACTCGCGGATCAACAAAGGTGTAGATGATGTCGACCAGGATGTTGATCACCACGAAGGCGAAGCCGAACAGCAGCATGGTCCCCTGCACCAGGGGATAGTCGCGGTTCAGGATGCCCTGGACAATCAGCCGCCCGATCCCCGGCAAGGCGAAGACCTGCTCGATCACCACGGAGCCGCCGATCAACAGGCTCAGCGTGATGCCCAGCACGGTCACGATCGGGATCAACGTGTTGCGGAAGGCGTGCTTGGCGACCGTCGTCCACTCGTCCACCCCCTTGGCGCGCGCGGTGCGGATGAAATCCTGGTCCAGCACATCAAGCATCGCCGAGCGGGTGATGCGCGCCAGGAAGCCGATCTGGAACAGCGCCAGCACGATGGCGGGCTGCACCAGGGATGCGAACCACAGCCATAGCCCGCCCTCGCTCAGCGGCACATAGCCAGATGGCGGAAACCAGCCCAGCGTCACGCTGAAATACAGCACCGACAGGATGCCAACCCAGAAGCCGGGCAGCGACACGCCGAGCAGTGCTGTGACCATCACGCAGGCATCGACCCATGAGTTGCGCCAATACGCTGCCACCATGCCGAGCCCGATGCCGATCGGCAGCGTCACCACCAGCGAAACCAGCGACAGCGACAGCGTCACCGGCAGCCGTTCGGCCACCGCGCTGACGACGCTCTGTTTCAGCGTCAGGGACTCGCCGAAATTGCCGGTGGCGAGGTGGGCGAACCATTCGAGCAGCTGGATCAGCAGCGGGCGGTTCAGCCCGAGTTGCTCGCGGATCTTCTCCACCGCCTCTTCCGAGGCATCGGAGCCGGCAATCGCCTGGGCAGGGTCGCCCGGCAACAGGTGCATCAGCATGAACACCATCACCGAGAAAATCAGCAGCACCGGCACCGCCTGTGACAGGCGCATTAGGATTCCGCGATACATCTGCCTACTTTCGCCGTCTCAATTGATCGCCGCCTTAGTTTACCCAGGTATTCCAGAACCGCTGGAAGAAATACGGCGCCATGCCCAGGAGCCGTGTGTTGTAGGCCCGAACGGCGCTGAGGTCAGCCACCTTGATGAAGTAAGCCTGGTCCAGAAGCTGCGTCTCGATCTGCCGCCATGCCGCCTGGCGCGGCGCGAACTCGGGCGAGGCGAACATCCGGCGATAGGCATCGTCGAGCCCCGCCCGGTCGCGGATATGCGGATTGGTGTAGATCTGCGAGCGCCATTGCTGCGGCCCCAGCAGGGGCTGGGTGCAGAAGCCGGTTGCGGTCACATTCCAGTTGCCGGTGCCGCGGCGCAGGTTGGTCGAGTTGGCCAGCCAGTCGACCACCTGGACCTCGGTTTTCATCCCGGCTTCGCGCAGTTGGCCGGCCAGTACCAGGATCGCGTCGCGCATGTAGCTGAAGGTGGAATTGGTTTGCAGCACCAGCTTCTCGCCCTTGTAGTCGGCCTGGGCCAACAGCGCGCGGGCCTCATCCAGGTTGCGGCGGTCGTAGAACTCGGCGCTGGCGTCGCCGGTGTGATAGGGGCTGCCGGGATACACAAGCGATGGATTGCGCCGTGCCGGCTGGCCCGAGGCGGCCAGGATGTCATCGACATTCACCGCAGCCCGGATCGCCTGGCGGATCAGCATTTTGGCGGTCAGGCCGTTACCGGCGTGGGTTACGAACATCAGCTGGCAGTAAGGAAACACCTGCAACGTCGCCAAATCGGTGCGGTCACCGAGGCGGCGGATATAGTCGGCCGGCAGGTTGGCCACCGCATCGGCCTGGCCGCCCTGGAGTGCTGCCAGCCGGGCGGCGGGCTCGGCCAGGAAATCGTAGCGCACGGTGTCGAGATAAGCGGTCTTGCGCCCGGCCAAACCGTCCGGCCCGGCCGCCGAGCGGTCGACCGAATAGGCGGCGTTGCGGCGCAGAATGAGGTGGCTGTCCTTCTCCCAGGTGTCCAGGGTGAAGGGGCCGGTGCCGATCGCCTCGATCTCGCGCCCGGGCCGGTCCTTCTGGTCGGGCGGCAGGATTGCCAGCGGGTAGGTCGGCGATTTCAGCATGTCGAGGAACATCGCGTTGCTGTTCTTCAGCCGCACCACGAAGGTATCGGCATCCGGCACGTCATAGCCCGCGACATCTTCCAGCAGCGACACATTGGTGCTGACCCGGGCATAGCGTTCGAACGAGGCCAGCACGGCGGCCGAGGTCACCACTTCGCCAGTGTGGAAGCGGACTCCCTTTCGCAGGGTGAAGCGGAAGCGTCGCGCCTGGTCGCCGACCTGGACGGTGGCGGCGAGCATCGGGCGGGCGTTGTAGCTTTCATCCATCGCCACCAGGGTCTCGAAAACGTGGTGGATGACCTCCAACTCAACCAGCGAGCCGGCGACGTGCGGATCGAGCGAGCCGATGCCGCCGCCGCTGGCATAGGTGACGGTGCCGCCGCGCGTCTGTGCGCTGACCGGCAAGGCGAGGGATACCGAGAGGGCGCACGTCAAGACCGCCCTGCGCAGCCAGCCCGCCATGTGTCGCATTCTCCAGATGGGCCGTCGTGCCGGCCGGCAAAGTCAGAGGGTGGCGATGGCACGGCGGGCTGTCAAACATAGAAGTGGGGACGAGATCACCGAGATCGTCAGGGCGCTGGATTAAATATTATGATATCGTAACAATTAGAACGAGCTCCGGCATTGGCGTCAGAGGCCGTATTTTTTCCAGGCGCGGGCGGCGGCGCGGATTTCGGGCGGGAGCGGGCGGTCGGGGGTGCCGGTGCCGGTGGCGGCGGGTGTGGGTGCGGGTGTCGCGGGGCGCGGCGCGGGCGGCTTTCGCACGCGCGGGGGCAGGCGCAGCCAGTCTGGCACAGTCACGCCGAGCATGCGGGCGAGGGGGCGTAGGAGGCGGCCGGCCTGGGGGGTGGTACTGACGAATTCGCGCATTTGCGGCTCGTTGTGCAGCAGGTATTCGATGGTGCCGGCGCAGGGGGCGGCGTCCGGGATGCGGGCGCCGATCCAGCCGCGTGCGGTGGGCAGGCGCGGTTCGGGCGTGCGCCCGTCTGGCGTGCGTTGACGTCGCAGGCCGGCGCGCGACGGGTGCTGCGCCGGTGGGGTGCCGGCCTGGTAGCGGGCGAACAGGGCGCGGAAGCGCTGGGCCAGGCGGGCGAGGCGGTGGGTCAGCAGGATCCAGGTTTCGTCGGGCAGGGCGGGGCGTGCCGCGGGCGCGGTTGTGGCTTCGTAGAGCGTGGCGCCGATCATGACGCGGTATGGGCCGCGCGCCTGGGCGGCGAGGTATATGCCGACGGCGCGGCAGAGGCGGCCGAGGATGGCGGTGAAGTGGGTTGCGAGGGACCCGGTGCTGTCGGTGTGTTGTCCGATCATGGTGCAGGCTCCTCTGGTTAGGCCCGCGCTGCGGTGCGCGGGCGTTGTTGAACGCGTTATGTTAGGTGATATATATGACCGTTTGTACCGTCGCAAGGGGATTTTTCCGAGCGGCGTTCGCTGGTGGGGCGGCCCCCCCTTCTTGATCCGCTTCGCGGCTCAAGCCCCCCGCAAGCAGGGGGAGGGAAGCGAGAAGCAAACGGATGAAAGTTTTTTGGTTCTTTTTTTCAAAAAAGAACAAGCGCTTGCCTCGCGCCTGGGACAAAAAAATGGGCGAGGCACCGAAGCGCCTCGCCCATTTTTTTGCTAGTCCAGCCGGTTCAGGCGGCCATGCGGGTCCGGCCGGGGCCAGCCGGGGCGGCCATGACCGGCACTTTGGTGCGGATCAGCTTCTCGATATCCTTCAGGAAGGCGCGCTCATCGGGGGCACAGAAGCTGATGGCCATGCCGTCCTTGCCCGCACGGGCGGTTCGGCCGATGCGGTGGACGTAGCTTTCGGGCACGTTGGGCAGGTCGAAGTTGATGACGTGTTTGACGCCGTCGACATCGATGCCGCGGGCGGCGATGTCGGTGGCGACCAGCACGCGGGCTTCGCCGGATTTGAAGGCGGCGAGGGCGCGTTCGCGTTGGCCCTGGCTTTTATTGCCGTGGATGGCCATGGCGGGCAGGCCGCTTTCCTCGAGGTGGCGGACGACGCGGTCCGCGCCGTGCTTGGTGCGGGTGAAGACCAGGGTGCGGCCGTCGGCGGGGCCGGAGAGCAGGGCGAAGAGGGTGTGTCGCTTTTGGGCCTGGTCGGCGAAGATCACGCCTTGTTCGACGCGTTCGACGGTGGTTGCGACCGGGGCGACGGCGACGTGGGCGGGGTCTTTCAGCATGCCGCCGGCGAGTTTGCCGATTTCGCCCGGCATGGTGGCCGAGAAGAACAGGGTCTGGCGGCGCGAGGGGATGGTTGCGACGATTTTCTTGATCGGCACGATGAAGCCGAGGTCAAGCATGTGGTCGGCCTCGTCCAGCACCAGGATCTCGACATGGTCGAGGCGGACATTGCGGTCCTGCATGTGGTCCAGCAGGCGGCCGGGGGTGGCCACCAGCACATCGACGCCGCGTTCCATGGCGCGGACCTGCTTGCCCTTGGGCACGCCGCCGAACATCACGGTGACGCGGCAGCCGATGTTGGCGCCGTAGGCCTTGAAGCTGTCGGCGATCTGGCTGGCCAGCTCACGGGTGGGGGAGAGGACGAGGACGCGGCAGCCGCCGCGCGGGGGCTGGCGGCGGTCGGCGGCCAGGCGCTGGAGGATGGGGAGCGCGAAGGCGGCGGTCTTGCCGGTGCCGGTCTGGGCGATGCCCTGGACATCGCGGCCGGCCAGCACGAAGGGGATCGCCTGGACCTGGATGGGGGTGGGTTCAGTATAGCCCTCGGTGGCGAGAGCGCGCAGGAGCGCAGGCTCAAGCCCGAGTTGTGCGAAGGTTGTCATGTGTTCATCACTTTCGGATCGGCCGCCGCAGTGCGAGGGCCGTTAGCTGAATGGCGGACGCGCAAACGCACGTTCGCGCGGCAAATCGGGCCGCGAGCCGGCGCAGAATGGGAAAGGAACGAGGGCTACCGAGTGGTGCGTTCGGCCTGTTTGCCCGTCCGACCTTTCGCGGTCGGAAATCGGCAATTGGGCCATCGCCGCGGTGAAGGGGCGAAACACAGGCTGGCAGCGCACGGATCAAACTCAAGGCGCGCTGTTGGGGTGTAATTGTGCGGCGCAGCAAAGTCAAGGGGAATCGATTTGGCCCCCAGGGCTATCGCATTCGGCGCCAGGGCTATCGCATTTGGCGTACGTGGCGCGATCGGTATCGCAAGGAAGCAAGAATTTTCACATGGAGACGGCGAGACGGGGAGAAGAACAGGAAAGAGGCGTTCTTGCTTCTCCCCGCCTCGCCGTCTCCATGTGAATCCTTGCTTTCGCTGCCGCCAAACGTGCATGTCGGCCAAGTGCGGTAGCCGTGACTTGGGCCGTGCGGGCAGGCGCATGGCCCCGGCGCGCGCCGCATGACCCGGAGCGCGGATCGTCCGCCCGCCCGGTTCCCTTGGGGCGGGCAGTGCGCGAGTTACCAGGTTCCGCAATCCATCGGATCCGGGAATTAGGACACCAGGCTTTGTTTACAGTGGCCTGTTGATCCGCTACGTCCGTCCCAGTTCGAACGAATTTTGTGGGCAGGACACTGGGATCGGCCCGCGCATGTCCGATCATGTCCGAGGGCCTCCTATGCCGAACACCAAGACCGTTCTCATCGACCGCCATCCTGGCCGCTCGAGCCAGACCATCGGCATGGCGCGGGTGCTCGGCACCGACCCCGACCTGATCCACGAGCCGTCGGTGGGCGTGGTCGGCACGAAGGGCGACAGCCAGTGCTACCTGGGTGTGATGTCCAAGGTGGATGCGATCCATGCGCGGCTGAAGGCGCGGATCGGCCAGGAGCCGGGGCAGCTGCGGCTGCGGCTGACCCAGCCGGAATACACCATCGCCACCTCGGACGGGATCCGCAACGGCACGCGCGAGATGCGGTATTCGCTGATCGGCCGGGAGGTGACGCATGATGCGTTGAGCGAGCACCTGTCGGCCTCGGGACTGGCCGGGACGATCGCGGTGGTGGCGTGCGACAAACCGCCGGTGGGGGTGATGGCGGCGCTGCTGGAGCACAACCAGCCGGCCATCATCATGTCGGACGGGCCGATCCGGCCGGGGCTTGATCCGCAGACCGGCGAGGCGCTGGACATCATCAGCGCCTATCAGGTTGCCGGGCACCCGGACGCGGCGCATCGCCACCACATCGCCTGCCATGCCTGCCCGGGCATCGGCAGCTGCGGCGGGATGTTCACCTACAACACCATGCAGACCTTCATCGGCGTTGTCGGGCTGCAGCCGCTGCACATGGTGGCCACGCCGTCGGACGATCCGCGGCGGGTGCAGGACTATCCGGCCGAGCTGGTGGAGATGCTGGCGCGGATGATGGAGCGGGACCTCAAGCCGCGCGACATCGTGGTGCGCGATTCGCTGCGCAACGCGATGATCGTGACGATGGCGATCGGCGGTTCCACCAATGTGACGCTGCATGCCCCGGAGATCGCGCGGGCGGCCGGCTATGCCGATTTCTGGCGGGAGGTGATGACCCCGGAGGAGTTCAACCACCTGTCGCAGCACGTGGTGCCGGTGCTGACCGATGCGCGGCCCTATGGGCGGTATTCGATGATGGACATCGACCGCGTGGGCGGCGTTCAGGTGATTGTGCGCGAGCTGTTGCAGGCGGGGCTGCTGAACGGCGAGGTGATGACCTGCACCGGCGAGACGCTGGCAGCACAGGTGGCGCGCCTGGCGCCGCCGCCGCCGGACGGGGTGGTGATCTATCCGGTGGAGCGGCCGTACAAGCCGACCGGCGGGCTGCGGGTGCTGGGCGGCAATCTCTCGCCCGACTTTTCGGCGATCCTGAAGCTGGCCGGCGTGGAGGGGGGGCTGGAAGGCAATGTGTTCCGCGGGCGGGCGCGGGTGTTCGAGAGCGAGCGGCAGCTGCTGACGGTGCTGGACGAGGCGCCGGAGTCGCTGCGGGACCACGACATGATCATCGTGCGTTACGAGGGGCCGAGCGGGGCGCCGGGCATGCCGGAGATGCTGGACCCGACATCGCGCATTACGACGCTGTGCCGGGAGCGCGGGATCGTGGTGGGGCTGATGACCGATGCGCGGTTCTCCGGCGGGTCGGTTGGGCTGGTGATCGGCCATGTGGGGCCCGAGGCGGCGCTGGGCGGCCCGATCGCGTTGCTGGAGGATGGCGACGAGATCGTGGCGGACCTGGGAACGAACGAACTGAACTGCACCGCTCTGGAGGATGCGGCCACGCGGGTGCTGCGCCAGGCGGCGTGGGACAGGGCGGTCGCGGAGAACGGCGGGACTCATCCGAATTGCGGCGTGGCCGATACGCGCCTGCTGCACCGGGCGCGGCTGACGGCGGTGCCGGCAATCCGGGGCGGCGGGTTGCATCCGAACCGCGAGGTTTGGGTGCGGGCGGCTCGGGTGGCGGAGCGGTCGGGCTTTGTGCCGGGCAACCGGTTCCGGCCGGGGGCGAGCAAGGGGTTTTAGTGTTCCGGCTCGTTTTAATGGTTCGGCGGGCGTCGGAACACGGGCTTCATCTTGTGGGCCGACGCTGACGGGCTGAAGGTCCCGCCGGCATCGGGCCACCAGGGAGGCAGTTCATGCGCATTGTCGATGTTCGCGAGATGACCCGGCCGATCGCTTCGCCGATCCGCAATGCCTATATCGACTTCTCGAAGATGACGACCAGCCTGGTGGCGGTGGTGACCGACCAGGTGCGGGATGGGAAGACCGTCATCGGGTATGGGTTCAATTCCAATGGGCGGTATGGGCAAGGAGGGCTGATCCGGGAGCGGTTTCGCGATCGGGTGCTGGAGGCGCCGGCGGAGAGCCTGGTGAATGCTTCGGGGGACAATCTCGATCCGGATGCCGTGTGGGCGGCGCTGATGAGGAACGAGAAGCCGGGAGGGCATGGCGAGCGGTCGGTGGCGGTGGGGACCATCGACATGGCGGTGTGGGACGCGGTGGCGAAGATTGCGGGCAAGCCGCTGTTTCGGCTGTTGGCGGAGCGGCATGGGATTGCGGCTGATCCGCGCGTGTTCGTGTATGCGGCGGGGGGATATTACTATCCGGGCAAGGATGTGTCGGCGCTGCGCGGGGAGATGCGGTCTTATCTGGATCGCGGGTACACCGTGGTGAAGATGAAGATTGGCGGGGCGTCCTTGGATGAGGACCGGGCGCGGATCGAGGCGGTGCTGGCGGAGCTGGACGGGAAGGGGCGGTTGGCGGTGGATGCCAATGGGCGGTTCGACCTGGAGACGGCGATTGCCTATGCCAAGATGATGCGGCCGTACGATCTGTTCTGGTACGAGGAGGCCGGCGATCCGCTGGACTATCACTTGCAGGCGGCGTTGGCGGAGTTCTATCCCGGACCAATGGCGACGGGGGAGAATCTGTTCAGCCATCAGGATGGGCGGAATTTGTTGCGCTATGGCGGGATGCGGCCGGACCGGGATTTCCTGCAGTTCGATTGCGCGTTGTCCTACGGGTTGTGCGAGTTCCAGCGGACGCTGGGGGTGATGAAGGACATGGGGTGGAGCTGGCGGCGGTTGATCCCGCATGGCGGGCATCAGATGTCGTTGATGATTGCAGCGGGGTTGGGGCTGGGGGGGAATGAGAGTTATCCGGATTTATTCCAGCCATATGGCGGGTTTCCGGATGGGGTCAGGGTGGTGGATGGGCATGTGACGCTGCCTGAGTTGCCGGGGATCGGGTTCGAGGGCAAGTCCGATCTGTATGCGCAGATGCGCGACCTCGCCGCATGAGCCGGCGCTTCCGGCTTGGGGTGATCGGCTTCGCCCACATGCACGTGAACGAGCTGGTGGAGCGCTTCGCCGCCACCGGACGCTGCGATTTCGTCGCCATCGCCGACACGGTGCCGGCAACGCCAAGCCTAATCGAGGTCGAGGGCAGCCGCCGCGCCAATCTCGTGCGGGCACAGCTTGCACCGGGCGGCCCGCGCGTCTTCGCCGACTGGCGCGCCATGCTGGCCGAGGTGCCGCTGGACATCCTGATCTTCTGTCCGGAAATCAGCCAGCATGCGGAGGTCGCTGAGGCCGCGGCCGGGCGCGGCATTCACCTGGTCACCGAAAAGCCGCTGGCCGGCACGCTGGCGGACGCTGATCGCATGGCGGCCGCCGCCGAACGGGCCGGGGTCGCGCTGGTCACCAACTGGCCGATCACCTGGCGCCCGGCGATCCGGCAGGTCAAGGCGATCATTGATTCTGGCGAGATCGGCGCGGTGGTGCAGTTCCGCTGGCGCAACATGGCCTCGCTGGGGCCGTTGGCGCATGGGAGTTTGCATCCCGGGGCGACAACGATCGGCCTGGTGAGCGAAGCCGAGAAGGCCAGCGAATGGTGGCACCAGGCATCGGCCGGCGGTGGCGCGTTGCTGGATTATTGCTGCTACGGCGCGTGCCTCGCCGCCTGGCTCGTTGGCCCGCCGATCGAAGTGCGCGCGCTGGCGGCCAATCTCATGAGCCCCGGCGATGCCGAGGACAACGCCACCCTGCTGCTGCGCTTCCCCCATGCCGTGGGCACGATCGAGGCCAGCTGGACCAGCTTCCACAACGGCCTGCCAAACGGTCCGATCGTGATGGGAACCCACGGCACCATCGTGGTCGACGGCGCCGACGTGAAACTGTTCACCGAACGCGGTGCGGCGCTGCCCTCGCGGACCGAACAGGGGCCGAAGCTTCCTCCCGGTCGCGCCACCATCGCCGAGGAAATGCTGCACCACATCGAGACCGGCGAGGCGCTGCATCCCACCCTGGCCCTTCCCCTCAACCGTCAGGCGGTGGCAATCCTGGATGCCGGCCGCCGCGCCGCCGACACCGGCCGGGCGGTGACCCCATGACCATCCGCATCGGCGCCATCGGCTACGGCGATATCGCCCAGCGCCGGCACTTTCCCCAGTTGCAGGAACTGCCCGGCCGCGCCGAGCTTGTCGCCATCGCCGGCCGCGACCCCGGCCGATTGGCCGATTGCGCCGCGCGCTTCTACATCCCGCACTGGTTTACCGACCCCGCCGAAATGCTGCGCCAACCGAACATTGACGCGGTCCTGATCCTGACCCCGCCCGACACTCACGCCGCCTACGCCGAGATGACCGTCCATGCCGGCAAGCACGTCCTGGTCGAAAAACCGCTGGTCCCCAGCCTTGCCGAAGCAACCCTACTGGCCGACGCAGTACGCACCCAGGCACGCACCAAGCCGGTCACCTTCATGGCGCTGCCCTTCATCGAAACCCCCGACCACATCCTCGCCGCCGACCTGATCGCCCGCGGTGCCATCGGCGAAGTCTCCGCGGTCGAATGCCACCGCGGCCATCGCGGCCCCACCCACGCCCCCTGGTTCTATTCCAAGGCCCAAGCCGGTGGCGGCGTCCTTGCCGATCTCGGGATCTACCACCTGACCTCCATCGCCGCCCTGTTCGGTCCGGCGACACACTTCTCCGCCACACTGTCCACGCGCTTCGCCACCCGGACCATGGATGACGGCACCACAATCCGCCCCGACGTCGAAGACGGCGCCCTGCTCAGCCTGGTCCTGGAATCCGGCGTCATGGCGAGCATGCACGCCCACTGGAACGGCAGCCAACCACACACCGCAACCCGGGCCCGCGTCCTGGTGATCGGCCGCGAAGGCAGCCTCTACTTCGGCGCGCCCGACGGCCTGGTCCACCTCTGGCGCCCCGACGGAAAACCCTTCGGCGGTGAGGACAACACCCACGACTCGCTGCCCGTCCGCAGCTTCCGGCCCGCCGGCGCCGGGACGATGCCCTCGATCGTCCGCGCCTTCGTCGAACGCATCGAAGCCGGCGATACCAGCACCCGCAGCCTGGATATCCAGGCCCACGTGCTGGAAATCATTGCCCGCGCCTACGCGAATGAGGGGACGTTGACGACGAGGTTTTGAAGCAAGGAAGATTCTTCTTTTTGTGAACAAAAAGAAGCAAAAAAACTTTTATCCATTAGGTTGAGCCCAACGGATGAAAGTTTTTTGCTTCTTTTTTTCAAAAAAGAAGGCCTTCCTTATTCCTCCAAGGCAAACGGCGCCGGATCGATGAACCGCTTCAACACATTGGTCGTCAACGTCCGCAACGTCCCCGGCACAACGAGGCTCCCCGCATAGGTCATCGACCCCACCGAGAACACCGCGCCCCCGGCCGGCGTTTCGAAGAACGTCATATCCGCACAGGACCACTCCTCCTGCGGGAGGGGATGCCGATGCACCAGCATGTCCTCGTTCACCCAGCCGTAGTCTTCATGGATCACGACACCCTTGGCGACGATCAGCACATTCGGCGGCGAGCCGTATTTGAAGTTCACGCTGTCCAGCTCGAACCCCGCAGCCCCCCCGCCCATGAATCCGGTGTCGCCGAAGTCTTCTCCGACCGCAACGTTCAGCCCCTGCGTCATGAACGCCGCCCGCGGATTGTTGATGCCGTGGGTGAACTTGTAGGGGAAGCCGAGATGCCGCCCCTGGCTGGAGAAGTTGATCCCCACCAGCTTGTGACCGGACCGCCCGACCCGCCGCCACAAGCCGCCATAGCCGCCGCCGAACTGGTTGTAGGACTCGCCGGGCTCGGTCGCCCAGATGCGGATGCCCGATTCCGCGCGCCGCACCTCAAGCGCATGCGGCGCAAACTCGCTCGGCTCGGCGCGCCAATAGAATCCGTTGCCGCCCAAATACATCAGCCGCCCGCCACCGGCGAGGAAATCCTCAAACCCCTGCATCATCCGATCGGAATGGTATTCCGGATGCTGCCCGGCGATCACCACGCGATAGGGCGCCAGCGCCTCCGCCCCATCCTCATGCACATCGTGATCGGTGATGACGTCATGAGCGATCCCTTCCTGCGTCAGCCAATGCAGGAAATACCCGTCCGCCCCGATCCGCCCGGTGCCGGAGCCGCCCTCGATCGGGTCCATCAGGCTGAACTGCCGCGGCCGCGTATCGAGCTGCGGCCGCAGCATCGACACCAGCGAAACCCCGGAGCCATCGGAATGGTAGTTGTAGCAGGACAATCCGAACTGCGGATTCATGTCCGGCGTCTCGGTCAGCGCGCCCCAATCGCGCGCGCGCGCGGCAATCTCCGCCCCGCGCCCCGGCCGGACAAAACAGCCGTACACCTGGTAGCTGAAAGTCGGCAGCACAAACACAACGTCGGATGTCGGCTTGGCCGGTCGCACCACAAAGGGGATGTAGTCCTCGCCGGCATCGCTGCGGATATGCGCGGCATACAGCCCGCTGGGCCAGTCCGCCGGCACAGTCAGGGCAAAGCTCTCCTGCCAGCCAAGGTCGCCCTGGTCATCGTCGTGAAAATGGATCGCGCCGTACTGCCCGGGATCGGATTTCCAGTCATGCACCGCGCCGCTCCAATTGGCCCCGGTCATCGCCCGCGTCGGCAGATTCAACAGCGTCGCATGCGCGGCCTGCGCCCCGGTATCGCTGGCGATCTGCGTCGGAATGCCGCGCGAGAAATCCCACGCCGCAATCCGCCCGCCAGCGTTCATAACCGCCGGCGCCTCGATCTTCCCGTTATAGTAAGCGCTGGCCGGAGCCCCGCTGCCATCCGGCGGCAGCGCGGCCAGAAAGACACTGCCAATGCCGCCGGGGCAGGGCAGGGCGCCCGGCGTCGACGCCGTACCATCATCGGCCAACGGCTTGTGCGGCACCTGCGCCACGGTCAGCCGCCCATCCGCGCCCACCGTCCCGGTGATGTCGTACCACCGCCGCTCCCGCAACGGCCGCTTGACCTCGGCCGTGACAGCCCCGCCCGCCCCTTCAACCGCAAGCAACGCCCCGCCGCCCGCGCCAATGCCCAGCGACAAGGTCCAGCCGCCGATCGCAACGGCAACAACACCCTGCCGCCCCTTGATCGGCGTCGTCGGCCAGATCGTCGCCCGCAGCGTCAGCCCGCCTGCCGGAACCGCCAGCGCCGGCACATGGCCAAAGCTGCCGAGAAAAGCATGCTGTTCCATCCCCGGCTGAACCCCGTCCAGCGGGCTCGGCATCGCGATCTCGGTATAGCCCGGCCCCTGTGGATTGGGATCGGGACAGGTGTGGCGGACAAAGCTCAGGTCGAACGGCGCGCCGCCGGCGCTGGACACCATGAAGCGGATCGCCTTGCCCTGCTTGGCGCTCCAACGATCGACATAGCCGGTCAGCTTGTGCATGGCGAACCTCATTCAAGAAACAAGAAAGGCCTTCTTTTTCTGTAGAAAAAGAAGCAAAAAGACTTTCATCCATTTGACCGGCCGCAACGCCGGGCCAAACGGACAAAAGTTTTTTGGTTCTTTTTTTCAAAAAAGAACTGCTTCCTTACGCCGGCACCAGCGCCAGCACCCGCAGCGGACTCCCCGACCCCCCCAGGATCTTCAACGGCGGTGCGATGATCATCGCCCCGGTCGCCGGCAACTGGTCCAGGTTGCACAGGCACTGCAACCCCCACCGGCCCGCGCCATGCATCAGCGTATGCGCGGGATACATCGGGTTCATCAGATGCGCCTGCCCGGCATCGGTTCCGATCGTCTCCACGCCCAAGCCGAGCGCCCCGCGATCGACCAGGAACTGCACTGCGGCCGCATCCGGCCCCGGCGTATGCGCCCCGTCGGCCAGCACATTGGCATAGGCCGCGCCGCTGCGCTTGGACCAGTCCGATCGGAACAACACCCAGTTCCCCGCCGGGATTTTCCCATGCCGGGCCTCCCAGGCCTCGATCACCGGCACCGTCAACAGGTAGTCGCCGTCATTCGCCGCCGCGGCCGAACAGTCGATGACGCAAGCCGGTGCCACCAGGTTCTGCACCGCCAGCGTATCGGTGGTGTTGTTCGGCAGGTCCTTGCCGGTGACCCAGTGAACCGGCGCGTCGAAATGCGTGCCAGTGTGCTCGCCCACCGTGATGTTGTTCCAGTACCAGCCCGGACCGCGGTCGTCATAGCGGCTGATCGTCTCCATGCGGAACGGCGCGCACTGCCCGAACTCCGGCGGCAGCACGATGGTCGGGAAATCCGGCGACAGCGTCTGGGTCAAGTCGACAACGCGGACACGGCCAGCGAGCAGGTCGGCGGCGAGGTCAGTGAGGGTGGTCATGGCGGTTCCTTCCAGGTGGTTCAGCCGGGCATGTCGCGAACGAGGATAGCCGGATTGTCGGCCCAGCGCGCCAGTATGTCCTGGGCGATGTCCCCGATGGCGAGGTCCTCGATGCCGTCGCGCAACGCACGCACCACAGCAGCGGCGATCGCGGCGAGCGCAAGCTTGGGCGGCGGCAGTGCCTGATGCCATTCGTCGTCGATCGGCCCGATCAAGGCGTTGACGACCCGCAGCGGCCGCAGGGCAGGGCGCAACGATTGCGCCAGCGCCAGCGCCGCAGCCTGCGCCGCCGCTGCCCCGCCAAACGCGCCAGGTGCTGCCAACGCATGCGCCGAAATCAGATTCACCCAGGCCACAGCGGGATACTCCCCATCCGCCGCACGCGCCCGCATCGCCGGCCCCAGCGCCTGCGCCAGCCGCAATGCACCGAGATAGTTCAGCTCCATCGCCTCCCGCGCCTCGACCATGCCCTGCGCCAGCACGCCGGCCGGCCGCAGGTGCAGCGCCGTATTGATGCAAATCTCCACCCGCCCGCCAAGGCTCGCCGCCATCCGATGCACGCTGTCCTGATCGGTCAGGTCGAGCGCCACCGTCTCGATCCCCGCCATCCGCAACCCCGCCGCATCGAACGGCCGCCACGGCTCGGCAATCCCGGCAAAGACCGTCCGCGCCCCGGCGGCCAGCAGTCCCCGCGCCATCGCCTGCCCAAGCGCCGTGCGCCCATCGGTCACCAGCACCCGCCGCCCCCGCGGATCGGCGGTCAACTCGCGCCAGGCGGGATCATCATGCATGTCGGGCGTATCCTGCTCGGGCAGCGCCAGCATGACGCCCTGGCCAGCCTTGTCGAGCTTCAGCACCATGCGCACACGCCCAGCCGCGTCACCATGCAAATGCGCCACAACCTGCGGTCCGCAATCCAGCTGCACCGTCCCGATCGGCCACGGCGTCCGCGTCCGGAAATACGGGTCAGCGGCGATACGAATAGTCGTGCGCGCCAGCAACGCACCGCCCGAGGCAACCTCGCGCCATCGCAGCCCAACGCCCAGACACGCCGCACAGACAGCGCGCGGCGGATACTGCACCAAGTCGCATTCGTCGCAGACCTGCAGCATGAACTGCCCCAGCGCTGCCGCCGCCGCAAGTCCAATGGCCTCCCGCGATCGCGCCTCTGGCGGCATCAGCGGTGCAGGGGTAAGCGCGAGCGGATCACGCGGCCCGGGCGGCGCCAGCCTCATTGCGCCCCCTCCAGAACCGCCGCCGCCGAACAAAGGCCGCGATCGTAGTTGATCATCCCGAACCCGGACACCAACGCCCGAACCGCGCCTTCAACCTGCACCCCCAGCGCCTGCCCGGTCACCTGCCGCAACGCCTCGACCAGCCCGAGATGCCCGCCCGCCGCCCCCGCCTGGCCAACCGACAACTGTCCGCCGCTGGTGTTGTGCGGAAAATCCCCCCCGGCGGTAAGGTCATGCGCCCGGACAAACGCCGCCGCCTCGCCCTTGCCGCAGAACCCAAGATCCTCAAGCTGCATCATGACAATCACCGGATAGTCGTCATACGTCTGCACCACGTCGACATCGCCAGGCGCACACCCAGCCATCGCCCACAACTCGTCCCGATCCATCGCCCACCCGCCACGCGCCTGGATCGCATCATCCGCAAACCCATGATGCCGCTCGATCGCTGCGCGCAAATGCGCACACGCCACCCCTTGGCCGCGCGCGGTCTCCTCGCGCATTACCAAAAACGCCTCGGCTCCGGCGCATGGCATCACGCAATCGAACAGCGCCAAGGGATCGGCCACCATCCGCGCGCCGAGATACCCCGCCATGCCGAGCGGCGTCTTCATCAACGCATGAGGATACGACAATGCATTCTCGCGCTGGGCGATGCAGATGCGGCCGAAATCCTCCCGCGTCACGCCGTAGCGCCGCATATAGGCGTCGGTCATCAGCGCAAACATCGCGTTCGGCCCGCCGCCGCCATAGGGATAGCTGGCATCGCTGGCAAAGCGGCTGAACCCCGCCAATTGCTGGCGAAACGAATCCGGAGCGTTGCCATCCCCCGCCACAACTGCCACGACATCCGCATCTCCGGCCTGCACCGCTCGCGCTGCCCGCCGCACGGCCACAACAGCACTCGCCCCCCCCATTGGCACATGATCGAGCCAGCGCGGCGAAAGCCCGAAATGCTGCGTCAATCCAACCGCCGTGTCGCTCCCCAGCGAAAAACTCGACACGATCAGCCCATCAAGCTGCCGCTTCTCCAGCCCGGCCCCGCGCAACACTTCCCGCAGCGCCCGCCCGATCCACCAATGCGCGCCATGAATCGAAAACCGCTGGTACGGAATGCTGACCGGCACCGCCAGCACAACCCCATCATACCCCCGCCGCCGCATCAACTGCCGTTACGCATGCATCGGATGCTCCAGCGTGCGGATCGTCGCAATCGCTCCCTCCAGCATCGTCCCATCCTCATCCGCCAGCGCCGCATCGCGCAGCCGCCGAACCCAATCGGCCGCATCCGTCCGCCCCTCCACCAGCTTCACCGCCGCCATCACCCGGTCGAACTTTCCGGCCCCGCGCGCGTGCGTGTCGCTATACCCCTTCACCAGCCGCCGGCACGCCAGCATTTCGACCGCCAAACGATAATCCCGCCCTACCTGCCCCGCCACCGCATCAAGCCACACCCCCATATGCGCCATCTCCCGCCCATGCCGCAGCAACCCGCGCCGCCGCGGCCGCAACCGCGCCACCAGCCACAACTGCAAGAAACCCCAAACAGTCGCCGTCCGCACCCGCCGCGGTCGCTCGAACACCGCCCGCAACACCCGCGTCGCCAGCGCCGAGCGCTCCAGTGCCGCACCCAGTCTGGCCGGCATCGTCGCCACCAACTCCTGCACCCGCGGATGCATGAACTCGGTTGTCTCCACAATCTGCCCAGCCCCGGCCTGCACCTCCCCGCGCACCCGCCTGCCGCGGCTGGCCCGCGTCTTCAGATCGGCCACCCGGATCGGATCGTCATACGCCATCGCCACCGCAACCTGCCGTGCTGCCTCAACGGTCAGCGCAAACCCGTGCGCCGCACCGTCCAGCGCGGCAAACCGCGCCACGATATCCAGATACTCATGCCCGTACGCCGCGTCCTGATAATCCGCCACCCGCCGCAGCCCGTGCCCCAGCATCTCCTTTGCAGCACTCGGAAATTCCGCATCCACCCGCCCCTGCGCCGCGGCAAACTCCGCCCGCTCAGCACCCGGACCTGCCACGACCGCCGCACCAGCCACCGGCGCCGCCACCGCCATAACCGGCGCCAGCACCGCATCATACCCGCCCGCAAACGCCGCCAGGCTGCCCCCAACCCCAACGCCCGCGCCCCGGATCGCCGCCTCGAACGCCGCCCGCCCAAACGGCAAAGCTCCAGACGCACACAGCGCCCCAAACAGCGCCGCCGAGATCACGCTGCCCGCCTCCTCCGCCACCGCCTGCATATCCGCCGCCAGAAACCGCCGCGACAGGCCCGCCGCAGCCGCCAACACCGGCCCGCTATCCGCCACCCCATCGCCCGGCTTGATCTTCTCCACCATCGACAGCGACCGGTGCGTCGATGCAATCAAAACCGTCCGCTCCGGCGACACCAGCCCGCGCTGCATCGCCCGCCCCGCCTCCATCAGCTCGGCGGCAATCACCACATCGACATCCCCCGGCACCGGCATCAGCGCCAAAACCGGCAAAACCCCAGCCGAAGCCTGGATGATCTCCACATAATAGATCGTCGCCCCGGTCCGCTGCGCCACCCCCGGCACCGAGGTCGACTGCGCCACCCAACCCGCATCCTCCGCCAACGAAACAATCCAGTCCGCCAGCACCCCCCCGCCCTGTCCCCCCATGGCGGTAATCGCAATACAGATCGGCCGCGTCATCACCCGACCGCCAGCACGCGCGCTGCCCGCCGTGCCTGCAACCACCCGATCACCCCCTGCCGCAGCCCCGCCACCGCCCGCTCGACCCAGCCGGGATTGTGCACGATATCCGCCCGATAAAACGACGGGCACAACACCGCCGCCTCCGCCACCTCACCACAGTTCCCGCACCCAACACAGGAATTGTCGATCGCCACCACCGGATCCGGCTTCAGCGGATCGCCCGACGGCTTGGTCGACAGTGACGGACACCCCGACAGCCGGATGCACGCATGATCCCCGGTGCACACATCCTCATCCACCCCGAACCGCGGCTTGACCATCCGCTTCCCGCGCTTGACCGCCGCGGCAAAAATCGGCCGCTCCCGCCGCTGCCGGTTCAGCATGCATTCCGAGGACGCAATGATAAACTTCGGCCCCGCGTCGCGCGTCGTCAGCGCCTCGCGCAACACATCGCGCATCCGGCGGACATCATACGTCCGGTCCACCCGCCGCACCCATGTCGCCCCCACCCCGCGCACCGCCGCCTCGATCGGATGATTGGTGCTGCGCCCCTTCGGCTCCGCCCGCGATGACAGCAAATCCTGTCCCCCGGTCGCCGCCGAATAGTGGTTGTCGACAATCACCGTGACGCTGTCATGCTTGTTGTAGACCGCGTTGCCGACGCCGTTGACCAGTCCGTTATGCCAGAACCCGCCATCTCCCATCACCGACAGCGTCCGCTTGCCCGCCGGCACCTGGCCAGCGGCTCCCTGAAACGCTGCGGCCGATGACGACCCCAACCCATAGCCCATCGTTGAGGATCCGATATTGAACGGCTCGTTCAGCGCGAACAGATGGCAGCCGATATCGCCGGTAATGTGGTGCGGCCCCAACTCCTGCTGCACCAGCTTCATCGCCGCAAAGATCGGCCGTTCCGGACACCCGGTGCAGAAACTCGGCGGCCGTGCCGGCACCGTCTGCGCCAAAGCCTGCGCCAACGCCCCCGCCAGCACCGGCCGCGCATCCGGCGCGCTCGCCAGCGTCACCTCCGGCGCATACTTCGCCAAGAATCCGCGAACCCCATCCCCCAAAACCTGCGCCGTATACTCGCCCGCCATCGGCAGGAAATCCTTGCCGGCAATCCGCGTCGAAACATCCGCCCGCCGCAAAACCGTATTCAGCGCCTGCTCCAAAAACTCCGGCTGCCCCTCCTCCACCATCAACACCGCCCGCTTGCCGGCGCAAAATTCCGCCAGCTCCTCATCCACCAGGGGATAAGTGACGTTCAGCACATGCAGCGGAATCCGCGTCGCCCCCCAGACATCGGCCAGCCCCAGCCCCTGCAACGCCCGGATCACCCCGTTGTACATCCCGCCCTGCGTAATGATCCCGACCTCGGCGACATCCCCCTCAAACGTCTCGTTCAACCCATGCTCGCGAATATACCGCACAGCATTCGGCCAACGGCTCCGCACCTTCTCCTGCTCATGCACATAACTCGCCGGCGGCAGCACAATCCGCATCGGGTCACGCACCGGGTTCTCGAGCGCCTGCGCCAAGGAAAACCCCGGCTTGCGATTATCCTTCGCCGCAAAACGCCCATGCACATGACAGGCCCGGATCCGCAGCTGCAACATCACCGGCGTGTTGCTCGCCTCGGACAGCGCAAACCCATGCTCCACCGCCGAAACAATGCTCGGCAAATTCGGCCGGGGGTCCAACAGCCAAATCTGCGACTTCATCGCAAACGCATGCGTCCGCTCCTGCATAATGGAGGAACCCTCGCCATAATCCTCCCCGATCACAATCAGCGCCCCGCCCATCACTCCGCCCGAAGCCAGGTTCGACAAGGCATCGCTCGCCACATTCGTTCCCGCCGTGGACTTCCACGTCACCGCGCCCCGAATGGGATAATTGACCGACGCCGCCAAGGTCGAAGCCGCCGCCGCTTCGCTCGCGCTGCTCTCGAAATGAACCCCCAGCTCGCCCAGAATTCCCTGCGCATCCGACAGCACATCCATCAGGTGCGAAATCGGCGCCCCCTGATACCCCGCAACATACCCAACCCCCGACTGCAACAGCGCCTTGGTCACCGCCAAGATGCCCTCGCCGCGAAAAACCTCGCCCGCCCCAAGGCGCAAATCCTGCACCTCCCGCGCGAAGGACCGCTCAGCCATGCCGCACCTCCTTAGCTACGCCGCCGAGTTGAGCCGCACGGCCCAATCACGTCAACCAATGCCAAAGGCAAGGAGTCTTCTTTTTGTGAACAAAAAGAAGCAAAAAAACTTCATCCACAAGAATCTTCTCTCCCCTCGCGCTTGGGCGGGGGGAGCCGGAGGGGGGGCCTCCCACCCCACCTACACGGCGGCAAGGTATCTGAAAAAAATCAGTCAATAGCAAAATTTTTCTTTCCATCCGCAAGGCCTCCGGATAATATCCCCGCAATGACAAACAGGTCCCCCCTGGCCGACCAGTTCGCTGGCTTGCGCGCCATCCCCACCACCCCCAACGCTGTCAGCCGGATTCTGTCCACCGCCCTGCACACCCTGATCGCCGCCATCTTCGCGCGCATCTTCGCCCGCCTCGAACAAATCCTGGCACTCTGGCAAGCCGGAACCCTCCCCGCGCCACAGCCGCGTGCCCCGGCCCGCCCTGTCGCTGCCCAACGCCCCGGCGCCGGCGCGCAGCCGCTTCCGCGTGGCCAAATCCTCCGCCACAGCCGACTCCAATTGCGCCAGCCGCGCCGCCGCCAGCGCGCTGTCCCGCGTCAGCCGCCTTCTGCCGCCCCGCCGCGTCGGCGAAACCCGCTATCCCCCCCACGCGCGCCACCGGCCAAAGCCTGCCCCAGCCGTCGCAAAATCCCCCTTTGCGGCATCGCCGACGCGCGCCTTAATTGTTACGATATCAAAACAACAAATCCCACCCTCAGCCACGCCCGCATTCTCCCATTTCCCGTCCCCCGCTTTCGCGTCTAAAACCCTCGCCAACCGAACCGACAACACACAGGGGGTTTCCATGGCTGAGTTCTCACGCCGCGGCTTGCTCGCGACACTCGCCGCCGCCGGCCTGCCTGCCACCGCCCTCGCCCAGGCCAAGGATTCCGTGACCATCGGCTGGCCCAGCGACGTCCCGGCCTGGGACCCCAACCAGCGCTTCGTGCCGGACGCCCAGCCGATCTTCAAGATGGTCTACGACCAGCCGCTCGACCAGGACTCCCGCCTCCACCTGGTGCCCAACCTGATCAAGACCTGGAAAATGGCGCCGGATGGCCTCAGCCTGTCCGTCGAACTGCGCGACGACGTCAGCTTCCACGACGGCTCGAAAATGACCTCGGCCGATTTCCGCTGGACCTTCTTCGACCGCATCAAGGCCGGCCACAAGGTCGACATCGCCCAGTCCTGGCGCAAGGTCATCGACATCGAAACCCCCACCCCGACCACCGCGATCATGCGCTTCGACAGCCCGGCCCCCACCGCCCCCGCCTGGCTGGCCTTCCTCGGCAGCTACATCGTCCCCAAGGCCTACATGGAGCGGGTCGGCCTCGAAGCCTTCAACGCCAAGCCCATCGGCACCGGCCCCTTCAAACTGGTCGAATACCAGCTCAACGCCCGCATCGTCCTCGAACGCAACGACCAGTACTGGGGCCACAAGCCGGCTCTCAAGCGCGTCACCATCGAGATCATCAAGGACACCTCGGCCCGCGTCGCCGCGGTGCAATCGGGCAAGGTCGACCTGACCATCTCCGTCCCGGTCCGCGAAGTCGCCCGCCTCGGCGCCATGCCCGCCCTGGCCGCCGAGCTGAACCCGATCACCCGGGTGATCCTGCTCCAGGTCCGCCACGACGAAGGCTTCGCCGACCGCAACATCCGCCTCGCCGCCCACCACGCCATCGACAAAAAGGCGCTCAGCCAGGCCTTTTACGGCGGTGCCGCCGTCCCCCTCTCGGTCCCCGCCACCCCCGGCTCGCCCGGCCATCTCGACGACTTCACCTTCGCCAACGACCCCAACCTGTCGATCCAGCTCCTCGCCCAATCCGGCTATTCCGTCGCCAAGCCGGCAAAAATCCGCATGGCCACCACCAACGGCACCTTCCCCAGCGACTACGACATCGCGAGGGCCATCGTCGCCATGTGGAAGAAAATCGGCATCGAAGCCGAGCTGGAAGTCATCGAGTCCGCCAAGTATTTCGAGCTGAACCGCGGCAACAAGCTGCCCGAGGCCACACTCTATTCGTTCGACAACGCCACCGGCGACCCGGAGATCTATGCCGGCTACCTGCTGAACCCCAAGCTGCCCTTCTCGCCGTGGAAGGACATGACCCTGGGCCAGAAGGTGATCGACATGTTCAACGTGCCCGGCGAGGCCGAGCGCATCGCCGGCTGGCGCGCGATCAATCGTGAGGCGGTCGAAATGGGCGCCTGCATGCCCTTGCTGCAAAGTGTGCAGACCCTGGTGCGCCAGAAATCCCTGGCCTATCGCCCTTACGGCAATGGCTGGGTGCTGCCCCAGACGATGGAATGGATCTGACCTGCCTGATCCGCCACGGGGCAAGATGATCCTCGCCGTCGTCCGCCGCCTGGCAACCGTCGTGCCGATCCTGTTGGTCGTCTCGCTGCTGCTGTTCACGGCGCTGCGGGTGCTGCCGATCGACCCGGCGGCGATGTCGATGCCGCCGACCGCCACCAAGGACGAGATCGAGATCGCCCGCCAGCAGATGGGCCTCGACCGCCCCTTGCCCGAGCAGTACGCGATCTGGCTGGCCCAGGTGGTGACCGGCGACCTCGGCCGCTCGACCCATCTGCGCCGCCCGGTCGCCGGCCTGCTCGCCGAAGCCTTGCCGGCCACCATCGAGCTGACCGCGCTCGCGATGCTGATCGCCGGAAGCCTCGGCCTCGCCGGGGGCCTGACGCTGTTCGCCTTACGTGGCGATGCCATCGAGGCCGTGGCCGAAACCGGCACCACGCTGCTGATGTCGATCCCGGAATTCCTCTGGGCGCTGCTGTTCATCCTGGTCTTCGGCGTGTTGCTGGAGGCGCTGCCCTTCACCGGCCGCCTCGGCCCCGGCCTGGCCCGCCCGATGGTCACCGGCTTCCTGCTGCTCGACACACTTCTTGTCGGAGATATCGCTGCCTTCCTCAGCGCTGCCCAGCACATGATCCTGCCGTCAATCGCCCTGGGCATCGCCTTCGCCCCCCCGATCATGCGGGTGCTGCGCTCGTCGCTGATCGAGGTCTACCACGAGGACTATATCCGCCAGGCCCGGCTGCGCGGCGTGTCGGAGACGCGGGTGCTGCTCGGCCATGCGCTGCGCAACGCCGCCTTGCCGACCCTGACCTTGATGGGCGTCCAGTTCGGCTTCCTCTTCGGCGGCTCGCTGCTGGTCGAGGTGATATACTCCTACCCCGGCATGGGCAATTTGATGGTTGATGCCGTCCGCAACGCCGACCTGCCAATCATCCAGGCGGTCGGCCTGACCTATTGCGTCGTCGTGCTGCTGATCAACTCGCTGGTCGACGGGCTCTACCTCGTGCTCAACCCGCGCCTGAGGCCGCGATGATCCCGTTGCTGCGGCGCTATCTGTATCCCCGCTGGATCCGCTCCGGCCGCGTGGTGCTCGGCCTGCTCGTGGTCCTCGCGGTGCTCGCCTTGGCAATCCTCGCCCCGATCCTCGCCCCGCATGATCCGGCCGAACAGGACCTGATGCTGACGCTGCAACCGATGCGCCTGGGCTCGCCCTTTCCGCTCGGCACCGACGGCCTCGGCCGCTGCGTGCTGTCGCGGCTGCTGCATGGTGCCAGCCTGGCGCTGAAGGTGGCCTTCATTGCTGCAACCGGCGCGATGCTGCTCGGCGCTGCCTTGGCCTATGCCGCGGGCTACCTCGGCGGCTGGGTCGACTGGACGATCGGGCGCGCGGTCGATGTCTGGATGTCGTTCCCGCCGGTGGTGCTGTCGTTGATCCTGATGGTCGGCCTTGGCACCGGCGCCAGCAACGTCATCCTGGCGATCATCCTGGTCGACTGGACGCGCTTCTGCCGGGTGCTGCGCAGCGAGGTCCTGGTGGTCACCCGGCGCGACCATGTCGCCGCCGCCCGCCTCCTCGGTTTCTCGCACTGGCGCACCCTGTTGCTGGAAGTGGTGCCGGCCACGATCCCGCTGCTGATCACCCTGCTGGCGTTGGAGATGGGAATTGCCGTTGTGGTCGAGGCGATCCTGTCCTTCGTCGGCCTCGGTGTGAAACCCGACCAAGTCGCCTGGGGCCAGATGATCGCCGATGGGCGCGAGGCGATCTACCAGGCGCCGGCCAACCTGCTGGCCCCGGTGGCGGCGATCTTCGTCACCGTTGCCGGCTTCAACCTGCTCGGCGACGGGCTGCGCCGGACGCTGGACGTGCGTCTGGTCGAGGGCCGCGGATGAGCCTGTTGGTGGCGCGCGGCCTGACGCTGGAGGCGGAGGTCGAGGGCGACATCGTCCCGGTTTTCCGCGGCCTCAACTTCGCGCTGGAGCCCGGCCGGGTGCTGGGCCTGGTTGGCGAGTCCGGCGCCGGGAAATCGATGGTCGGGCGGACCATCGCCCAGTTGCTGCCGCCGGGGTTTCGCGTCAGCCATGGCACGATGGAATTCGACGGTGCCGACCTCGTCGCCATGGCCCCCGAACACCGGCGCAGCCTGCTCGGCCGCGAGATCGCCTTCATCCCGCAGGAGCCGCTCACGGCACTCAATCCGGTGCTGAGCATCGGCGCGCAACTGGACGAACACCATCGCCGGCTTGGCGTGCGCGGCCGGCGTACCCTGCGCGAATACGCGCTGGCGGCACTTTCCGCCGTGCATCTGCCCGACCCCGCCGGGCTGCTGGCGCGCTACCCGCATCAGCTTTCCGGCGGCCAGTGCCAGCGGGTGCTGATCGCCATGGCCTTCGCCGGCCATCCCCGCCTGGTCATCGCCGACGAGGCAACCACCGCGCTCGACGTCACCACCCAGGCCCATATCATCGCCCTGATGCGTGAGTTGCAGCGCGCCAGCAATACCGCGGTGCTGTTCATCACCCACGACCTGCGCCTGGCCGCCGGCGTGTGCGACGATGTCGCGGTGATGTACGCCGGCGACATCGTCGAAATCGGCCCGGCGGCACAGGTGCTTGGCGCGCCGCGTCATTCGTATACACGCTGTCTGCAACTGGCCAATCCCCCCATGCTGGGGGCGCGGCGGGCGCTCTATGCCCTGCCCGAACAGATGCCCGGCCTGCGCGCCCTGGCCCGCCTGGACGGCTGCCGCTTTGCCCCGCGCTGTCCGGTGAAGGCGGATTACTGCCTGCGCATCGACCCGCCTTTGGAGGGCGATCTGCATCGCAGCGCCTGTCTCCGCCCGGGCCTCGTGGAAACCATCGCGGTGGCGGACCAACTGGCCCCGCCACCCTGGCGCCCGGCCGGCGAGACCCCGGTGCTGGCGATGGACGATGTGTCCAAGAGCTTCACCACCGGCACCTGGCCGCGTGCGGTCGAGGTCGCTGCGGTGCGCGGCGTGTCGCTGCGCATCGCGCCGGGCGAGTTCGTCGCCGTGGTCGGTGAGAGCGGCAGCGGCAAATCCACCCTGGGCCGCCTGGTCGTCGGCCTCGAACAGCCCAGCGGCGGACGCATCGTCCTGGCCGGCATCGATGTCACCGCCGGCGACGAGGCCGCCCGGCTACATCGCGTGGCCACGGTGCAGATGGTGTTCCAGGACCCGCAATCCGCGCTCAACCCGCGCCGCCGGGTTGCCTCAATCATCACCCAGGCGCTGGAGGCCGAGGGCGCCAAACTCGCTGTCCGTGAAAAACGGGTGCGCGCCCTGCTGGCCGAAATGGGCATGCCGCTCGAACTCGGCGTGCGCATGCCCGGCCAGCTCTCCGGCGGCCAACGCCAGCGGGTCAACATCGCCCGCGCCCTTTGCTCAGTCCCTCGCCTGCTGGTCGCCGACGAAATCGTCTCCGGCCTGGACGTCTCGGTCCAGGCGCAACTGCTGCTGTTGCTCCACCGGCTGCGCCAGGATCACGACTTCGCCCTGTTGTTCATCAGCCACGACCTCTCCGTGGTGCGCCACCTGTGCGACCGGGTGCTGGTGATGCACCGCGGCGAAATCGTCGAGGAAGGCCCCACCGAAACCGTCTTCGGCTGGCCGCGCCATGAGTATACCCGAACGCTGCTGGCGGCAGTGCCAGGGTGAGAGCCGAAGAAAGGCCAGGGCTCTGCCCTGGACCCGCTGGGGCCTGAGGCCCCAGACCCCCATTCTTAAGCGCCTTCGGTAAGGGGTGTTGTCGAGGCCTTCATGAAGGCCTCGAC
>CAMBRC010000024.1 GCA_945869965.1 Asaia bogorensis
TGGCAACCAGCGCATCGAGGAGGGCACGATCCGCTCCTATATGCTGGTGCAAGCCGGTGACCCGTATGACGCCGAGCGGCTCGACCGCAGCCTGAAGGCGTTGTTCGCCACCGGCCTGTTCGCCGACGTCAACATGCGCCGCGATGGTACAAGTGTTGTGGTGACCGTCGCCGAGAACCCGATCGTCAACCGCATCGCGCTGGAGGGCAACAAGAAGGTTACCGACGACCAGTTGCGCCCGGAACTGCAACTGCGTCCGCGTGCCGTCTTCACCCCGGCGCTGGCCGCCTCGGATCGCCAGCGCATCCTGGACATCTATGGCCGCCGCGGCCGCTTTGCCGCCCGGGTCGAGCCGAAGATCATCCCGCTTGACCAGAACCGTGTCGACGTGGTGTTCGAGGTCCTCGAGGGCGAGACCACGCTGATCAGCCGCATCGCCTTCGTCGGCAATAAGGCGTTCAGCGAAAGCCGCTTGAAGGACGTGGTGGGCGCGCGCGAACAGGCCTGGTACCGCTTCCTGTCGACCAGCGACACCTATGATCCCGACCGGATGAACTTCGACCGCGAGCTGCTGCGCCGCTATTACCTGCGCAATGGCTATGCCGATGTGGAAATCACCGGCGCCACCGCCGAACTGGCGCCGGATCGCTCCTCGTTCTTCGTCACCTATACGATCAACGAGGGCGACCGCTACGCCATCAGCGACATTTCGGTAAACGCCACGCTGAAGGATGTCGACGGCGAGGCATTGCGCGCCAAGCTGCGCCTTGGCCCCGGCGACTGGTACGACGGCGATGCGGTCGAGCGCGACACCCAGCAGCTCAGCACCGAGGTTCAGAACCGCGGCTATGCCTTTGTCGAAGTGAAGCCGCGGGTGCGCCGTGACACCGACAAGAAGACCATCGAGGTGGTCTATGACGTCGGCGAAGGTCCGCGCGTCTATGTCCAGCGCATCGACATCGTCGGCAACGCGCGCACCAAGGATAACGTGGTGCGGCGCGAGTTCCGCCTGGCCGAGGGCGATGCCTTCAACGCGTCGCTGCTGCGCCGCACCCGCCAGCGCATCACCGACCTCGAATTCTTCAACAACGTGTCGGTGAATGCGCAGCCCGGCTCGTCGCCGGACCGCTCGATCGTGACCGCCAGCGTGGAGGAGCGCGCCACTGGCGAACTGACCCTCGGTGGCGGCTTCTCGACCGATATCGGCCCGCTGGTCACCGCCGGGCTGCGCGAGCGCAACCTGGTCGGCACCGGCATCGATGCCAGCATCAACAGCATCCTGGCGTCCAAGCAAAGCCAGATCACGTTCTCGATGACGGACCCGTATTTCCTCGACCGCAACCTGGTTGCGGGGTTCGACGTGTTCCATATCCAGAACAACCTGCAGGAGGTGGCGCAGTACAGCGAACGCCGCACCGGCGTCAGCCTGCGCCTCGGCTACGAATTCAGCGAGCATCTGCGCCAGGTCTGGACCTATTCGCTGATCCAGCGCACGGTCTTCAATGTCGGCTCGCTGGCCAGCATCTATGTCCAGGATGCCCAGGGTTCCAATCTGTTGTCGCAGATCGGCCAGACCCTGACGGTGGATTACCGCGACAGCCGTGTCGACCCGCGCGAAGGCTTCGTCACCCGCCTGGGCACCGATTTCGCAGGCTTGGGCGGCAATGCCCGCTTTGTCCGCACCAAGCTCGACGGGTCGTATTACATCCCGCTGGAGCGGCTGACCGGCGACGCCGACTGGACGATCGCGCTGTCGGCCAGTGTCGGCTATCTGTTCACTCTGGGCCGCAACGAGAAGATCATCGATCGCTTCTTCCTGGGCGGCGATAATTTGCGCGGCTTTGCCATCGGCGGCGCCGGCCCGCGCGCCGTGGTCAATGGCAGCAACAGCATCGGTGGCCGTCTCGTTTGGACCCAGAGCACCGAATTGCGCTTCCCGCTGCCGGTATCGGCCGATCTCGGCCTGCGTGGCCGCGTCTTCGTCGATGTCGGCAGTTTGAGCGGGGTCAGCCCGCTCACCTTGAGCGGCAGGAAGCAGGCGATCTTCGACGAAGCCTCGCCGCGCGTGGCGGCCGGCGTCGGTGTGTCTTGGAAGACCCCGTTCGGCCTTCTCAACATCGATATCGCGCAGGCAGTGGTCCGCAAGAAGTACGACCAGTCGCAGATCTTCCGCTTCGGCTTCGGCACAAGGTTCTAGACGCATGCTCCGCATTTCCGCCTTCGTGACCCTCGCCGCCGCGTTGCTCGCAAGCCCTCTGCTCGATACACAGGCGCAGGCCCAGCAGCAGCCCGGCTTCTTCGTCCCGGGCCAGCCGGCTCAGGGCCAGGGCGCCCGCCCGCCGGCGGCGCGTCCGCCTGTCGCGGCCCAGCCGGCTCTGCGCGCGCCCGAGCCGCAGCAACCGGTGGAGCTCGACGAAGCGCCGCTGGGCCAGATTCCGATGCCGCCGGTGCCGGAACTTCCCGCCTTGCCGAAGGGTGCCGCGCCGCCGGCCTCGGTGATCGGGGTGATCGGCCTGCCCGAGGTGATGCGCGCCTCGCTGGCCGCGCAATCCGCCGACAAGATCATCGGCGAGCGCCGCGAGAAGCTGAACGAGGATGCCCAGAAAGAACAGCTGATCTGGCGCGACATGCAACAGGCCTTGGCGCGCGACCGGGCCAAGCTTACGCCCGACCAGATCCGTGCCCGCGACCGCGAGTTGCAGGAGCGCATCACCGCAGCCCAGCGCAGCTTCCGCGACCGTAACCGCATCATCCAGGAAGCCGCCCAGTTCGCCATCAACCAGGTTCAGTCCTCGCTAATCGGCGTGATCCGCCAGGTCGCCGACAGCCGCGGCATGAACCTGGTGCTGCATCGCAGCCAAGTCGCGCTGAACGTCAACGAGTTCGACATCAGCGACAAGGTGGCCGAGGAGTTGAACCGCATCCTGCCGACGGTGAACGTGCCGGCCGATGGCGTATCGCCCGCGGTGCCGCCCACGCCCACCGCCGCCGCCCTGCCGCCGCCGCCCAATCGCTGAGGCCAAAATCCGCGACATGACCCAACCGGGTGACGCCCGCTTCTTCGCCCGGCGCGGCCCGCACAGCCTGGCTGCGGTCGCCGCCGCCGCTGGCGGTGAAGCGGAGGGCAGCGGTGCCGAGATCTGGCTGCACGGCATCGCGCCATTGCAGACGGCCACGCCGGACACGGTCAGCTTCCTGGACAACCGGCGCTATGTCGACGCGCTTAAAGCCACCAAGGCCGGGGCGGTGCTGGTCCATCCCGCTCTGGCCAGCCATGTGCCCGCCGGCAGCATCGCCATTCGCACCGCGCAGCCCTATCTCGGCTGGGCCCGCGTCGCCGCGATGTTCCATCCGGAGCCGCCCGCCAAGCCCGGCATCCACCCCTCCGCCGTCGTCGATCCCGCAGCACGGGTCGACGCCTCGGCCGAGATCGGACCGCTGGCGGTCATCGAGGCCGGCGCCGAGATCGGCCCGCGCTGCCGCATCGGCCCGCTGGCGGTGATCGGCGCGGGCGTGGTGCTGGGGGCTGATTGCCGCGTCGGCGCCGGCGCCAGCATCAGCCACGCCGTGGTCGGCGAGCGGGTCTACCTCTATCCCGGCAGCCGTGTCGGCCAGGAGGGCTTCGGCTTCGCCACCGGCCCCGCCGGCTTCACCACTGTGCCGCAACTCGGCCGCGTGCTCATCGGTGACGATGTCGAGGTTGGCGCCAACACCACCATCGACCGTGGCTCCAGCCAGGATACCGTGATCGGCGCAGGCAGCCGCATCGATAACCAGGTGCAGATCGGCCATAATGTCCGTCTCGGCCGCTGCTGCGTCATCGTCGCCCAGGCCGGCATCTCCGGCTCGGCGGTGCTGGGCGATTTCGTCCAGCTCGGCGGACAGGCCGGCATCACCGGCCACCTCACCATCGGCGACTTCGCCCGCATCGGGGCGAAATCCGGCGTCATGGCTGACGTGCCGGCCAAGGCGGAGTATGTTGGCGCACCCGCACAGCCGGCGCGCGAATTCTTTCGCGAGTATGCCACACTGCGCAAGATCGCCGCGCGCGAGCGGGCCGCGCCGGGCGCGGACAAGGTGCTGCAGGAAAAACCAGAAACGGACAGGGATCGGGGCTGAAGGCGATGGACACAACAAGCCAGCCGCAAACGAGCCGGCAAGACGACGAGGTCTCCACCATCGATATCGCCGGCATCATGCGGGCTATCCCGCATCGCTATCCCTTCCTGCTGCTCGACCGCGTGGTTGACCTGGTGCGCAACCAGTCCGCCACCGGCATCAAGAACGTCACCGTCAACGAGAACTTCTTCCAGGGCCATTTTCCTGGCCATCCCGTCATGCCCGGCGTGCTGATCATCGAAAGCATGGCGCAGACCGCCGCCGTGCTGGTGGTGGAAACGCTAGGCCCGAATGCCCACGGCAAGCTGGTGTATTTCATGTCCATCGAGGGCGCGAAGTTCCGCCGCCCGGTGGTGCCCGGCGACCAATTGCACATCCACATCGTCAAGCAACGCAATCGCGGCAATGTCTGGAAGTTCCATGCCATTGCCCGCGTCGACGGCGTTGCGGTGGCCGAGGCGACCTATGCCGCGATGATCATGGATCACTGACGAAGCAAGGAAAGGCCAGGGTTTCACCCTGGACCCGCCAAGGGCCAAGCCCCTGGACCTTCTAAATTCAAGCTCCAGGGGCTTGGCCCCTGGTGGGTCTGGGCAGAGCCCAGCCTTGCTTGTCTGGCATTCTGCCGGTCGGGAATGCGCCCGACACAATTTCGCCATTTTTTCGACGGAACAATGAGTTATCGCCCGTTCTAGAGAAACATACGGCAACAATGATTGTTTAGCCGCCGCGCGATCCGCCCCCTACTGTGCACCTGCACACTAGACCTTTGGACCGCGAAAGACCGTTTGATGGATGCTCTTCCCAGCCACGCCCCCGCGGTCACCTCCGCCATGAGTGACGCCGCCGCGATCGAGCCGGGCGTGCGCATTCACAAGCTGGCCGTGGTCGACCCCGCTGCTCGCCTGGGCATGAATGTCCAGGTCGGCCCATTCTGCACCGTCGGCCCGGATGTCGAGATCGAGGACGGCGCGCGGCTGATTTCGCATGTCGTGGTCGACGGCCACACCCGCATCGGCGCCGACGCCGTGCTGTACCCGCACTGCACCGTCGGCATGGCGCCGCAGGACCTGAAATACCGTGGCGAACCCACCCGCACCGAACTGGGCGCCCGCAGCCAGGTGCGCGAGCACGTGACCATCCATCGCGGTACCGCGACGGGCCGCGGCATCACCCGCATCGGCACGGATTGCATGCTGATGGCGGTCAGCCACGTGGCGCATGACTGCATCGTCGGCAACGGCGTGATCATAGCCAACAACGCCGTCATGGGCGGGCATGTCAGCATCGGCGACAACGCGGTGATCGGCGGTGCCGCGGCGATTCACCAGTTCGTGCGTATCGGCCGCGCGGCGATGATCGGCGGCGTCTCGGGAGTCGAGGCCGACGTGATTCCGTTCGGCACCGTGCTGGGCAACCGCGCCCGGCTTGCCAGTCTCAACATCATCGGCCTGCGTCGCCGCGGCTTCTCCCGCGAGCAGATCGCCCGCCTGCGCGCCGCCTTCAAGCTGATGTTCCGCGGCGCGGGCGTGTTTGCGCACCGGGTGGAACAGGTCCGCGCCACCTATGGCGAGGATGCGCTGGTGGCCGAGGTGCTGGCCTTCATGGCCGGCCCCAGCAAACGCGGCCTGACCCGCGCTGTGGGCGTCGGCACGGACCACGACGAAAGCTGACCGCCCGCAGCCCGGTCGCTCCCGCTCGGCAAACACCGGCGTGGTCCGGAATGATGCAAAAATACTTTGCCGTACCAATTGTGCAGAGCAGTTATGCGCATACATATTGTCCCTGACCAAGACCAGGGAGTGACTTCATGACGCTGAGCCGCCGAACCCTTCTCGCATCCGCAGCAATTGGTGCGACCGCACTCGCCGCGCCAAATCTCGCCCAGGCCCAGGGTTCGCGCGTGCTGCGCTTCATCCCGCATGCTGACCCGACCTCGCTCGACCCGGTCTGGACCACGGCGGACATCACCCGCAACCACGGCAACATGGTCTACGACCAGCTTTACGGCGTGGACGAGAACTTCAAGCCGCACCCCCAGATGGTGGCCGGCGCCACCACCTCGGCCGACGGCCTGACCTGGGAACTCACCCTGCGCGATGGCCTGAAATTCCATGACGGCGAGCCGGTGCTAGCAAAGGACTGCGTGGCCACCATCAAGCGCTGGTGGGTGCGTGACAGCTACGGCACCGTGCTCCAGGCGCTGACCGACGAGATCTCCGCGCCGTCCGACAAGATGATCCGCATCCGCCTCAAGAAGCCGTTCGCCCTGCTGCCCGAGGCTCTCGCCCAGCCGGCCTGCGTGATCATGCCGGAACGCATCGCCATGACCAGCCCGAACACCCAGATCTCCGACCCCGTTGGCAGCGGCCCGTTCCGCTTCAAGCCGGATGAGCGGGTCTCCGGCTCGCGCGTTGTCTACGAGCGGTTCGCCGGCTATGCGCCGCGCACCGAAGGGCAGACGAGCTTTCTCGCCGGGCCCAAAGTGGTGCATTTCGATCGCGTGGAATGGACCTTCCAGCCCGATCCCGCCACCGCCTCGGCGGCGATGCAGAAGAACGAGTACGATTGGTACGAAGGCCCGGCCATCGACCTCGTCCCCCTGCTCAAGCGCGACCGTAACCTCACCCTGAAGATCACTAACCGGATGGGCGGCATCGGCTGCATCCGCTTCAATTCGCTGCACCCGCCCTTCAACAACGTCGCCATCCGCCGCCTGGTGCAGGCCTGCGTGAACCAGAAGGACTTCGCCGAAGCGGTCGCGGGGGCAGTGCCCGAGCTGTACAAGACCGGCGTCGGCCTGTTCACCCCGGGCATGCCGATGGCGACCGACGCGGGTGTTGAGGCAGTTGCCGGCCGCACCGATTTTGCCAAGGTGAAACAGGAACTCATCGCGGCCGGCTACAAGGGCGAGAAGGTCGTGCTGCTCGGCCCGTCCACCATCCCCTCGCTGCATGCCCAGTCGCTGATCACCAACGACCTGCTGATCAAGATGGGCTTCAACGTCGACTACCTGGCGCTGGAATGGGGCACCGTGGTGCAGCGCCGCGCCAGCAAGGAGCCGTCGGACAAGGGCGGCTGGAGCATCTTCATCACCAACCTCACCAGCCTGAACAACGTCTTCGTCCCCGCCCAGATCGCCATCCGCTCCGGCCCGGCCGCCTGGTTCGGCTGGCCCGATGCGCCGAAGCTGGAGGAACTGCGTGAGGAGTGGCTGGCCGCGCCGAACGAGGCCGAGCAGAAACGCATCGTGCGCGAAATGCAGCTCCAGGCCTTCCGCGACGTGCCCTATGTGCCGACCGGCCTGTGGATGGGCTACACCTGCTTCAACAACGCCCTGACCGGCATCCAGAACGGCTGGCCGGTGTTCTGGGGCGTGCGGCGGGCCTGATCGGGCGCGAGAGGAAGGAAGGCCAGGGGCTTTGCCCCTGGACCCCAGCAGGGGTCCGAGACCCCTGCACCCTCAACCATGAAGCGCCTTCGGCAAGGGGGCTATCGAGGCCTTCATCAAGGCCTCGATAGCCCCCTTGCCGAAGGCGTTCAATGAATGGGGTCTGGGGCCGCCGGCCCCGTCACGCGTAAGCGTGCTCCCGCACGACGGGTCCAGGGCAGAGCCCTGGCCTTCCTTCCTCACCGGCTCATCAGCACCGGCAGCGTCGCCAGTTCCAGCACTGAGCGAGTCACACCGCCCAGGATCGTTTGCCGCCAGCGCGGATGCGAATAGGCGCCCATCGCCAGCAGGTCGGCACCGAACGCGCTCGCCGCTTTCAGCAGCCCGACGCCCACGCTCTTGTCCACCGGCTGGAAAGTCGTGACCTCGGCCGCGATCCCATGCAGTGCCAGGTAGTCGCCCAGCGCCTGCGCCTCCGGCCCGCGCCGCTGGTATCCCGTCGCGGTCAGGATGCGCACCGCCTGGGCCCGCTTCAGCCACGGCAACACCGCCTGCACGCCCGAGGCCGACTCCGCCGTGCCGTTCCAGGCGATGCAGACCCGTAGCCCTATCGTCTCCGGCGGCTTGTGCGGCGCGATCAGCACCGGCCGCCCGCTGTCGAACAGGGCGGCATGCAACGCATCGGCAAACAGCGCGTCGTGGTCGTGGTCCAGATGCGGCACCACGGTGAGGTCGGCCAGCCGGGCCAACTGCGCCACCGCCTCGTCCTCACGCCCCGAGGTCAGCACGAACTCGGCATTCGCCTCGCTCGCCCCCGGCACCGCCTCACCCAGCGCCAGGCCCTGCGCGGCACAGGCGGCCGCGAACCGCGTCTGGGCCGCCTGGATCTGCGCCGCGCGCGCGCTCTCGGCGTCGTCAACCATCTCGTTCAACATGCCGATCGGGAAGATGTCCGGCGCCAGCGCCTGCATCGTGTTGGAGGCGCGATAGAAATACACCGCCACCAGATGCGCGCGCCACGTCTGCGTCACCCGTACCGCGGTAGCCACCGCCACGTCATCGGCCGGCGATCCGTAGAGCGGTACAAGCAACTTGCGAATTGCCATGATGCGCCTCCGTCGGGTTCGGGTGACGTCGCCCTGCTGGCCACGCCAAGCTTACCCGAACCCCGCGCCGCAAGACACGAAAACCGTGCCCCGAAAACCGTGTCCCTCGGCCGTCAGACCAGCGCGGACGCCGTCACCCCATGCTCCACCAGGAAAGCGGTCGCATGATCGATCCGCCCGGTCATCTTCTTGGGATCGCGCGTCACGATCTGATAGACCGCCTCGGCGATGTTCTCCACCGGCGACACGCGATGCGCCGTCTTCTCGTTGATCAGCTTGTGCACCGCTACCCCCGGCGTCGCCACCAGGCCAGGCGAAATCGCATTCACCGAGATGTTGTCCTCGTAAACCTCGGAAGCCAGCCCGGTCGAGTACCGCTCCAATGCCGCCTTGCACATGCCGTACACCGTGCCGCCCGGATTCGCCCCGGCATAGGGCTTCAGCGGATGGATCGCCGCCCCAGAGGACAGCGTCACGATCGCGCCGGCCTTGCGCGCCCGCATCGCCGGCAGCACCAGCTGCGAAAGGTGCACCGCCCCCCAGACCTGGACCTCCATCATCAGGTCGAAGCGCTTCTCCGGAAACGTCTCGATCGGAATGAAGAAGGTCACCGCCGCATTGTTGACCAGGATATCGATGTCGCCATAGGCGGCCACCGCCTCGGCATGCAGCCGCTCGCGATCCGGCCCGTGCGACAGGTCGGCCTTGATGAACATCGCCTCGCCGCCGGCATCGCGAATGCGCTTGATCGTGTCGTTCAGCGTGCCCGGCAGCCGGCTCTCACCCTCCTCGGAGGTGCGCGCAGTGCAGACCACCTTCGCCCCCTCCATCGCCAGCCGCACCGCCACCGCCTCGCCGATGCCCCGGCTGGCGCCGGTGACCAGGGCGACCTTGCCCTTGAGAGTGCCGTTCGGATTGATGACCGCGCCTGCCATGTTCGTTAAGTCCCGCCCTTGGATTTCCTGGCGCAACTCTACGGGGGTGATCTCAGGCTGGCAAACAGCAAGCCTCCGGCGGCAAGGGGCCGGCGGCCCCTTGACCCCATGACTTGGCACCCGTGCTTCACGACATCAGCCGTTCTTATAAATGGGGGTCAAGGGGCCCTCGGCCCCTTGCCGGCGGAGCCTTGCTTGCTTCCTAAAAATAAGGCGCCGGCAACACCAGCACGAGCGGCGCCGCCGGCAGCGTCGCCCGGCTGACGGTAAAGCTGTCGGCGTCGGCCAGCCGGATCTCTGCCTTGTCGCGCATTCGTGCCAGGAAGCGATTCAGCACCTCCTGCGACCAGTAATGCATCGGCAGGATGATGCGCGGATTGAGCTGCCCGAGCACCTCCACCATATCCCCCTGGTTGGACGTCCAGGCGCCATCGATCGGCACCATCACGATATCCAGCTGGCCAAGGATCGACAGGTCGTCGGCGGTCAGCAGATGGTGCAGATGCCCGAGATGCCCGATGCACAGCCCGCCAGTCTCGAACACAAACACCGAATTGCCATAGCGCCGCGTCCCGCCATCCCAGCCGCGGATATTGGTCGCCAGGTTGCGCGCCCGGACATCGCCCACCTTGATGTCATGCTGCGCCGGCCCGCCATCCTCGCGCCAGCCGCGCAGCACATGGGCAATCCGCTCGTCCGGGGTATCGGTGAAATGCGTGCTGTGGGCATGGTTCATGGTCACGATGTCGGGAATCCGCGGCGGCATATGCCGGCCGGAGAAATCGGTCACCGCCGAAATTCCGCCCGGCGTTTCGATCAGGAAGCTTGCATGGCCCAGGAAGGTGATGGTCGTCACCCCGCCTTCCGCCGCCACCAGGCTCGCCCGATGCAGCAGCGGTCCGCGCTGGGCCGACACCCCGCAGGCCAGCGCCGCCATCATACCCCCCAACAGCGCCAGCACAGCCAGCACCACGCGACGCAGCATCACCATGTCGGCCCCATGTTCTATTGCCGCGCCAATCCTGGCGAATCCCCAACGCCGCCGTCACGCAAAAAACGCTATGGCAACAACTTCGCCGCGCGATACGCCGCCACCTGCCCCAACAGATGGGCAGGGCTATCCAGGCATTCGCCAAATCCCGCCTGGCGCAGCCGCGTGGTCGAGGCGAACAGGTCGTGTTCCAGCCCCAGCACGAAATCGGCGAAATCCCAGCGCGCCACCTCGCCAATTGGCAACGCCAAGCCCTCCCGCGCCATGATCCGCGCCCAGACCGGGCCCTTATCGGCCATCCACCCCGCCAGCCGCATCGGCCGCACAATCCCGCAGCGCATCCCGAACGCCTCGGCCAGGCGCGGCCAAAACCGCGCAAAGCGGAACACGTCGCCATTGGTCACATTGAACGCCCGGTCGCGCGCGCCCGGCGCCTCCAGCATCCAGAAAATCGCCCGCGCCAACAGCGAAGCATCCGTCACCTCCGCCAGCGAGCCGTACGACGCCACACTGCCGGGAAAATCCAGCGCCGCCCCCAACTCCCGACAAATCGCCGCATAGGCCCCCAAAGTCGAGGCCAGGTTGCGCGCCCGCCCAGGCGCCACATCGACGATGAACGACGGCCGGCTCGCCGACCACGCCCAGCCCCCAGCCTGCGCCCGCGCCGCCAACAGATCCTGCTGATCGTAGTAGAAATTCGGCGGCAAATGCCGCGCGTCGTCCTCGTCCGCGGGCGTAGGGTAGGGGCCAATATGCATCCCGTACCACTTCGTCCCCTCCACCAGATGCACATGCCGCAGCGCCGGCCCCTCGGCCGCATCGATCAATCCTTCCAGCATCGCCAGGTTGGCGCCGACATCCTCCACGCCGCCCTCGCCAAACGCTGCCCGCGCTGCATAAACCGCATGCGTCACCCCCTCCGGCACCGCCGCCCGCACAGCGGCGCGGCACAAAGCGGCATCGCCCAGGTCAACCGGCAGATAGCGCACCCCCGCAATCCCCGCCCGCGCTGTCCGGCACAGCCCCACCACCCGCCAGCCCGGCACCCCCGCCGCAAGCTCCACCAGCCGCGAAGCCGCAGCCCCGGTCGCACCCGCAATCAGCAACGTGTTCATCTCAGCTATACGCGAACACATACATGTAGTCGCTCCCGCTGCCGCCATCGGTCCCGAACAGCACCGCCAGCCGCCCGTTCGTCCGGTCGGCATCCACCAGCCCGGCCAGGGTCAACGAAGCCACTGGTCCGCCGGTGGGCGTGACATGGACCGTGAGCCCGGTGAACCCCGGCGCCCCCGCCCCCTCGACCCAGGCAAAGCTCGCACTCGCCTGGCTGACCCCCCACACCGTCACCGCGTCCCCCGCCCCCAGCCCCACCACGGTGCTCCAGATCGCCTCCGCCGCGCCGCGCGCATCCAGGAAGAACGTGTCCGCCCCGCTCCCCCCGGTCAGGAAGTTCGACCCCGTCCCGGCATCCAGCACATTCTGCCCCGCCGAAACCTGCAACGCATCGTTGCCCGAGCCGCTGCGCAGGAACACGTTCGGCGCGCTCGCCGCAAGCACGATCCCGTCCCCGCCGAGATAGACGAACTCCTGGTCCAGGTAGTTCAGCGGCCCGGCATAATTCGCCATCGCCGGCGTGCTCGCAGTGCTGGTCGTCGTGTTGGTCATCGCCAGCGGCACCACGGGCGGCGCGACGTAACTGTCGAACAGGCTGACCGCCGCACTCGCCCGCCCCAGCGTCACCCCGCTCGGCTGGTCCAGCACCACACTGAACCCTTCCACCGCCTCCGACCGATGCGCCTCGTCATTGACCAGCACCGTGAAAATCCCGCTGCCCTGCCCGGCCGGAATGGACAAAACCCCGCCCTGGCCCGCCGGCATGTCGCCATCCCCAACCTTCGCCGTCCCGTCCGCCACCCCCCACCGCACCGACACCGCCGCCGCCGCAACCACATCCAGCGTCACCGTGAAGGTGATCCGCACCACCGCCTCGCTCACCACCCGGTCCGCACTCAGGCTCGCCACCGGCAGCGCCGCGCCGAACTGCGCCGCCTCGGCATCCACCTGCACATTCGCCGCCGCCATCGTCGCCGCCGTGGCATAGCTCCCCGCCATCCCGCCGCCCGAGAACGTCACGGTATAGGCCCCCGCCGGCACCACCAGCTGATACCCGCCCGCCCCCCAGGTCGCCGTGCTGAACGTCCCCCCCACCCCCACGGCGGTGACCGTCACCCCGCCGCGCCCCTCCCCGGCATCATAGAAATTGTCCCCGTCGCCATCGTCGAACACCACGCCCACCAGCTGCGCCGCATAGCCCGCGCGCTGGCCGAGATCCTGCGTCACCACCAACGGCCCCACATTGGTGGCGCCATTGCCCTCCGGCGTCGCGTCGATGCCGATCTCGCTATAGCCGGGATTGACCAGGTTCAGCCGATGCCCGGCAGGCGTCTGCATCCCCCCGGGGCCGCCGCCCCAATCCACCACGAACCCGGCATGCGCATAGGCCGCCGAGGACGCGAACGCATAGATATTCTCCCCCGCCGACAAAAGGCTGTAGCCCGCCGCCGCGATCCGCTCCCCCAGCCCGGCCTCCCCAGGCAGTTGGTGCGACTGGCTGTCCGCCGCAATCATCGCCGCCGAATGCGCCGCCGCCGCATCCTCCAACTGCGTGCTCCACGCCAACGGCGCCGCCGGCGACAGCGCCGCCATCTGTTGCCCGAACAGCGTCAGGTCGACCCCGAAGAAGCCAAGCGCAAACCCCACCGCTGTCTGCTCCTCGCTGGTCATCCCGACGCCGCCGGTGATCCGCGCCGCCTCGCCCGCCGGGTCCGCGCGGAACCGGTTGATCAGCTGCAGCATCTCCTGCTCGGCATTGCTCGGCAGCGCCATGCGTCGTCTCCCGCTATCCCGCCAGCGCCAGCAGCGTGCGCACCAGCACCCGTGCCCCCGCCGCCAACTGCGCCGGCGACGAATACTCGGCCGGATTATGACTGATCCCGCCGCGCGACGGCACAAAGATCATCCCGGTCGGGCAAACCGGCACCACGAACTGCGCATCATGAAACGCCCCGGACGGCAGCGCCCGCTGCCGCAGCCCCTCCGCTGCCGCCGCAGCCGCCACCGCCCCGGTCACCAGCGGATCAAACACCACCGGCATCGCATGGAAATTCTCCTCGATCGCGACGTCACACCCCGCCACCGCCCCCCGGATCACCCCCGCGATCGCATCCCCCTTCGCCTGCAGCACCGCCGCCTCCGGATGGCGCAGATCGATGGTGAACCGCACCCGGTTGGCCACGCTATTGGACGTATTCGGCGACACCTCCACCCGCGCCACAGTAAACCGCAGGGTATCGCTGGGATCGGCGGTCAGCGCATTCAGCGCCACCACCGCTCGCACCATGTCCTGAACGGCGTCACGCCGTCCGCGCAGCGGCGCCGTCCCGGCATGTGCCGTCGCACCGCTCAGCGTCACCGTGAACCACCGGCTCCCCTGGATGCCCGAGACCACGCCGATATCGACCCCCTCCGCCTCCAGGATCGGCCCCTGCTCGATATGCGCCTCCACATACGCATGCGGCCGCCCGCCCAAAGGCCTACGCGGAATATCCGCCTCCAGCGCCAGTTGCTCGGCCAGCGCATCGCCATAGCGAATACCGTCGGGATCCCGCACATCGGCAAACACCTCCAGCGCCGTATGCCCCGCCCACGGCATGCTCCCGGTGCACCCCGGCCGAAACCGCCCGCCTTCCTCGTTCGTCCACGCCACCAGCTCCACCGCCCGCCGCGTCACCAGCCCGGCATCATGCAGCGCGCACAACGCCTCCAACCCCGCCACCACCCCCCAGATCCCATCGAACCGCCCGCCCTCCGGCTGGCTGTCCATGTGGCTCCCTGTCAACACCGGCGCCAAATCCGGCTCTGCCCCCTCGCGCCGAAAGAACAGATTGGCCGCCGCGTCCACGCTGACGCTGCACCCGATCGCCTCCGCCCAGCCGATCATCAGTCGCCGCGCTTGCCGGTCCCCCACGGACAGACACGGCCGGTTCACCCCCAACCCCTCCGCGATCCCGCCGATCTCGGCCAAGGCCATCAGCCGCGCCCACTGACGCGCCTCGCTCACGGCGTCCGATGCAGACATGGCAAAACTCCGGCTGATATGCACCCCGTCATCATACCCCGGATGCCAAAGGAATAGGCAGGCAGCTAAATGGACAAAAGTTTTTTGGTTCTTTTTTCCAAAAAAGAACAAGCACTTCTTTTTGAAAAAAGAAGCAAAAATTTTTATCCATAAGTGGGGTCTGCACTCCCGCCAGGCGCGGTTCACGGCCCGGTCAGGCTGCGCTAGCATCGTCCACCGACCATCACTCGGAGGAGGAAGGCGCTGATGAGCCGTTTCCGGTTCCTGCCCGGCACCTTCGCACGATCCGGCGCCCTGATGCTCCCCAGCGGCCGGACCGAAGGCGCCGCCCCGCGCCTCCCGATCGCCCCCGGCCGCACTGACGCGCTGATCGTCATCGACGTGCAGAACGGCTTCATCCCCGGCGGCAGCCTCGAAGTCAAAGACGGCGACGCGGTCGTCCCGGTCATCAACCGCCTCGCCAAATCCTTCGCCACCGTCGTGCTGACCCAGGATTGGCACACCGCGGACCACCAATCCTTCGCCTCCGCCCATCCCGGCCGCAAGCCATTTGAAACCATCGCCATGCGCTATGGGCCGCAGGTCCTCTGGCCCGACCATTGCGTCCAGGGCACCCCGGGCGCCGAATTCGCCCCGGGCCTTGCCATTCCCCAGGCGGGCCTGATCCTGCGCAAGGGCTGGAACCGCGACGTCGACAGCTACTCCGCCTTCAACGAGGCCGACGCTAAGCCCACCGGCCTGGCCGCCTACCTCAAGGAGCGCGGCATCAAGCGGGTCTTCCTCGCCGGCCTCGCCACCGATTTCTGCGTCGCCTGGTCCGCCACCGACGCCCGCAAGGCCGGCTTCAGCACGGCAGTGATCGAGGATGCCTGCCGCGCCATCGACCTCAACTTCTCGCTCGCCGCCGCCTGGGACAACATGGCCCGCGCCGGCGTCCAGCGCCTCCAATCCACCGACATCGCGGCCTTAGCCGCGTAGCAACCCGCCCATCCCCGCCGCCGCCACGCTGCCGGGAAACACCCGCTCCAGCGCCGCGCCGGACAGCCCCAGGTGCGGCCCCAGCACCCCCTTGGCGATACTGCGCAAATCCGTCGTCGGCGCCAGGTCCCGCCCCTCGAACAACTGCCCCGCCGCCAGCCCCGGCCAATCCCCGCGCACCCGCCCGCCGGCAACATTCCCGCCCAGCACGAACGCCACCGTCCCGGTGCCATGATCCGTCCCGCGCGTGCCATTGACCCGCACCGTCCGCCCGAACTCCGTCATCACCAGCACCACCGTCTCGCGCCAAGCCTCCCCCAGCCCCGTCTTCAACGCCACCAGCCCGCGATCAAGCTGCCCCAACGGCCCGCCCAGCCGGTCGGCCTGGTTGGCATGGGTGTCCCACCCGCCGATCTCCAGCGCCGCCAGCCGCGGCCCATCCGCCGCCGCCAACAGCTTCGCCGCCGCCGCCGCCAGCGCTGGAAACCCGAACCGCTCCGCTGCCCGCGTCTCCCCCATTAGCGTCGCCTCGGCGAAACCACGCTCGCGCAACCCCGCCGCCACCGCCGGCCCGGTCACCGGATCAGCCGCGTGCAACGCCGCGATGCGGGCATACAGATCAGCCTGCGGTGCCTGAAACGTCGCCGGCATCCAATTGCCCACTGCCGCCGGCCCGCGCAACAGCACCGGCATCAGGCTGCCAACCGCCAGCGCCAGATCGGCACCCTTGCCCCGCGCTTTGCCGCTTGCCCCGCGCGCCACCATCTCGCCCGCCACCCGGTTCAGCCACCCGCTATCCAGCCGCTGCTCGGCGCCAAACTCCATCCAATCCTGCGCCTCGAAATGGCTGCGGTTGCGCCAGCTCCCCGCCACCGCGTGCACCACCAGCGCCTCGCCCGCGCCATAAAGCCCATGCAGCCCCGCCAGCGCCGGATGCAGCCCAAAGAACCCGCCCATGTCCAACAGCCCGCCGGCCACCCCCGGCAACCCCGGCATCAGCCCCGTCCGATGCCCCGCCAGCGCCGCGTCGCCATACGGCACCACCGCCGACAGCCCATCCAGCGCCCCGCGCAGGATCACCACCACCAGCCGCCGCTCGCCCGGCGCCGCCGCCACCGCCAGCGCGCTGCGCCCCAGGCCAACCACGCCCGCCAGCCCCAGCAGCGCCGTACGGCGTCCAAGCGGGCGCGAAACCGAGTCCATCATCGCCGTTGGAACTCCGGGCTCGCAAACAACATCGCCAACGCCTCCCGCCGCGAACCGGCCCGCGCCATCGCATCGCGCGTCGCCTCGGCCAACAGCGGCCCCAGGCTGGCCTCGCCAACCTGCATCGGATCCAGCCCGCCGCCGCGCGCCGCCACCGCATGCGCCCAGTCGATCCGCTGCATCATCGCCTCCGGGCTCGCCCAGTCGCGCGCCGTATCCGGCCAGCCATTCGGCAGCGGCGCATTCATCACCCCCTGGCCCAGCGTCCCCATCACCTCGCGCATCCGCGGCCGGTTGGCCGCCGGCAAATCCATCGCCCGCACCACCGCCAGCACATAATCCGCCGGACTGCGCAGCTTGCTCAGCCGCACCCAGGCCTGCGGCAACCCGACCAGCGCCAGCGCCGCCGCCTTCAAATCCCCATCCGTCTCGGCCAGCACCGCGGCAATCCGCCGCACCGCCGGCTCCGGCGGATCATCGGCCACGAAATGCCGCACCAGCTTCACCGCCAGGTTTCGCTGCGTCGCCGGATGCGCGGCCAGAAACCCCAGCGCCTGGTCCAACCCTCCCGGCCCCTCGGCAATGCTTTGCCCCATCAAAACTTTCGGCCCCCGCTGGTGCGTCGCCCACCGGAACAGCGCTCGCGGTGGTGTCTCCTGCGACGCCACCGACCACCCGGTCAGCACATGCGCCATCGCCACCACATCCGCCTGCGCATACCCCGCCGCCGGCGTCACCGTGTGCAACTCCAGGCACTCGCGCCCCAGATTCTCGTTCAAACCCACCGCCACCGGCCGCGCCGCCCCCGACACAAACCGCCGCGCCGCCAGGCTGTCCGGCCCGGCCGACTGCGCATTGTCCAGGTACAACAGCATCGCGGGATGCCGCATCACCGCCCCCAGCATATCCACGAACCGCCCGGTCACATGCGGCCGGATCGCCTCGCGCAGATACGCATTGGCCACCGCCACCACGCCCCCGCGCCGCAGGCTGACGGTGAAATGATTGGCCCAGAACCAAACCAACCGTTCGCGAAACCCGTGCCCCGTGGTCACGGCATAGTCGAGCCGCGCCGCCGTATCCGCCGCCATGATCGCCCGCGATGCCTGAATACCGTCATTGCCGCGCGCCAGGTCCTGGCGCCACGCCAACAACCCCTCGGCCAGCGTGCTCGCCGGCAGTGCCAGCGCCGGGTCCGGCCCCTCCAGCTGCCCCGCCAGCCACGCCCGCGCATCCCCCGGCAACGCCTCGCTCCCGCGCCGCCCGAGCCCGAACCGGTTCATTGCATGCACTGCATCGGCACTCATCGCGCCATCCTAGCACAATCCCCGCGCCGCCGCGTCCCTCGCGTTCTGCTGCCATGCAGCACGCCCGCCCACATCGCGCTTGCAAAACCCCGCGCGCCGGGGCATGTCACCGGCCAATCCAGCCGGCGCCGGGCCGACCTGACACGACGCGCGGAGCGAAGGCTTCGCCGCGCCGTCATACGTCGTACCAGCGCCCGCTCCATCCGTGCTGAGCCGGCCCCTCGGTGGGGCAAATGGAGGCCATCGTGTCCACTGATCTCGCCCGCCTGCGCAACATCGGCATCACCGCCCATATCGATGCCGGCAAGACCACCACCACCGAGCGGATCCTGTACTACACCGGCGTCTCGCACCGCATCGGCGAGGTCCATGACGGCAACACCACGACAGACTACATGGACCAGGAGCGTGAGCGCGGCATCACCATCACCTCCGCCGCGGTCACCTGCGAGTGGAAAGACCACCGCATCAACATCATCGACACCCCCGGCCACATCGACTTCAACATCGAAGTGAACCGCTCCCTGCGCGTGCTCGACGGCGCCGTCTTCATCATCGAGGGCGTCGCCGGCGTCCAGCCGCAATCCGAAACCAACTGGCGCCTCGCCGACCGCTACAACGTCCCGCGCATCATCTTCATCAACAAGCTCGACCGCACCGGCGCCGACTTCTACCGCGCCTTCGACACGCTGAAGGAGAAGCTGGACATCATCGCCCTGCCGCTCCAGCTCCCGATCGGCATCGAAGACACCTTCATCGGCGTCGTCGACCTGGTCGAGATGAAGGCGATCATCTGGGAAGGCGGCGAACTCGGCGCCAAGTTCCACGACGCCCCGATCCCCGACGACCTGCTCGAAAAAGCTAAGGAAGCCCGCCAGCTCCTGCTCGACACCGCGCTCTCCGTCGATGACGCCGGCATGGAAGAATACTTCGACAAGGGCGACGTCGCCGTCGAAACCCTCAAGCGCGCCATCAAGACCGGCACCATCTCCGGCGCCTTCCGCCCCGTCCTCTGCGGCACCGCCTTCAAGAACAAGGGCGTCCAGCCCCTGCTCGACGCCGTGCTCGATTTCCTGCCGAGCCCGATCGACGTCCCCGGCATCTCGATCGCCGCCGAAGAAGGCGAGGAAGACGGCGAACACTCAAACCGCCGCCGCATCAAGGCCGACGCGAAGGCCCCCTTCGCCGGCCTGGCCTTCAAGATCATCAACGACAAATACGGCGCCCTCACCTTCGTGCGCGTCTACGCCGGAACGCTGAAGACCGGCGACACCGTGATGAACACCACCAAGGACGAAAAGGAACGCGTCGGCCGCATGTTCCAGATGCACGCCGACAAGCGCGCGGAAATCAAGGAAGTCTCCGCCGGCGACATCGCAGCCTTCGTCGGTCTGAAAGACACCAGCACCGGCGACACCTTGGCCTCCGCCGACGACCCCGTCGTGCTCGAGCGCATGGCCTTCCCGGTCCCGGTGATCGACATCTCCGTCGAGCCCGCCACCAAGGACTCGGTCGAGAAAATGACCATCGGCCTGCAAAAGCTGGCCGGCGAAGACCCCAGCCTGCGCCTCAAGACCGACCAGGAAACCGGTCAGACGATTCTCTCCGGCATGGGCGAACTGCATCTCGAAATCATCATCGACCGGCTGCGGCGTGAATACGGCGTCCAGGCCAATGTCGGCGCGCCTCAGGTCGCCTACCGCGAGACCATCAGCAAAGCCCACACCGAAATCTACACCCACAAGAAGCAGACCGGCGGCTCCGGCCAATACGCCGAAGTCAAGATCATCTTCGAACCCACCGAGCGCAACACCGGCGTCCTCTTTGAAAACAAGGTCGTCGGCGGCACCGTGCCCCGCGAATACATTCCCGCCGTCGAAAAAGGCATCCGCGTCCAGGCCGATACCGGCGTGCTCGCCGGCTTCCAAACCGTCGACTTCAAATACACCCTGGTCGACGGCAAATACCACGACGTCGACTCCTCCGCCCTGGCCTTCGAAATCGCCGCCAAAGCCTGCTTCCGCGAAGGCATGAAAAAAGCCGGCCCGATCATCCTCGAACCGATCATGGACGTCGAAGTCACCACCCCCAACGACCACGTCGGTGACGTCGTCGGCGATCTCAACCGCCGCCGCGGCCATATCCAATCCCAGGAATCCGCCGGCTCCACCGTCATGGTCCGTGCCCACGTGCCGCTGAAGGAAATGTTCGGCTACATCTCCGACCTCCGCAGCATGACCAAAGGCCGCGCCAGCTTCACCATGCAGTTCCACCACTACGACCCCGTGCCCCGCAACGTGGCCGAAGAAATCATGAAGAAAAGCGCCTAACCCGCGCTGAACCCAAAAACGGCGCGGGGAGCAATCCCCGCGCCGTTTTTATGTCGTAGGTCGAATAAGCGAAGCGCCATCCGACTCTTCGTCCCAACCCGCCGTAACTCTGACGCTAAGTATCAAAGCAAGCCCTTCTTTTTGTGAACAAAAAGAAGCAAAAAAACTTCATCTTAAAGAATTTTTTCTCCCCTCGCGCTTGGGCGGGGGGAGCCGGAGGGGGGCTCTTACTACTTTCCTCCCGCCGTCATTCCGAGCGAAGCGAGGACTCCACGCTTCCTTCCTGACCTCCCGGCCAGCGCCCCCGCGGCGAACCCGCCTTGCCCTCCGGCAAACCCGCGCGTACCATCGCAGCATTGCCGGCGGATCGGCACTCCATCCGTGCTGCATCCCCGCCAACAAGCAGGGGCGCTTCATGAGCACATCAACCCGCAGTTTCGCGCATGGCACCTCGCCGACACCGCTCCTGCACCAAACCATCGGCGAGGCCCTGGACCGCGCCGCCGAACGCTGGCCTGACCAGGAGGCCGTCGTCGTCCGCGATCAGAACATCCGGCTCTCCTTCGCCGAACTCCGCCGCCAGGTGGACCGCGTCGCCGCCGGCTTCATCGCCCAGGGCCTGCAACCAGGCGAGCGCATCGGCATCTGGTCGCCGAACCGGATCGAATGGATCCTCACCCAATACGCCGCCGCCAAGGCCGGCCTGATCCTGGTGAACATCAATCCCGCCTATCGCGCACTGGAACTCGAATACGCGCTGAACAAGGTCGAATGCCGGGCACTCGTGACCGCGGACCGCTTCAGGTCAAGCGACTACATCGCCATGCTGCGGACACTCGCACCAGAACTCGATCACTGTGTCCCAGGAGCCCTGCGCGCCGCCCGCCTGCCGCACCTGACCACCGTGATCCACATCGACGACACCAACGAGCCCGGCTTTCTCAACTTCAGCGCGATCGCAGCCCAGGGTGGCCCCACCGAGCACGCCCGCCTCGCCGAGCTTGCGGCTGTGCTGCAACCGGACGATCCCGCCAATATCCAGTTCACCTCCGGCACAACCGGCGCCCCCAAGGGCGCCACGCTGACCCACAACAACATCATCAACAACGCCCTGTTCCAGGCCGAGGTCATGGGTGTCAATGCGTCAGACCGGTTTTGCAATCCGCTGCCGCTATATCACTGCGGCGGGACCGTGTGCGGCAGCCTTCTCGGCGTCGTCAAAGGCGTGACCGCGATCTGGCTGGGCGAGGCATTCGATCCGCTATCCGCGCTCGAAACGCTCCAGGCCGAACGATGCACGGTCTTCATGGGGGTGCCGACCATCTTTGTCGCGGTCCTGAACTGCCCGGAATTCGGCCAGTTCGACCTGTCCAGCCTGCGCGCCGGCATGATCGGCGGCGCCCCCTGCCCGGAGCCGCTGATGCGGCGCATCCTCGGCGAAATGCACATGCCGGACGTCACGATCATCTATGGCATGACCGAAACCTCCCCGGTCAGCATCCAGACGCGCCCCGATGACACCCTGGAACGCCGCGTGGCCACCGCCGGCCAGGCGCATCCGCATATCGAGATCAAGATCGTCGACCCCGCGGGCCAGATCGTGCCGCGCGGCACCCAGGGCGAAATCTGCACCCGCGGCTACTCGGTCATGCTCGGCTACTGGAACGACGAGAAAGCCACCCGGGAAGCCATCGACCCCGCACGCTGGATGCACACCGGCGACCTCGGCGAGATGGACGAACATGGCTACGTCACCATCACCGGCCGCAGCAAGGACATGGTCATCCGCGGCGGCAAGAACATCTACCCGGCCGAAGTCGAGGCCTTCCTCGGCCGCCACCCCGCCATCGCCGACGCCCAGGGCTTCGGCGTGCCAGACGCCCAATGGGGCGAGGAACTCTGCGTCTGGATCAAGCTGAAACCCGGCACAACCGCCACCGCGGAAGAAATTCAGTCCTTCTGTCGCGGCCAGATCACCCACTTCAAGATCCCGCGCCATATCCGGTTCGTCGATGAGTATCCCATGACAGTTACCGGAAAAGTCCAGAAATTCATCATGCGGGACATGATGATCAAAGAACTCATGTCCGCGACCTGAAGGCGGCGTGGCCGCGGGCTCAGATCACCCCGTAAACCGCCATTGCCCCCGTCATTCCGAGCGCAGCGAGGAATCCACGCTTCCTTCCTTGCCCTCCAACCTGCCCCGCACCTGACTGCCGCCCCCCCCCCTTTCCGCCGGCCCCGTTTGCCCAAACCCCCGCATCGCTTTCATCCGCCGTGCCGATCGCCTATATCTATCCCGTCGATACACGGGATATCCGTCATGGCCACGATCCAGCTCTGGGGCAACTCGCTCGCCATCCGCGTGCCGCGCCCGCTCGCCGACCAACTCGGCCTGCACCGCGGCGACGAGATCGAACTCCAGGTCGAAGGCAACCGCCTCGTCATCGCCCGCCGCCCCCCCCACCGCACCCCACTCGCAGAACTGCTCGCCCAATGTCGGCCTGACAAACGGCCCGAGACCGTGGATTTTGGCCCCCCTGCCGGCCGCGAAACTATCTGAACATGCCCGCCTATATCCCGGCGCGCGGCGACTTCGCGCGCATCGTTCTCGATCCCCGCACCGGTCGCGAGCAATCCGGCGAGCGCCCCGTCCTGGTCCTCAGCCCCGAGGCCTTCAACGCCGCCACCGGCTACGCCTTCGTCGCCCCCATCACCCGCACACTCCGCGGCTGGCCGTTCGAAATCCCCCTGCCCAGCGGCGGCCGTGTCGAGGGCGCGGTCCTCGTCGATCAGGCCAAGAGTATCGACTTCGCTGCCCGCCACGCCCGCTTCATCGGCCATGCTCCATCTGAAATCGTCGATACCGCCCTGGCCCGGCTCGCCGATATCCTGCTGCCGCTGCCAGGCCAAACCCCCACCCCGGAGTGACGCCCCCCATGCTCACCCTCTACTTCTCCCCCGGCGCCAGCTCCATGGCCCCACACATCGCGCTCCACGAAATCGGCGTCCCCTTCACCCCAAAATCCCTCTCCTTCGCCCGCAAGGAGACTAGAACCCCCGAATTCCTCGCCATCAACCCCGAAGGCAAGGTCCCGACCCTCCTGATCGACACCCGCCCGCTGACCGAGGTGGCGGGAATCCTCTTCTATCTCGCCCGAAAATACCCCGAAGCCCGCCTCCTCCCCGAAGACCCCGAAGCCCAGGCCCACGCCGTCGCCTGGATGTCGTTCATCGCCAGCACCCTGCACCCCGCCCGCCGCCAGGGCCTCGCCCACGCCACCGAAACCTACCGCCTCGCCGACCAGAAACTCGGCCCCAATCAATGGGCGCTCGGCGAATACTCCATCGTCGACATCCACCTCTTCCGCCTGTTCTGGCGCTTCGCCGCCTCCATCGCCCTGCCCCCCGGCACCCTGCCCAACCTCGAAGCCCACCACGCCCGCATGCTCGCCCGCCCCGCCGTCCAGCGCACCATCGAGATCGAGCGCGCCATCGGTTACGAACTCCCGGCATGACCGGATAAAAATCGGCTTGCACCGGTCCGACGGACGCGATAAGAACATAACATGAACAATTCAGCGCTGCCCATCAACCTACAAGGCCCGCCGCTGGCGACGGCCGAAATCGCCGCGCGCCTGGATTCCATCCTCACCCTCCTCATGTCGGTCGTCGCCGCTCATTTCCGCATCCTCGGCCCGCTCACCCTGCCGCTCTGGACCCGCATCTCGCGCACCCGCCAGGTGTTCGCCCGCCTCCTCGCCCTGCTCGCCGCCGGCAGCACCCCGCGCCGGCCGGGCTCACGCAGCGGGCGCCGCCCGTCCGATGCCGCCCCAGCTCCCCCCATTGGCGCCTTCAGCGGCGCCGGCCCGCTCCCGCGCCTGTCGCGCCGCTTCGCCTGGATCGTCGCCCGCATCGGCTACCGCGCCGCCGGCCAGGCCGGCCAGCTCGACTACCTGCTCCAGCAGCCCGGCGTGGCCGCGATCCTCGCCGCCTCGCCCGGCACCGCCCGCACCCTGCGCCCGCTCTGCCGCATCCTCGGCATCACCCTGCCGCCCGCCTTATGCCTGCCCCCGCGCCCGCCACGGCCAAAACCCCGCCCGGCCGTGCGCCACAGCCCGCCGCCGCCCCCGCTGGGAGCACCACCGCCGGGAACCCCCGACCGCCCACTCCCGCCCTATATCCGCGCCGCCGTGCGCGCCTGGAAACGCGGCCCGCAAAAATTCGCCTGATTGTAGGCCGGGCAAAAGTGTGTCCAATATATTACGATATCGTTATTAATAGACGCAAAACTGTCACAACTCCGCCCGGGCGCGCATTCTGCCGCCATGCCCTTCGACGTCTTCCTCGTCGTCCTCGCCGCCGCCTTCCTGCATGCCGGCTGGAACACCCTGCTCAAGCTGCGCGCCCATGCCGGCCCCGCCATCGACCCGATGCTCAGCACCTTGCTGCTCGGCATCGCCGCCAGCCTCGTCGCCACCCTCGCCATGCCCGCCACCGGCCTGCCCGCCCCGTCCTCCTGGCCCTATGCCGCCGCCTCGGCGATGATCCACATCGCGTACTACCTGCTCGTCGGCGCCGCCTACCGCGCCGCCGACCTCTCCGCCGTCTACCCGATCACCCGCGGCACCGCCCCGATGGGCACCGCCCTGCTCGCCGCCCTCTTCCTCGGCGAACGCCTGTCGCTGCAATCCTGGACCGGCATCGCCTGCATCTGCGCCGGCGTCATCGGCCTGGCCACCATGTCCCTGCGCCGCGGCGGCCTCACCTGGACCGGCTTCGCCTTCGCCGCCGCCAACGCCGGCATCGTCATGCTCTACACCCTGGTCGACGGCCACGGCGCCCGCCTCTCCGGCAACCCCGCCGGCTACGCCATGCTGCTCGAAGCCCTCTGCGGGCCGATGCTGCTGCCCTGCCTGCTGCTGGTCCTGCGCGGCAACGGCCCGCGCAACCGCTCGCTCCCTGGGGCCTTGCTCGCCGCCCTCGGCGAGGGCCGCTGGTGGAAGGCCCTCCTCGGCGCCATCATGTCCGTCGCCGCCTACGCCGCCGCCCTCTGGGCCATGACCCGCGCCCCGATCGGCGCCGTCGCTGCCCTGCGCGAAGTCTCGGTCCTGATCGGCGTCTTCCTCGGCGCCCTGGTCCTGCGCGAGACCGTCGGCCTGCCGCGCTGGATCGCCGCCGCCGCGATCGTCGCCGGCGCCATGCTGGTCCGCCTCGGCTGACCTACCGGATCAACGCCTCCAGCGTGGCCGCCGGCACCGCATACGACTCCCGTTTCTTCGGATGCTCCGCCACCTGCACCCCGATCGCCCGCCAAATCCCGTCGCCGCCCAGTTGCAGCAACGGCGCCCCGCTGGTGCCAGCCCCGCCGGCGCAATCATGGACCAGCAAGCCGTGCCCGCCCTGGTCCGGGTGGTGCCACGCAGCCGGCAATCGGTATCCGCCCCCACCACCTCCGGCCGCTGCCGCGGGTAGCCTCCGACCGCCACCGCAGTTTTCGTCCCCACCCCCAATACCCACCCCGCGACCCATCCCGTCTCCGGCGCCGCCAACGGCAACGGCACCGCGGCCAGCGGCACCGCCAGCCGCAGCACGGCAACATCCAGCCCGGTCACCGCCGAACCCTGGCGCGGATCAAAGCCGGTAAGGAGGCCATGCTCCGCCACCACCCGATGCTCGGCCATGCGCCCCATGTGATACCCCACCTGCACATGGATCGCACTGGCCGGCACCACCCCGCCGAGCCGCGCGCTGTACAGGCAATGCCCGGCGGTCAGCACCTGGGTGGGCGACACGACGAACCCGCTGCACCGCGTCTCGCCGGCCACCATCACCCGCGCCAGCGACCGCCAGGGCGCCGCCGCCATATCCGCCACCGGCTTCAACTCCCCTGCGACAGCTGGCGCGCCAGCCAAGACTGCCGCGGCGAGAAGGGCCCGCATCAAACCCGCCGCACCCCCCAGAACACATGCGTCGACGCCTTCACGAACCCGTCGAGATCGGTCCGATGCGCCGTCGGTTGACTCCATTGCCCCAGCGGGATGTACGGAACATCCTCGAACGCCGCCAATTGCATCTCCCGGCATATCTTCTGCTGCTCGGCCAAGCCCGGCGCCCGGAACCACGCCTCCCGCCCCGCCTCCAGCGCCGGAATATCCGGCCAGCCAAACCACGCCTTCGCCCCGTTCGCCCGCAACTGCACGCTGGTCGGATCGGTCCCGCCGGTCCCGGTGATACGGGTATTGAACGCGTTCCACCCGCCCTCGCTGGACGGCTTGCTGACCGACCGCCGGGTCAGCAGCGTCCCCCAATCGGTCGACACCATCTGCACATTCAGCCCGATTTTCTTGAACAGGCTGTCGCACAGCGCCGCCATCGCATGCATCTGCGGCTGGTCGGACGGCGACATCAGCAGCACCGTCTCCCCGGCATAGCTGCTCTCCTTCACCAGCGCCCGCGCCTTCGCCAGGTCGCGCGGCCCGGTCAGCTTCTCCATCCCGGCATCGGACGCAAACGGTGATCCCACAGTGAAATACCCCACCGGAATCTTCGCATAGCGCGCCTGCTCGCCCAGCACCGCGGCGATGAATTCCTTCTGGTCCACCACATGCAGCAACGCCTGCCGCAGCTTCTTGCTGTTGAACGGCGGTTGCATGTGGTTCATGAACAACCCGCCGATCAGCCCGAACGGATCGGCCTCGGCCAGCCGCACATTGGAATTGCGCCCCAGCATCGGCAACAGGTCGAACAGCGGCTGGTCCACCCAATCCACTTCGCCGTTCATCAACGCACTCGCCCCGGTGCCGGGATCGGGTTGGATCAGCCATTCCACCCGCTCGAAATTCACCACCTTGCCGCCCGCCGTGTTGCTCGGCGCCTCGCTGCGCGGCACATAGTGGTCATTGCGCGTATAGACCGAGCGAACCCCCGAGACCCATTCCGCCGTCTCGAAACGGAACGGCCCGCTGCCGACGAATTCCTTCACCGCCTGGTTCGCCGGCACCAGCGCCATGCGCTCGGGCATGACGTAGCAACCCTGCGCCAGCGCATACAGCATCTGCGGAAACGCCTCTTTCAGCCGGATGCGAAACCGCCGGTCGTCGACCGTACTGATCTCATCGGCAATCGCCAGCAGCCGCTGCCCATAGGTGTTGCGCTGCCCCCAGCGCTTGATCGACGCCACCACGTCGCGCGCCAGCACCGGAGCGCCATCATGAAACAGCAGCCCGTCGCGCAGGGCAAAGCTCCAGCTCAACCCATCGCCCGCCACCTCATGTCCCGCACACATCTGCGGATGCGGTGTGAGGTTGATGTCGGTGCCATACGGCGTGTCCCACACCATCAGCGCATGGATGCCAACCACGATCGCCGTGGTCCAGATCGGGTCCGGCGACGAATACGCCGCGGCGGGCACAAACTTCAGCACCTTGTCGCTGCCGCGCGCCAGCGCCGGCCGCGCCAGCCCGGCAGCAACGGGGGCAGCAAGAAGATGACGACGGGTCAACATGCGGCAAGTCTCCTGCGGCGGGATGAAGAAAACAGTCTGGTCCGGCGCCCGCACTGCGGCGGGTGTTCCGTGCACGCTAACGCTTTTTCGCCGCCGCTGACCAGTTTCCCGGCATTGGCGCGGCGAATGCGCTGTTGCATAATCGTTCCTCGCTGGCACAAGCATCCGATGTCCGACGTCCCGCCTCCTCTCAGCGCACTTTACGTCGTCTTCCATACCCTGGTCGCGCTGGTTGGCTGGCTCGTGCTCGGCGGGCTGCTGGCAACGCCTGTCATGATGCTCGGCAACGCGGGCTGGCTCAGCGCCACAGCAGCGCTGGTGCTGACGATGGTGATCGGGCAGGCGATCACGCTGGTGCCGGTGCTGCGCCGGGGCGTGGCGCGGGCGGCGCTGCGCCCGCGGATGCGGCAACCGTGGCTGATCCCGTTGGCGCTGGCTGCGGTGATGTGTGTGAACTTTCTGGTGGTGCGGCGCCTCGGCCTGCCGGTCTCCGGCGCGGGGCCATCGGGTGCCGCGGTTGGTGCCGGGGACATGCCATGGGCGATCCTGGCCGCGCTGAGCGTCGCCGTGGCGGCGCCGGTGGTGGAGGAGCTGTTCTTTCGCGGCTGGCTCTGGCAGCGCCTTGCGTCCGTCTGGTCACCAACGTCCGTCGGCGTTGCGACCGGCGTTGCCTTTGCCCTGGCGCACGGTCAGTACGGCGCCTCGGTGCTGCCGCTCACCGTCGCATTGACGGTGCTGCGGCTGCGCGAAGGCGGGGTGCGTTCCACCATCGCATTGCATATGGCGATGAACACGCTGGTGGTGCTGACCATGGGTTAGCCGTTCGGCCGCATCACCTGCCGCAGTACGCTGCCCGAGGCCAGCCGGTCGAACCCGGCATTGATGTCGTCCAGCGCGATGGTGCCGGAGATCAGCTTCTGCACCGGCAACTTGCCGCGCTTGTACAGCGCGATGTAGGCCGGGATATCGCGCGTGGGCACGCAGCTGCCCATGTAGCTGCCCTTGATCGTCCGCTCGTCGCTGACCATCGCGGCATGTGGGTAGGAGATGAGCCGCGAGCCGCTCGGCAACCCGGCGCTGACCGTGGTGCCGCCGCGCGCGGTGATCGCATAGGCCAGCTCCATCGCCTCGCCGACGCCCGCCGTCTCCACGGCCCAGTCCACCCCGCCATCGGTGGCATCGCGGATCGCCGCCACCACATCGGCATTGCCGGCCAGGAAGGTGTCGGTCGCGCCCAGTTCAATCGCCAGCTTGAGTTTTTCCGGATTGGTATCCACCGCCACGATGCGCTCCGCTCCGGCGACCACCGCCCCCATCAGCGCATTCATCCCCACGCCGCCCAAGCCCACCACCGCCATCACCCCGCCGGGCTTCACCTCCGCCGTATTGAGCACCGCGCCCACCCCGGTCAGCACCGCGCAACCGAACAGCGAGGCCACGTCAAGCGGCACATCACGGTCGATCTTCACCGCCGAAGATCGCGCCGCGACGACATACTGGGCGAACAGGCTGAGCCCGCTGTAATGCGCGATCGCCTCGCCGTTCAGCTTCAACCGCCGCCCGCCGGTGATCAGGCTGCCGTCGGCCCGCGCCTTGTTGTTCGTCGAGCACAGATTGACCCGCCCGCGCGAACAATACCGGCAATCGCCACAGGACGAGACAAACGCGGTGACGACATGATCGCCGACTTCCAGCCCGGTCACCCCCGCGCCCAGCCCGCGCACGATGCCCGCGCCCTCATGCCCCGGAATGGTCGGCAGCGAGCGCGGACGCAGCCCTTCGATGGTCGACAGATCGGAATGGCACAGCCCGGCGCCAGCCACTTCGATCAGGATCTCGCCGGGGCCAGGCCCTTCGAGGTCAACCTCCTCGATGGTCATCGGGCGGCTATCGGCATAGGGGCGGGGACGGCCCTGTTCCCACAGCACGGCGGCTTTCATTTTCATGGCGGTCGATTCCTTCGGCTTACGCGGCCGCCATGCTAGAGTCGTCCGGCAAGAAGCGCCAAGACGGCGCATGGAGGTCATGATGGACGGCGCTTTCGGGCTGATCTGGATACTGGTGCTGGTGTTGGTGGTCGTCACTGTTTTCGCGGGGACCAAGACGGTGCCGCAGGGGCAGATCTGGACGGTGGAGCGGTTTGGCGCCTTCACCCGCGAGTTGCATCCCGGACTGAACTTCCTGATCCCCTATATGGACCGCGTCGGCCGCAAGCTGAATGTGCAGGAACAGGTGCTGGACATCCCCGAGCAGTCGGTGATCACCAAGGACAACGCCACGGTTGCCGTCGACGGGGTGATCTATTACCGGGTGATGGAAGCAGCGAAGGCGGCCTATCAGGTCACCGACCTGCAACAGGCGCTGTCCACCCTGGCGATGACCAATATCCGCGCGGTCATCGGCGAGCTGGAACTCGATGCCGCGCTGTCCTCGCGCGAGCGCATCAACACCCAGTTGCTGACAATCCTGGACGGCGCCACCGAGGCCTGGGGGGTAAAGGTCAGCCGGGTTGAAATCCGCCGCATCGAACCGCCGGAAAACCTGATCCGGGCGATGAACATGCAGATGACCGCCGAGCGTCAGCGCCGCGCCACCGTCGCCGCCGCCGAGGGCGACCGGCAAGCCGCGGTGATGCGGGCCGAGGGTGAGAAGCAAAGCCTGATCCTCGCCGCCGAAGGACGGCAACAGGCCGCCAACCGCGACGCCGAGGCGCGTGAAAGACTTGCGCTGGCCGAAGCGGAAGCTACCCGTGTGGTCGCCGCCGCGGCCGCCAATGGTGGCGAGGCCGCGCTGCGCTACTTCATCGCCGACCGCTATGTGACCGCGTTCGGCCGCGTGGTGGACAGCCCCGGCAGCCGGCTGGTGCTGGTGCCGATGGAGGCGACGGCCATTGCCGGCGGCATCACGCAGGCGATGGAATTGCTGCGCGCGCCGACCCCGACGCCGCCAGCGCCGGCGCCCGCGTCATCGCCCTTTCCGCCGCCCCTGCCGATCGCCCATGCCGGCTCGGTGCCGAACGCGGGTGCTTGAGAAGATGCCGAGCGCAGGAGCGTGAGATAATGATGGATCTGCCGCAATCCGTGCTCTGGCTCGGCGCCGGGCTGGTGCTGATGTTGCTGGAGGTGGTGGCGCCAGGCGTGTTCCTGATGTGGCTCGGCCTCGCCGCGCTCGGGACCGGGCTGGTGGTGCAGGTGGTCGCGCCGGGCTTTGCGGTGCAGGTGGTGGTGTTCGCGGTGTTCGCCGCCATCTCGATCGCCGTCGGGCTGCGGGTGCGCACGCCGCGCCAGGCCGCGCAGCTCAATACGCCGGGGTCCGAGTTGCTTGGACGCGAGGCGGTGGCGCTGGAGTTCCATGGGCGTCACGGGCGGGTGCGGGTGGGCGATAGCGACTGGAGCGCGCGGCTGGCCAGCGGGACCGAGACGCCCGCGCCCCAGGCGGTGCTGCGGGTGGTGGGGGTGGATGGCACCACGCTGGTGGTTGGCGCCGCTTGACCGGCGTTGATGAAACGGCGTTCAGTTCCCGCCAACGATAACGCGCGCTGGCCAAAGGCCGGGGCAGGGGGGATTGATGCGGCAAATGCGCTGGCTTGCGTCGGTGTTTATGGGTGTTTCGCTGCTGGCGATCGCACCCGACGTGCGCGCCCAGGCCACGCTGGGTCAATCCGGCCTGGTGGGCACGCCCGAGGGCATCACCATCGTCACCGATCCCGCGAAGTGGCCGAAGGCCTTCCAGGAGGCGCCGGCGTTGGCCGCGCTGGTGAAGGAGGGCAAGCTGCCGGCGGTGAAAGACCGGCTGCCGCAGGATCTGATGGTGATCCAGCCGGTGCGCGAGATCGGCAAGTATGGCGGGACCTGGCGGCGCGGCTTTACCGGGCCGGGCGATGATGAGAACGGCAACCGGCTGAATGCGTCGGACCGGCCACTGCTGGTGGATCACACCGGCGCCACGCCGCTGCCGTCGCTGGCGAAGGGCTGGGAGCAGAGTGCGGACGGGAAGAGCTTCACGTTGCACCTGCGCCGCGGGCTGCGCTGGAGCGACGGGGCGCCGATGACGGCCGGCGACTTCATGTTCTGGTTCGAGGAGATCTACGGCAACAAGGACATCACGCCGACGCCGATCCCCGACATGACGCCGGCCGGCAAGCCCGGGCGGATGGTGAAGGTTGACGACTACACGGTGCGGTGGGAGTTCGACGTGCCGTTCTTCCTGTTCGAGGAACTGATGGCCGGCGACACGCTGATCGGCGGTGGGCAGGCGGTGCGGCAGTCCAATGGACGCAGCCATGGGGCGTATGCGCCGGCGCATTACCTGAAGCCGCTGCTGCCGAAATTTGCTGGCGGCGTAGAGGCGGCCAATGCGGCGGCGCGGGCCGCGGGGTTCGACAACTGGCTGTCGCGGCTGCACTTCATGAAGGACTGGACACGCAATCCCGCGGTGCCGGTGCTCGGGCCGTGGCGCACGGTGGAGCCGATCAACAAATCCACCTGGGTGATGGAGCGCAACCCGTTCTATTGGGCGGTGGATACCGCGGGCAACCAGCTGCCGTACATGGACCGGGTGATCATGACGCTGGCCGAGAACCTGGAGGTGCTGAACCTCAGGGCGATGGGCGGCGAGTATGATTTGCAGGAGCGGCATATCGATATCGGCAAGCTGCCGGTGCTGCTGGAGAACCAGGGGCGCGGCAACTACAAGGTGCATCTGGACCTGGCGCTGAACGGTGCTGACGCAATCTATCACTTCAACCAGAGCTTCGATGGCGATGCCGAGATCGCCAAGTGGCTGCGCAATGCGGATTTCCGCCGGGCGCTGTCGCTGGCGATCGATCGCAAGCAGTTGAACGAGACGTTCTGGCTCGGGGTGGCGACGCCTGGGTCGGCGGCGCCCGGGGAGTCGCTGCCGTATTTTCCGGGGGCGGGCTGGCGCGAGAAGTGGTCGACCCATGATGTGAAGATGGCCAATGAGATGCTGGACCGGATTGGCCTCGTGAAGAAGGACAGCCAGGGGTTTCGCGTTCGCACCGATAACGGCCAGAGACTGCGCATCCAGGTCCAGGCGGTGCAGGCCTTCCTGCCGTGGCCGAAGATCAGCGAGATGGTGGCGGACCAGTGGTCCAAGGTCGGCATCCAGGCCGATGTGAAGGACACCGAGCGCAACCTGGCGATGACGCGGACCAAGAACAACGAGCACCACATCATGGTGTGGAACAATGGCGGCACCGAGCTGTTGTACCTGTTCCCGCGCCATGCCATCCCGGTGGACCCGACCGAGGCGTTCATGGGGCCGGCCCATGCGCTGTGGTTCGCCACCGGCGGCGCGCAGGGGGTGAAGCCCGAGGACGCCAATATCCTGAAGATCATGGAGCTGTTCAGTGCCGCGGCCGGGCAGAAATCCGATGAGCGGATCAAGACGGCGCAGGAAATCTGGAAGATCCTGATCGACCAGCAATTCGCCATCGGCACGGTGGGACAGTCCCCGGCGCTGATGGGGGTGCGGCTGGTGAGCAACAAGCTGGGTAACGTGCCGAGCCGGAACTGCATCGCCCAGCATTGCCGCACGCCGGGCGGAGCGCATCCGGAGACATGGTTTTATAAGAACTGACGGCGGCTTCGCCACATCGCCTCGTACGCGGGGCGGTGTGGCGGTGTTTTGGGTGACGAAATCTTAAGCCGGTGGACGCTTGACCGCTTGTTGGCGAAAGGCCACGTCATGGTCATGAAGATCATCTTGCAGCGCATGGTCAACGCCGGCGACGATGGCCGCACTATCGACATGACGCCGGACGGGCAGTTTCGCACGCCGCCGCCGACGCCGTGGGCGTCGCGGATTTTGCGCTATGCCATTGTCGTCGGTGTGCTGGCGGCCGGGTTGGCGATGGCGGCTTTTGCGTTGTGGTTTGCGCTGATGTTGATCCCGATCGTGATCGGGGCGGTGGTGGTTGCCTATGCCGCGTTCCGCTGGCGGTTGTGGAAGGCGCGGCGCGCCTATGCCGGTCGGCGTGATCTGACGCGCTAAGGAAGGGGTCTGGGGCGACGCCCCAGCGGGTTGAGGGCAGCGCCCTCGCCTTGCTTACTCTGCCGCGAGCGCTCTTGTTTCGGACATCTTGAATTCTTGGGCCAGCAGCGTGTAGCTCCGCCGCCGCGCTTCCGGGTCATGGGCGGTCGAGAGCACAACGACGTCTTCGACCTGGAGTTCGGCGGCCAGTGCTTTGAGCTTGGCGGCGACGATGTCGGGCGTGCCCCAAAAGCTCTCTTCGCGCAGGCGTTCGAGCTTGAGTTTTTCGGCGTTGGAATAGTTGTAGGCGTCGGCTTCGTCGGGCGAGGGCAGGGCGGCGAAGATGCCGCGGTCGCGCCAGATGCGGGCGAGGGCACGGCTGCTGAACAGGCGTTCGGCTTCGGCTTGGGTTTCGGCGGTGATGGCCCAGATGCAGACGGCGCCGAGGGGTTCCGGGTGGCGGGCGCTGGGGCGGTAGCCGGTGCGGTAGAGGTCTAACGCCTGGGCGGCGCCGTAGCCGTCGGAGATGAACCAGGCGAAGCAGTGTGGCAGGCCGAAATGGGCGGCAACCTGGGCGCCGTAGGACGAGCTGCCGAGGATCCAGGTTTCAGGGACGGTGGGGCCCTGCGGTTGGGCGGAGATGCTGCGGAACGGGTGGCGTTCGACCAGGGCTTCGCCGGCCATCCAGGCCATCAAGTCACGGACATCGGCGGGGAAGTTGTCGGCGGATTGGGCGGCGTTGGGGTTCAGGGCGTGGGCGGTCAGGCCGTCTGAGCCCGGGGCGCGGCCGAGGCCGAGGTCGATGCGGCCGGGGGCGATGGCTTCCAGCACGCGGAACTGCTCGGCGACCTTGAGGGCGGAATAGTGCGGCAGCATGACGCCCGCGCTGCCGATGCGGATGCGGCTGGTGGTGGCGGCCAGGGCTGCCATCAGGACTTCGGGTGCCGAGCCGGCGATGGAGGCGGAGTTGTGGTGTTCGGCGACCCAGTAGCGGTGGTAGCCCAGGGCCTCGCAGTGTTTGACCAGGGCGAGGCTCTCGCGGATCGAGGCGTCGGGCGAGCGGCCGGAGACGACGGTGGACTGGTCGAGCACGGATAGTCTTAGTTCCATTGGGCGCATCGGGTGGTCCCTTGTCAGAAGGCGACGGTACCAAAGATCGCACGCAGCACGGCATAGGCAAGCCCGCCGACGACGAAGCCGACCAGGGTGCCGTTGATGCGGACGTACTGCAGGTCCGGGCCGATGCGCAGTTCGAGCTTTTCGGTGATGGTTTTCGCGTCCCAGCCGGCGACAACGTCGGCGATGAAGCCGGAGATTTGCGCCTGTCCGGCCGGGATCAGGCCGGCGACCAGGCCTTGGACGGTGGTTTGCAGCCGGGCGTGGGCGCCGGGGTCGGTGGCCAGCATGGTGCCGAGATTGCCCAGCGCCTGTTCCAGGAAGGCGACGGTGCGGCCGGTGGGGCGGCCGGCATCGGCCTCGAAGGCGATGCGCATGCGCGACCAGACATCCCAGAACCAGGCGCGGACGGATTCGTGCGCCACCACCCGGCGCAGGGCGGCACCGATCTCGGCGGCGCGGGCGGGGTCTTCCTCGATGCGGGTGATCTCGCGGCGCACCCATTCGTCGAAGGCGGCGCGCAGCTCGGACTGGTCGGCCTCCATCTTTTCCAGCTCGGCATTGATCACGCCGAGGACGCGGCTGGCCACGGTGGCGCCGAGCACCCAGCCGACGAGGCGGCCGCCCTGTTCGCGCACGCGGTCCTGGATTGCCTGGCGGATCGCTTCCTCGCGGGCGATCAGCAGGGTTTTCACCTGGAGCATCACGTAGCCGAAGACCTCCTGATGGCGGCCGCCCTCGACCAGTTGGCGCAGGGCGCGGGCGATCAGGCGGCCGGCCTCGGGGCCGCCGAGCATGCGCGGCAGGATGCGGGTGATGACTTTGCGGGCGCGGCCGTCTTCCACTGTGCCGAGCAGGCGGGGCAGCATCCCGGCCAGGGCCTGGGCGGCGGGGCGGGCGGTGGCGGGGTCGGCCAGGGTGCGGGCGATGATGCCCGCCAGGTCGAGCTTGGCCAGGGTGCGCGCCACCTCGTCGCCGGTGAAGACGTTGTTGGCGACGAAGCGGCCGAGGGCGCGGCCGAGCCGGGCCTTCTGGGCCGGGATGATGGCGGTGTGCGGGATCGGCAGGCCGAGCGGGTGGCGGAACAGCGCGGTGACGGCAAACCAATCGGCAATGCCGCCGACGAAGCCTGCCTTGGCCGATGCCTGGAGGATCTCGGTGGCCAGGCCCGGCGGCATCCAATAGGTCGCCACGGTCAGGCCGGCCATGCCGGCGACCAGCCCGGTGGCCACCATCTTGTGGCGGCGCAGCGAAGTGCGGGCGGCGGCGTCGGGATCGGGTTCGTCGAGCTGTTGCATGCAACGCTGATATCATGCCGCGCGGGTTTGCCGCCAAGGAGTGTGTTGTGTAATAGTATAACAATGCAGTTTGCGTGGCCCATTCCTGATCCGCTGGCGCTCAGCACCGGCCTGCCGACGCGGCTGATGGCGGCGTGCGGCGTGGTGGCGGTGATCTGGACGCTGGTGGCGTGGGCATGGTGACGCCGCCGGCCATTCGTGTTGACGGTTTGTGCTGCCGTTATGGTGCGCGCCGGGCGGTGACGGGGCTGAGCGGGGTGTTCGCGCCCGGCAGCCTGACCGCCGTGGTCGGGCCGAATGGTGGCGGCAAGACGACGTTGCTGCGCAGCCTGGCCGGGCTGCATCCCGGCCATGGCGGACGGATCGAGATGGGCGGGTTGGCGCCGCGTGACATCGCCCTGTTGCCGCAGGCCAGCGCGCTGGACCGCAGCTTTCCGGTGACCGCCGGCGAGGTGGTGGCGCTTGGCGGCTGGGGTGCGATGGGGGCGTTTGGCGCGGCGCCGGTGGGGCTCGCGGACCGGGTGGATGCAGCGCTGGGGCAGGTTGGGCTGGCCGGGTTTGCCGGGCGCTCGATCGGCGCCTTGTCGGCCGGGCAGTTCCAGCGCGTGCTGTTCGCCCGGCTGGTGATGCAGGATGCCAAGGTGCTGCTGCTGGATGAGCCGATGACGGCGGTGGATGCGCGCACCGAGGCCGACCTGGTGGCGCTGATCCGGCGCTGGCATGGCGAGGGGCGCACGGTGATCGCGGTGCTGCACGACCTCGACCTGGCGCGCGACTTGTGCCCGCAGGCGTTGCTGTTGGCGGGCGAGGTGGTCGCCTGGGGGGCGACATCCGAGGTGCTGACCGCTGAGAATCGGCTGCGCGCCCGCCTGCTCGCCGAAGCGCATGAGTCGCCACGCCGGCGGGCCGCTTGATCGACGAATTCTTCTTCGCGCCGTTCATAGCCTTGGTTGTCGAGCCCTTCGGACTGGGCTTCATGCGCCGGGCGCTGGCGGGGTGCATCGCGCTGTCGCTGGCCGGGCCGCCGTTGGGCGTGCTGCTGGTGCTGCGGCGCATGAGCCTGACCAGCGAGGTGTTGCAGCACGGCGTGTTGCCCGGCGTGGCGCTCGGTGCGGTGCTTGGCGCCTGGCTGATGGGCGGGGTGGCATATGATGGCGCAGCACTGTGGTTCATGGGTGCTGGCGGGTTCCTGGCGGGGTTGGCCGTGGTGCTGCTGGCCGGTGTGCTGGCGCGCGCCACCGGCGGGCGGGAGGACAGCCAGCTCGCCGGGCTCTATCTGCTGGCGCTGGCGGCCGGCGTGGCGATCATTTCCGCCACGCGCGGGGTCGACCTGATGCATCTGCTGTTCGGCAGCGTGCTGGCGGTGGACCGGCCCGGCTTGCTGTTGATGGCAGGCGCCGCGAGCGTGGCGGTGCTGGGGCTGGCGGTGGTCTGGCGGCCGCTGGTGGTGGAGAGCTTCGATCCCGATTTCCTGCGCGCCATGGGCGGGCGCGGCGGCGTCTGGCACCTGGCGTTCATGGCGCTGGTGGTGCTGTGCGTGGTCGCCGGGTTCACCGCGTTGGGCACGCTGATGTCGGTCGGGCTGATGATGGTGCCAGCGGTGGCCGCCCGGCATTTTTCCGCTCGCCTGGCCGGGCAGGTGCGTGCCGCCGTCGTGGTGGCGGTGCTGGCCAGTTTCGCCGGGTTGTTGTTGTCTTTTCATACCGACCTGCCGGCGGGACCGGCGATCGTGCTGGCGGCCGGGGTGCAATGGCTGGCGGGATTACTGCTGGGTCCACATGCCAGCCTGCGCGCCCGGCTTGCCGCAGCGCGTGTCGCGTGACATCGCCGGGGCGTCGCGTCACTCTGGACCATAGCCGCACCTGCCAGGAGCATTGCCCATGACCATCCGCCGCCTCGCCCCGGAGGCCCGGCTCGCCGGTGCCGTCGTTCATGGCAACACCGTCTACCTCGCCGGCCAGGTGGCCGATGACACCAGCCTGGATGGCGAGGGCCAGATGCGCGACATCCTGGCGCAGATCGACGCGCTGCTGGCCGAGGCCGGGACCGGCAAGCGGCATCTGTTGTCGGTGCAGATATTCATCCAGGATTTCGCCGATTTTGCCGGCATGAACCGCGCCTGGGATTCCTGGATCGACCGCGACCACCTGCCGGCGCGCGCCACGGTGCAGGCGAAGCTGGCCAATCCCGCGTGGCGCATCGAGGTCACCGGGGTCGCGGCGATCCCGTGACCGTTCCGCCGGAGCCCCGCGTCGCTGGCCGGATCGACCGGCACTGGCTGCACACCGTCGCCTTCACCCTGGCGCTGGTCGCGCTGGTGACGCTGGCGATGGGTGCGGACCGGACGTTTGCGGTCACCGCCCTGGCGACCTGTGGGGTGGGGTTCGGGTTTTTCTATCTGCTGTTCGCGACCGGGGCGCATTTCGGCCTGGTGATGGCCAATGGGCTGGCGGTCTATGTCTGCCTGTTCGCCTTTTTCCGCGATGCCAATTTTGGCCGGGCGCCGGAGGCGGCGGTGCTGGTCGCCTTCGCGCTGCCGGTGCTGGCGTTTCTGGCCGCCTGTTACGCCCAGCGCGCGGCGATCGGGCGGGCGCTGGGCGAACGCCACGACGAGTTGCCCAAGCATCTGCCGCGGCTGATCCGCTGGATGCCGGCGGCGGTGGTGGTGGGAGCGGCGTCGTTCGTGCTGCCCGAGACCGGGCTGGACGAAATGCGCCAGGGCCAGGCGCTGGTGGCGTCCATGGTGGTGATCGCGCTGTTCGTGGCGATCGCCGCGCGTGACCTGGTGATGCTGTTGATCGACGTCACCACGGTGTTCGAGAGCGTCGCCGAGCGGGCGCACCAGATGGTGATGCCGGTGTTCGCCTTCCTGACTTACTACGCGCTGGTGATCCTGGTGTTCACCTGCCTGTATCGCGTCGCCGAGATGGCGTTGGGCACCGGCCAGTTCCGCGTCCATGGCGAAATCCGCACGCTGTCGTTTGCCGAGGCGCTGTATTTCAGCATCATCACAATGGCCACGGTCGGCTATGGTGACATCGTGCCAGAGGGCGCGTTGGTGCGGGCGCTGGCCTCGGCCGAGGTCGTCTGTGGCGTGCTGCTGCTGCTGTTCGGCTTCAGCGAGATCATGCGTGCGCGCCAAGCCGTGCGCGGCCGGCACCAAGGCAATCGACCGGAATGATCACCTTTACGGCCAAGTTCCGCCATGATGCCGGCGGAGAATGAAACCGCTTCAGGAGGGCATGATGGATTTTTCCGGACAGCGGGTTCTGGTCACCGGCGGGGCAGGGTTCCTCGGCGCCAATCTGTGCCATGCGCTCGCCGCCCGTGGCGCCAAGGTCACCGCACTTGACGGGTTCCTGTTCGGCGGCGGCGCCAATCCGGCCAATCTCGACGGCGCCAATGTCGAGCTGGTCCGCGCCGATATCCGCGAGACCGATCTGCGCCCGCTCTGCGAAGGCGTCTCGGTGATCTTCAACCTCGCCGCACAGACCAGTCACATGGGCGGACAGCGCGATCCCCTGGCCGATATCGCCGTCAACGCCGTCGCCCAGGTTCGCCTGATCCAGGCCGCGCGCGAGGCCGCCCCCGATGCCGTGGTGGTGCACGCCTCCACCCGCCAATTCTACGGCAAGCCCGCCTATCTCCCGGTCGACGAAAAACACCCGGTCAATCCGCCCGATGCCAACGGCGTGTCCAAGTTCGCCGGCGAGCAATACTGGATGATCGAACACCGCACCGCCGGCCGCCCGGTGGTCTCGCTGCGGCTGACCAATTGCTACGGCCCCCGCCTGCGGATCCGCGACGCCCGCCAGACCTTCCTGGGCATCTGGATCCGCTGCGTGCTCGAAGGCAAACCCTTCGAAGTCTGGGGCGGCGAGCAGCTGCGCGACATGACCTATGTCGATGACGTGACCAACGCCTTCCTGCGCGCCGCCGCCACGCCCGCCTGCTACGGCGAGGTCTACAACATCGGCGGCCCACCCCCGGCCTCGCTGCTGGAGATCGCCGAGCTGATGCGCCACGTCGGCGGCCCCACCGTTCAGTTCACCACCAAGGAATTTCCCGCCGATCGCAAGACCATCGATATCGGCAGCTACCATGCCGACGATGCGGCGTTTCGTGCAGCTACCGGCTGGAAGCCCGAGGTGTCCCTGGAGGAGGGGATACGGCGGTCGCTTGATTGGTATCGGACGCGGTTGCCGGCGTATCTGTAGAAAGCAAGCGTGTTCTTTTTTGAAAAAAAAGAACCAAAAAACTTTTATCAGTTAAGCTCGGCTCAAATGGATAAAGTCTTTTTGCTTCTTTTTCTTCAGAAAAAGAAGGCCTTCCTTCAACCTTTCCCGAGGCTATCATGTCCGCCCCCATCACCGTTCCCCAGGCCAACCCCGGCGCCGGCTATCGCGCGCAACAGGCAGAGATCGATGCTGCCGTCACCCGCGCCCTGACCTCTGGCTGGTACATCCTCGGCGCCGAAGGAAAAGCCTTCGAGGCCGAGTACGCCGGCTGGATGGGCACCGCCCGCGCCATCGGCTGTGCCAACGGCACCGATGCCCTGGCGCTGGCCCTGCGTGGCCTCGGTATTGGCCCGGGCATGGCCGTCGCCACCGTCGCCCACACTGCGGTCGCCACCGTCGCCGCCGTCGAGATGGTCGGCGCCACCCCGGTGCTGATCGACATCGACCCGCTGCACTACACCATGGACCCCGCTGAGCTTGCCGCCGTCCTGGCCAATCCGCCCGCCGGCCTGCCACCGATCAAGGCCATCATTCCCGTTCACCTTTACGGCCAAGCCGTCGATCTGCCCGCCATCATGGCCACCGCGGCCCGGCATGGCATCCCGGTGATCGAGGATTGCAGCCAGGCCCACGGCGCTACCATCGGCGGCCAGAAAGTCGGCAGCTTCACCGAGATCTCTTGCTTCAGCCTCTACCCCACCAAGAACCTCGGCGCCCTGGGCGACGGCGGCGTGCTCACCACCAACGACGACGCCCTGGCCACACGGATTGCCGCCCTGCGCCAGTACGGCTGGCACCAGCACTACATCTCCGACGAATGCGGCGTGAACTCGCGGCTTGACGAAATTCAGGCCGCCATCCTGCGCGTCAAGCTTACCCGGCTGGACGCCAACAACGCCCGCCGCCAGGCCATCGCCGCTGCCTACGAAGCCGCCCTGCCATCCGGCCTCACCGCCCCCGCGCGTCGCCCCGGCGCGAGCCACGTCTTCCACCAATACGTCCTGCGCAGCCCCGACCGCGCCGCAATCCAGGCCAGGCTGCGCGCATCAGGCATCGCCACCGGCATCCATTACCCGATGCCCGTTCACACCCAGCCGGCCTACAAGGGCCGCATCGCCCTCGGCCCCGCCGCCTGCCGCGCCAGCGAACAAGCCTCGGCCGAAGTCTTCAGCCTGCCGATGTTCCCTGAACTGAGCGACGAACAGGTCGCCCAGGTCTGCCAGGCCTTGCGCAGCCTCTGACGCCTGCCGCATCCTCCCGGCTGAACTCCGGGAGGACCGCCATGCCCCGCATCGTCACCGTCGGCATCGCCCAGATGGGCCCGATCCCGCGCAGCCAGTCGCGCCCCGAGGTGGTGCTGCGCCTGCTCGCCATGATGGAAGACGCCGCCCGCATGGGCTGCGACCTCATCGTCTACACCGAAGCCGCCCTGACCGCCTTCTTCCCGCACTGGCTCGTCGAGGGCGACCAGGAACTGGACTCCTACTTCGAAGCCACCATGCCCAATCCCGCCGTCCAGCCGCTGTTCGACGCCGCCCGCCGCCTGCGCATCGGCTTCCACCTCGGCTACTGCGAGCTGGATTTCTCCGAAGGCCGCAAGCGCCGCTTCAACACCTCAATCCTCGTGGGGCGAGACGGCGAGATCATCGGCAAATACCGCAAGATCCACCTCCCCGGCGGCCACGACTTCATCCCCGGCAATCCGTTCCAGAACCTGGAAAAGCGCTACTTCGAAGTCGGCAATCTCGGCTGGCCGGTCTGGAACGCCTTCGGCGGCCGCATCGGCATGATGATTTGCAACGACCGCCGCTGGCCCGAAGCCTATCGCGTCATGGGCCTCCAGGGCGTGGAACTCATCATCCTCGGCTACAACACGCCCGTCCACAACCCCGCGATGCCCGAAACCGACGACCTCGGCAATTTCCACAACCACATCGTCATGTCCGCCGGTGCCTACCAGAACGGCACCTTCGTCGCCGCCGCCGCTAAGGCCGGCATTGAGGAAGGCGTCGACCAGATCGGCCAATCCTCCATCTTCGCCCCCTCCGGCGAACTCCTCACCCGCTGCGTCAGCCTGGGCGACGAACTCCAAGTCGCCCGCTGCGACCTCGACCTTTGTGCCAGCTATAAGACGAGCATTTTCAACTTCGCCAAGCACCGCCGGCCGGAGCATTACGGGCTGATCGTTGAGCGGACCGGGGCAGGGGAGCCACTAGGAAGGTAAGAAAGATGTTCTTTTTTGAAAAAAAGAACTAAAAAACTTCTATCCATTTGCGCCGAGCGAACTCGGATAGTCACGGCGCCAATGGATAAAGTTTTTTTGCTTCTTTTTGTTCACAAAAAGAAGAATCTTGCCTTGAACTGACTGCCTCGGGGAAACCGCCATGACCGCCTTCCAGACCGCCGTCCTCGCCGCCCTCCCGGACGACCACGCCGCCGCCACCCTGGCCGGCCGTGCCTGGCGCCCAGACGCCGGCGGCCCCAGCGTCATCGCCATCCGCAACGCCGAGGCCTTCGACATCACCGCCGCCTACCCCACCATGCGCGACCTCTGCGAACAGCCCGACCCCGCCGCCGCCTTACGCGCCGCCAAGGGCGAATCCCTAGGCCCCATCAGCGACATTCTCGCCAACACCCCGCCCGAACACCGCAACCCTGCCAAACCCTGGCTCCTAACCCCCATCGACCTGCAAGCCGTCAAGGCCGCCGGCGTCACCTTCCCCATCGCCATGCTCGAACGCGTCATCGAGGAGCGCGCCCGCGGCGACCTCGCCGCCGCCGCCGGCCTGCGCGCGGAGGTCACCGCCCTGATCGGCGACGACCTCACCCGTCTCAAGCCAGGCTCGCCCGAGGCTGCCAAGCTGAAGGAGATGCTGATCGCCCGCGGCGCCTGGAGCCAGTATCTCGAAGTCGGCATCGGCCCGGACGCCGAGATCTTCACCAAGGCCCAGCCCATGGCCGCCATCGGCACCGGCATGGACGCCGGCGTCAACCCAGTCTCCACCTGGAACAATCCCGAACCCGAAGTCGTCCTCGTCGTCGCCAGCACCGGCCGCATCGTCGGCGCCACCCTGGGTAACGACGTCAATTTGCGCGATGTCGAGGGCCGCTCCGCCCTGCTGCTCTCCAAGGCCAAGGACAACAACGCCTCGGCCGCAATCGGCCCCTTCATCCGCTTCCTCGACCAAAGCTTCGGCCTGGACGACCTGCGCACAACGACCGTCTCGCTGACGGTCGCCGGCACCGACAATTTCCGCCTCGAAGGCGCATCCTCCATGACCAAAATCGCCCGCGACATCACCGACCTCGCCGCTCAGATGGTCAACGCCCACCACCGCTTCCCCGACGGCGCCGTGCTCTACTGCGGCACCATGTTCGCCCCGATCGATGACCGCGGCGCCCCCGGCAAAGGCTTCACCCACAAGACCGGCGACATCGTCACCATCGCCACCCCGAAACTCGGCCGCCTGGTCAACCGCATCAAACCCACCGACCAATGTGCCCCCTGGGACTTCGGCATCGCTGCCCTAATGCGCAACCTGGCCAAGCGAGGCTTGCTGTAATGGACTGGGCCCTCTACGCCGCCTTCGCCGCCGCCACCGCAATCCTCATCCTGATCCCCGGCCCCATCGTCGCCCTGATCGTCTCCAACGCGGTGGCCTACGGTACCCGCTTCGGCCTGCTCACAATCCTCGGCTCCGGCCTGGCCATGGTGCTGCACATGATCGTCATCACCTTCGGCATGTCCGCCGCCCTCGGCGCCCTCGGCCACTGGTTCGAACTCCTGCGTTGGGCCGGCGTCGCCTACCTCGTCTACCTCGGCATCCAGGCCCTGCGCGCGCCCGCCATCGACCTGACCAAAATCCGCCCCCAACCCAAATCCGCCCGAAACATTGTCTTCCGCGGCTTCCTCGTCGCCCTCTCCAACCCGAAGACCCTGGCCTTCTACGGCGCCTTCTTCCCGCAATTCATCAGCCCAGACCTCGCCCTGGCCCCGCAACTCGCCGTGCTCTGTGTCACCTTCGTGGTGATCGGCGTCGCCATCGACAGCCTCTGGGCCCTGCTCGCCGGCCGCCTCCGCCGCCTCCTCGCCATGCACGGAAAGTGGCGCAACCGCATCACCGGCGGGCTGCTGATCGGAGCGGGCGCCGGGCTGGCGATGGTCAGGAAGACATAGCAAGCAGTTCTTTTTTGAAAAAAAGAACCAAAAAACTTTCATCCCTTTGCGCCCGTCTTTGACGGCTAAGCCGGATGCAAAATGGATAAAAGTCTTTTTGCTTCTTTTTCTTCAGAAAAAGAAGGATATTTCTTCAATACGCATACCTAGCCTCCGGCAATCCTTTCACCCCAACATCGATCGCAAACAGCCCCCCTGCCGCTGGCTGCTTCGCCCGCGCCTCGTCGCGCAACCCCTGGTACGCTGACACGATAAACAGCGTCCCCAAATCCGGCCCGCCAAACGCGCAACTCGTGATATTCGAGGCAGGAACAGGCACCACCCGATCCACCGACCCATCCGGCGCAAACCGCGTCACCCGCCAGCCGCCGTAATTGGCGCTCCACAGATACCCCTCGGCATCCACCGTCCCCCCATCCGCCACCATCGGGGCCGGCAGCGAGGCAAACACCCGCCTCTCCCCAATCGCCCCACTCGCCGGGTCATACGGAAACGCCCAGATCACCCGTTTCGGACTGTCCGAGAAATACATCGTCCGCCCATCCGGCGACCAGCACAGCGAATTCGGAATCTCGATCCCGTCGAGAACCTTCGTGCACCCGCCACCATCAAGCCGATACAGGAACCCGCTCGCCTTCTCGTCCCCGGCCCGCATCGTCCCCACCCAGAACCGCCCCTGCCGGTCGCACTTGCCGTCATTGAACCGCAGCCCGGCATGATGCCCTGGCGCATCGGCGATCTTCGCAATCCCCCCCGTGGCGGGATCAAACACCGACAGCGCCGACTTCAGCGCCACCAGAATTCCCCCACTCTCGCGCAACGCCAGGGACCCCACCTGCTCCGGCATCGCCCAACTCGTCACCGCATCGTCCTTGAGCCGCCGCACCGCCGGCGCCCGGATATCAACCCAGTACAGCGCCTCCTCCCGCCCGCACCAAACCGGCCCCTCGCCCAGCAAATCCAATGTCTCGCCCACCCGCCGCAAACCCGCCATCGCACTGCTCCCCACCTTGTCGCCTCCCGGCGAGCCTGTCACAAACTGGGGAACAAACGAAGAGGCCCTCCATGGCGCGCAGCAACATCGACCACCAGTTCCTGAACCTCCACGAGTTCATCAAGGCCGCCCACCTCAAGCTGAACCGCAACATCTGGGACTACCTGATCGGCGGCGCAGAAACCGAAACCACACTCCGCCGCAACCGCCTGGCCCTGGACAGCGTCGCCTTCCGCCCCCGCGCCCTGGTCGACGTGCACGACATCGACACCTCGTCCAGCTTCTTCGGCCGCGACATCCGCCTCCCCGTCGCCCTTGCCCCGGTCGGCTCCCTCGAATCCTTCGAACCCGGCGGCGGTGCCACCGCGGCCCAAGGTGCCGGCGAATACGGCGTCCCCATCTTCGTCTCCTCCGTCACCCAGCCAGGCCTCGAAGCCATCGCCGCCGCCGGCACCGGCCCCAAGGTCTTCCAGCTTTACGTCCGCGGCGACGACGACTGGACCTCGGACCACGTCAAGCGCGCAATCGATTCCGGCTACGACGCATTCTGCATCACCATCGACACCGCAATGCTCAGCCGCCGTGAACGCGACGTCGCCAAGCGCTTCCGTGCCCCCTGGCGCACCCGCAGCGTCGGCATGGAATACCAGGCCGGCCTGAACTGGCAGAACATCGAAACCTTCAAATCCCGCCACAAGATCCCCCTGATCCTCAAGGGCATCGCCACCGCCGAAGACGCCAGTCGCGCCGTCGATACCGGCGTCGAAGCCGTCTACGTCTCCAACCATGGCGGCCGCCAACTCGACCACGGCCGCGGCTCCCTCGATGTCCTCCCGGAAGTCGTCCAAGCCGTCGCCGGCCGCGCCAAAGTCTACGTCGACGGCGGCTTCAGCCGCGGCACCGACATCCTCAAGGCCATCGCCCTAGGCGCCGACCTCGTCGTCATCGGCCGCCTCTACCTCTACGCCCTGGCCGCCGACGGCGCGCCCGGCATCGTCCGCCTGCTGGAGATCCTCGAAGACGAAGTCACCGCCGCCCTCGGCCTCTGCGGCGTCACCAGCTTCGCCGACCTCAACCCAACCTACGTCCGCGCCGCTCCGCCGGTCACCGAACCCCACGTCCACAGCGCTTTCCCGCTGCTGCGCCTGGGCGAAGGGTACTAGGCATGGGAGAGACTGCGGCGAGGAAGGCTGGCCAGGGGCTTTGCCCCTGGACCCTCAACCATTCAGCGCCTTCGGCAAGGGGGGGCATCGACACCTTCATCAAGGCCTGGATGCCCCCCCTTGCCGAAGGCGCTCAAACGAATGGGGTCTGGGGCCGCCGGCCCCAGCGGGTCCAGGGCAGAGCCCTGGCCTTCCTTACCCTTCCAGCCCCCGCACCAGCAGCGCGATCCCCTGCCCATGCCAGCGTTGCACTGCCTTATGGTCGGCGCCCAGCAGGGTGCCGAGTCGGCGCCACGGATAGAGGTGCCGTCCGGTGGTCGGGCTGACCAGCATCCGGCAGGCGACGA
>CAMBRC010000025.1 GCA_945869965.1 Asaia bogorensis
CTCGGCGGCCGCGAAACTCCCGGCCGCGGCGCGCGGCGCACTCGGCGCCGGCGGCGCTGGCGCCATGACCGGCGCCGCCCTGACATCCACCCCCGGCAGAATGCGCCCCAGCACCTCGACCGGAACCTCCGGCCGCGTCACAAAATAACTCTGATACAACGCCTGGCGGAACGTGACCGGGTTGCCATACTGCAACGCCACCTCAACCCCGTTCCAATCCGCCCCGGTCGTGTTCTCCAACACCGCCCAACCCTGCAACCGCGCCTTCGCCCCTGCTCCATCGGCCGCCGGCAACACCAGCCGATAGCTGACTTTCCACAGCGGCGCCCCGACCACATATCCAACCCGCACCGTCCGGCTGCCCGTCCCCGGCGCCCGCAGCGTCAACAGCCGCGAACTCTGGCCCGCATCCCGCGTCAAAGCCTCCAGCGCCCGCCCGATCCGCGCCCGCAAGCCCGGGTCGGCCACCTGCACCGACTCCGCATCCTCCAGCACAAATTGCCGCAACCCATCCGCCGTCAGCAACGTCACCCGCGTGCGCTCAACCGTCCCCTCCCGCAGCCCCACCTCCGGCATCCGCTCGGCCCGCAGCAACCGCCCGCTCATCGGTCGCGCCCCGCGCACTTCCAGCACCACCCCACGCAACGCATTCAAATACGCCAACGGATCGCCCAGCGCTTCCGGCCCAAACGGCACATCGCCAAACGCCGCCAACGTCCCATCCCGCCCCGGCAGCGTGACCCCGCCAACCCCGCCCTGGCTGTCAAACACCACCAGCGACTTCAACACGTCGTCCACCTGCTCCAACGGCACCGGCAAACGCAGCACCGCCGCCCCCGTCACCTCGGCGGCATACTCCACATACCCAACCCCGCCCGACGACAGCATCACCCGCCGCAACACCGGCGCCCCGTCCTGCGCCCAGCTCACCGCCGGCACCAGCACCACCAGCGCCGCGGCCGCCATCACTATCCGTCGCATGCCGACACTCCTCCACCTCCCGCCCACCATGCCACGCCGCCGGCCGCTCCCGCCACCACCGCGCATCTTGCCGCCAAACGCCGCCTCGCCCACCCTGCGCCCGACGGAGAATCGCCATGCCCAACACCACCGACCCCCACCCCCTCGCCGCCGCCTGGCTCGCCCGCTTCGGCGCCGCCCTGGCCCGCGGCGACGCCCCCGCCGCCGCCGCCCTGTTCCGACCGGACGGCCATTGGCGCGACGTCCTGGCCTTCACCTGGGACATCCGCTCGATCTCCGGTCGCGACGCCATCGCCGCTGCCATGGCGCCAGCCCTCGCCGCCCTATCGCCCGCCGGATTCCACATCCCATCCAACCGCACCCCACCGCGCCAAGTCATGCGCGCCGGCGAGCCGGTCATCGAGCTGATCTTCGCCTTCGAAACCCTCGCCGGCCGTGCCAACGGCGTCGCCCGCCTCACCCAGACTGGCAGCGAACTCGCCGCCTGGACCGTCGTCACCACCCTGGAGGAACTGCACGGCCACCCCGACCCCAGCCACGCCCGCCGCAGCGGCGACCCCGACTACAGCCGCGATTTCGGCGCCGAAAACTGGCTCGACAAACACAACCGCGCCGCCCGCTTCGATGACCGCGACCCCGCCGTCCTAGTGGTCGGCGCCGGCCAGGCCGGCCTCGCCATCGCCGCTCGCCTCAAAGCCCTCGACGTCGACACCCTGACCATCGACCGCGAAACCCGCATCGGCGACAACTGGCGCCGGCGCTACCACGCGCTGACCCTGCACAACGAAGTGCACGTCAACCACATGCCCTTCATGCCCTTCCCGCCCACCTGGCCGGTCTTCATTCCCAAGGACAAACTGGCCAATTGGTTCGCGGCCTATGCCGACAGCCTCGACCTCGCCGTCTGGACCTCAACCGCACTCACCACCGGCAGCTACGACCCCGAAAAACAATGCTGGACCGTAACACTCGACCAGGACGGCACCCCCCGCACCCTGCACCCGCGCCACCTCATCTTCGCCACCGGCGTCTCCGCCATGAAGATCATGCCAGACCTGCCCGGTCTCGCTGATTTCCAAGGGACCGTGATGCACTCTGGCGACTACACCGAAGGCCACGCCTGGAAGGGCCGCCCCGCCGTCGTCCTCGGCACCGGCAACAGCGGCCATGACGTCGCCCAGGACCTGCATGGCGCCGGCGCCCACGTGACCATGATCCAACGCAGCCCAACCTACGTCGTCAGCCTACGCGAAGCCCAGAACGTCTACGCGATTTACACCGAGGGCCTGCCGCTGGAAGACTGCGACCTGCTCGCCACCGCCCTGCCTTACCCCGCCTTGGTCCAGGCCTACCAGCGCGCCACCGCCGCCTCCGAAGCCGCCGACCAACCCTTGCTCGACGGCCTCGACCAAGCCGGCTTCCGCCTGGAAAAAAGCGACGGCACCGGCTTCCAGATGATGTACCTGCGCCGCGGCGGTGGATATTACTTCAACGTCGGCTGCTCCGACCTCATCATCGGCGGCGAGATCAGCCTGCTGCAATACGACACCATCGACCGCATGGTCGAAGACGGCATCAAGCTGCGCGACGGAACCCTCGTGAAAGCCGACCTGCTGGTCGCTGCCACCGGCTACCTGAACCAGCGCGACATGGTCCGCCACCTGCTCGGCGACGCCATCGCCGACCGCATCGGCCCGGTCTGGGGCTTCGACGCCGGCGGCGAACTCGCCAATATGTGGCGCCAAACCCCGCAGCCCGGCCTGTGGTTCACCGCCGGCGGACTGGCCCAGTGCCGCATCTGGTCACGCTACCTGGCACTGCAAATCAAGGCGGCGGAAATGGGCGTGGCGCCGTGAAGCAAGGATTCTTCTTTTTGTGAACAAAAAGAAGCAAAAAAACTTCATCCACTGGCTCTCCTGCGTCATCCCGACTGAAACGAAGGGCTCACGCTCCCCTAAACGGACGAAGTTTTTTTGCTCCTTTTTGTTCACAAAAAGAAGATGCTTCCTTCCTCATCCGTAGCGAAACGCCGGATCGGCCAGGTCGATCTGCGGGATCTCCTCCCGCTCCGCCCAGTAATCCTGGGTATGCGCCCATTCCTTCTTCTCGCCGCGCTTCGGCAGAAGATGCATCGACCGCAACAGGTAGTTCGGGTTGAAGTTCTCCTCGTCGATCCACGGCAGGATCTTCATGTCCCGATCCTCGTCGCGCAGCCCCACCTCCACCTTCTCCACCCCGGTGGCCTTCATGTGGTTCAGCAACCGGCAGACGAAATCCGCCACCAAATCGGACCGCAACGTCCAGCTCGCCCGGAAATACCCGAACACCCAGGCCAGGTTCGGCACCCCGGTGAACATCATCCCGCGATACGTCACCGCCTCGGACCAGTCCACCGGCTCCTCGTCCACGGTGAACGCGATATCGCCCATCACGCTCATATGGAACCCGGTCGCGGTGATGATGATATCAGCCTCCAGCACCTCGCCGGACTTGAGTTCAATGCCGCCCTGGGTGAAACGCTCGATCTCGTCGGTGACAACGCTGGCCTTGCCCGAGGCAATCCCCTTGAACAGATCGGCATCGGGCACAAAGGCAATGCGCTGGCGCCACGGCCGGTAGCTCGGGGTGAAGTGCTTCTCGATGTCATACCCCTCCGGCAGCGCCGCGCGCACCAGTCCGAGCAACTCGTCGCGCACCTTGTCCGGCTCGCTGAACGACCGGCTGGTGAAGATGGCACTCTCATAGTTGATCTTGCGCCGCACGATCTCGTGGATCCACGTCTCCTCCACCCGCAGCCGGCGCAACTCATCGGCCAGCTCGATCGCATTGCGCCCAGTGCGGAAATAGGTCGGCGAGCGCTGCAACATCGTGATGTGCCCGGCCTTCTCCGCCATCGCCGGGATCAGCGTCGCCGCCGTGGCGCCGGACCCGATCACCACTACCTTCTTGCCGGTATAGTCCAGCCCCTCGGGCCACTTCATCGGGTGCACGATCTGCCCCTTGAAGTTCTCCATCCCCGGCCACTCCGGCGTATAGCCGTCGCTGTGGCGGTAATACCCCTGGCACATATACAGGAAGTTGCAGGTGAACCGCTTCGCCGCCCCGCCCGCTGTCGCCTCCACCGTCCAGCGCTTGTCGGCAGTCGACCAGGACGCCGTCGAGATCTTGTGGCCATAGCGGATGTGCTCGCCCAGCCCGTTCTCCTCGATCACATCGCCCATGTATTTGCGGATCTCGTCGGCGGTCGCGATCGGCGTGCCCACCCACGGCTTGAAACGGTAGCCAAAGGTATACAGATCGCTGTCGGACCGAATGCCCGGATACTTATGCGTCCACCAGGTGCCGCCAAACGTCTCCTGCGACTCCAGCACCACAAACGTCGTGCCCGGATTCTGCTTGGTCAGGTGATACGCCCCGCCCACGCCGGAAATCCCGGCGCCGACGATCAGCACGTCGAAATGCTCAACCCCCTGCGCCGAAGGACGATAGGCGAGCGTTGCGGTATCGTTCATCTGTTCCGTTCCTCAACTGTCGACCTGGGCGCTGCCAGAATTCAGGGCAATTATACCGCCGTCGCGCGGTCTCGGAAAGCGATTCAGCGAGAAAGGAAGAATCTTCTTTTTCTGAAGAAAAAGAAGCAAAAAGACTTTCATCCACTTGGCCCGGCCTACGAAATTGGCACCCAGCCAATGGATAAAAGTTTTTTGGTTCTTTTTTTCAAAAAAGAACGCCTTCCTTACATCCCCCCTGGATAAGCCGGCCCTCCGCCACCCTCCGGCGTCACCCAATCGATATTCTGCGTCGGGTCCTTGATGTCGCAGGTTTTGCAATGCACGCAGTTCTGCGCATTGATCTGCAACCGCGGCGTGCCTTCCTCGGCCCCCACGATCTCGTACACCCCCGCCGGGCAGTACCGCGTCTCCGGGCTGCGATACAGCTCCCAGTTCACCGCGATGGCCTTGGCGGGATCGCGCAGCCGGAGATGCACCGGCTGGTTCTCCTCGTGATTGGTGTTGCTGATGAACACCGAGGAGTTGCGGTCGAAGCTGACCCGCCCGTCCGGCTTCGGGTACTCGATCGGGGTGAAATGCGCCGCCGGCTTCAGCGTGTCGTGATCGGCATGCGGATGATGCAGCGTCCACGGCGCCTTGCCACGGAACACAAAGGCATCCAGCGCCGCTGCCACCAGCCCGCCATACATGCCCCACTTGGCAAAGCCCGGCCGGATGTTGCGCACGCTCTGCAACTCGTCATGCAACCAGCTCTCGCGGAACAGCGTCTCATACGCCACCGGCTCGGCCGGGTTGGCCTCGTCCGCCAGGCATTCCGCCACCGCCTCGGCCGCCAGCATCCCGGACTTCATCGCCGTATGCGTGCCCTTGATCTTCGGCACGTTGAGGAACCCCGCCGTATCGCCCACCAGGCAGCCGCCCGGAAAGGTCAGCTTCGGCAGCGACTGGATGCCGCCCTCGCTGATCGCCCGCGCGCCATAGGCAATCCGCCGCCCACCCTCGAAATGCGGCCGCATCGAGGGATGCGTCTTCAGCCGCTGCATCTCCTCGAACGGCGACAGGTACGGATTGGAATAATCCAAGCCCACCACATAGCCATACGAAACCAGGTTCTTGCCCCAATGGTACAGGAACGACCCGCCATAGGTCGCAGAATCCACCGGCCAGCCAATAGTGTGGATCACCAGCCCCGGCTGATGCTGCTCGGCCGGGATCTCCCACAATTCCTTGATGCCGATGCCATAGGTCTGCGGATCACGGCCCTCGCCCAGCTTGAACCGCGCCAACAACCGCTTGGTCAAAGACCCCCGGCAACCCTCGGCAAAGATCGTGTAGCGCGCCCGCAACTCCATGCCCGGCGCGTAGTTCGGCCCCTGCGCGCCCTCGCGGGTGATCCCCATGTCGCCGGTGGCAATACCGACCACCCGGCCATCCTCCTCCAGCACCTCGGAGGCGGCAAAGCCGGGATAGATCTCAACCCCCAATTCCTCCGCCTGCGTCGCCAGCCAGCGGCAGACATTGCCGAGCGAGGAGATGTAATTGCCCTCGTTATGCATCGTCGGCGGCGTCGGCAGCCGGATATCGGCGACCGGCGTCAGATACAGAAATTTGTCGGTCTTCGCCGGCGTATCCAGCGGCGCGCCCTTCGCCTGCCAATCCGGGATCAGCTCGGCCAGCGCCCGCGGCTCGATGATCGCACCTGACAGGATATGCGCGCCAACCTCGCTCCCCTTCTCCACCACGCAAACCGCCGCCTCGGGTGCCAGCTGTTTGAGCCGGATCGCCGCGGCCAGCCCCGACGGGCCGGCACCGACGATCACAACGTCGAATTCCATCTGCTCGCGCGCCGGAGCCTCTGACATGTATCCTCCTTGATCGTACCGCGCCGCTGAATCCGTCCGCGGCGACCCCGCCTATATGGGTGCGGCCCAGGTTACGGATACTCGGGAAAATGCGCAAAACCTCGCCGCCCGCCGCACGACCGGCTATGCTGCCCATACATGGACGCGCTCGAGGCCCTGCGCCTGCAAATCGAATGGGGAGCCGACGAGGCCCTGGCGGGCGAGCCCCTCGACCGCCTGGCCATCCCGACGCGTGCCTCACTCGCCCCCACCTTGCCGCCCCCCGCCGCGCCGCCTCGCCCATCCAACACCCCGGTCGCCGCCGGCCTGCCACCCGCCCAGCGCGCCCGCGACATCGCCGCCGCCTGCCAAACCGTGGACGAACTCCGCGCCGCCCTCGCTAGCTTCGACGGCTGCCCGCTCTCTGGCACCGCCACCAACCTGGTCTTCAGCGACGGCAACCCCGCCGCCGGCCTCATGCTGGTCGGCGACCCGCCAGGCGCCGAGGAAGATCGCGCCGGCAAGCCCTTCGCCGGCCCATCCGGCCAGTTGCTCGACCGCATGCTGGCCAGCATCGGCATCAACCGCACACACTGCCTGATCTCCTCCATCGTGTTCTGGCGCCCCCCCGGCAACCGCGCCCCGACCGACGCCGAACTCCAGACCTGCCTGCCCTTCCTGCAGCGCCAGATCGCCCTGGCCCGCCCGCGTCACCTGGTCCTGCTCGGCGCGCTGGCGGCCAAGACGCTAACCGGCAACCCCGCCGCCATCACCCGCACCCGCGGCAAATGGCTGGCCTTGTCGCTCCCCGGCCTCGACAGCGCCCTCCCCACCCTGCCAATGCTGGCCCCCGCCTTCCTGCTCGACACCCCGCGCGCCAAGCGCGAGGCCTGGGCCGATTGGCTCTCGCTGCGCCGCAACATCGACAAGACGTGATCAGAACGTTGATTTCACAACGCCCGGCAACCGGTTGATTCAACACCTGACGTCTCAAAAGACGGGCAGCATCCCATTTCTGGAAGTTGAACCCGCACCGCCCGCTGTGTAGGTGCAGCACCATGCGAGGGATCGTCACCACGCTCTCCCGCCTTCCCGCCGCCCCGGCACTGGCTTTCGGGGTCGTGGTCATGGTCGCCTTGGCGACCCCGAAGGCGTATGGACAGGCACAGCACATCACCGATGACACCGCCATGGCGGTGCCCCGGATACCTGTGCCCAACGGCATCCGCCGCGACGGCATCGCCCTGCTGCAGCCGCTCGCCCCGAGCGAGGCCGCCCGCCTGCGCCGCCTCTTCGCGCTCCAGGCCCGCGGCGACATCGCCGAGGCCGTCCGCCAATCCCTCGCCTGGGACGCCGAAGACCCCGTGCACGAAGGCCTACTCGGCCACCTCCTGGCCGACCGCCACCTCGGACCCCACACCCGCACCGCACCCGCCGATCTCCAGGACTGGCTCGCCCGCTGGAGCACGCTACCCGACGCCCCGGCCATCCACGCCCTGCTCAAGCGCCGCCTGCCCGCCCGCGCCGCCCTGCCGCCGCCGCCGCTCCTGCCCGCCCTGTCGGTCGCCGCCGAACCCGTTCCACTCCCAGAGGAAAGCGAACCCCCCGGCCTCACCCTCCCCCGCCTGCCGGAAACCGACGCCACCGTCCGCGAAGCCGCCCGCAACGGCCTCTATGGCGCCGCCTCCAAAGCCATCCTCGCCGCCCAAGCCCTTCCCCCCGGCTACGCCGCCCTCCTGCGCGGCGAAGTTGGCCAAATCCTGTTCGCGCTGAACCGCGACCGCGAAGCCTACGAAGTCGCCGCCATCGGCGCCGAATCCTGCCAGCGCGCCAATAGCGGCCAGCGCGGCACCACCTGCCTCACCGTCGCCGCCGCCGGCCACTGGGCGGGCCTCGCCGCCTGGCGCCTGGATCGCATCCCGCAAGCCCGCGCCATGTTCGAACTCGCCTGGGCCGCCACCATCACCACCTCATCCCAACGCGCCGCCGCTGCCTTCTGGGCCGCCCGCGCCCATCTCCGCCTCGGCGACGCCGACGCCCACGCCCGCTGGCTCGACCGCGCCGCCGCCGAAGACCGCACCTTCCACGGCCTGCTCGCCCGCCGCATCCTCGGCCAACCCCTGGAAGGCGCCCAAACCCCGCGCGAAACCCTCGGCGAAGCCGACCTCGCCGCCGTCGCCGCCCACCCCGGCGGCCAGCGCGCCTTCGCCCTGCTGCAAATCGGCCAACCCGACCGCGCCGAAGCCGAACTCCGCCTCCTCTGGTCCGACACCCGCGAAACGCCCGCCCTGCACCGCGCCCTCATGCTGGTCGCCGAACAGGCCGGCCTCGCCGGCCTCGCCGCCCAACTCGCCGAACGCGCCGACGGCCGCCCCCGCGAGCGCACCCGCTTCGCCATCCCCCGCCTGCGCCCCACCGGCGGCTTCACCGTCAATCCCGCCCTGGTCTATGCCATCGCCCGCGCCGAATCGAACTTCGACCCCACCCTGGTCTCCCGCGCCGGCGCCCGCGGCCTCATGCAGATCATGCCCGCCACCGCCCGCTTCCTCGCCGGCATCCCCGAGCCACAAGACGGCGAACCCGGCAAACTCCCCCCCCTGCACGACCCCGCCACCAACCTCAGCCTCGGCCAGCGCTACCTCAACTTCCTCGCCGCCACCGACACCGTCGCCGGCAACAAAATCCGCCTGCTCGCCAGCTACAATTCCGGCCCCACCGCCATGAGCCGCTGGAGCGCCACCATCCGCGACCACGGCGACCCCCTGCTCTTCATCGAAGCCATCCCGATCGACGAAACCCGCGCCTTCGTCCCCCGCGTCCTCGCCCACACCTGGCTCTACGCCGCCCGCCTCCGCCTGCCCGCCCCCTCGCTCGACGATCTGGCCGCCGGCTCCTGGCCACGCTACGCTTGGGCCGACAGCACCCAACACTGAGTCTTCCCGGAGGGAACCCGCGCCATGCCCGGCCTCGACCAAGCCCGCCGCTTCCTCCCGGTCAACATCGCCGTCCTGACCGTCTCGGACACCCGCACCCTGGAAACCGACACCTCCGGCGCCACCCTGGCCGCCCGCGTCCAGGCCGCCGGCCACACCCTGGCCGTCCGCGCCATCGAAAAAGACGACGCCGGCAGCATCGAACTCCTCCTGCGCCGCTGGATCGCCGACCCCACCATCGACTGCATCATCACCACCGGCGGCACCGGCATCACCGGCCGCGACGTCACCCCGGAAGCCTTCGACCGCGTTCTCGAAAAACGCATCGAAGGCTTCGGCGAACTCTTCCGCATGCTCAGCTTCGCCAAGATCGGCACCTCAACCATCCAGTCCCGCGCCATCGGCGGCGTCGCCCAGGGCACCTACCTCTTCGCCCTCCCCGGCAGCACCGGCGCAGTAAAAGACGGCTGGGACGACATCCTGGTCCACCAACTCGACAACCGCTTCCGCCCCTGCAACCTCGTCGAACTCATGCCCCGCCTTCAGGAACACCTCAAAGCCGCCGAATAACCCCCAAATCCGCCCCCAGATCGGCAGCCGTATCCACGTCACTCAACACCCGCAACAACCCAACCCGCACCCCACCAAAGTTCGCCAGCGTGTCCGTCAGCGCATGTTCGCTCGACCACCGCACCCCATCAAACGGCCGCGAAACCCGCCTGATCCCAAACCCCACCAACCAATATCCGCCATCCACCGCCGGCCCAAAAACCGCATCCACCCGCCCCAACGCCGCAAACGCCGCCCGAACATCCGCCGCCCCCGCCTGCGGAATATCGCTCCCCAGCAACACCGCCCGCCGCGCCAGCCCCAACACCCGCGCCATCCGCGCCCCCAAATCCCCCCGCCCCTGCCCAACCCGCGCCACCCCCCGCAACCCCCGGATAAACCCCCCATCCGGCGTCACCGCCAACACCACGCGAAACCGCCCATCCCGCACCAACCCCCGCACCAACCGATGCAGCGTCGCCACCTGAAACCGCAACGCCGCCCGATCCCCAATCTCCCGCGCCAAGCGCCGCTTCCCCACGCCCAGCCTTGGGGCGCGAGTGAAGACGAAGACAGTATCACCAAGCATAGGAAAGCAGTTCTTTTTTGAAAAAAAGAACCAAAAAACTTCTATCCGTTTCCTTCGTCATCCTGAACGAAGTGAAGGACCCACGCTGCCCACCCGGCATCGCCCATTTTGTCCCCAACCATTGAATAAAGTTTTTTTGCTTCTTTTTGTTCACAAAAAAAAGACTTCCTTCCCTACCCATAAACCCGCGCAATCCACCGCACCGGCACCCCAGCAAAATACATCCCCAGACAAACCAGATTCCGCACCGGCCGCCCCCACCACCCATCCCGCCGAAACCGCACCGCCGACGTCACCGCATCCACCTGCAGCGCCACCAGCCGCCCCCGCCCAATCCGCCGCACCAAATCCACATCCTCCATCAGCGGCAAATCGGCGATCCCCCCCACCTCATCCAGCAACGCCCGCGAAATCAGCAACCCCTGATCCCCATACGGCAACCCCAACCGCCGGCAGCGCCACGCCACAAGCACTTCCAGCCGCCGCGCCTCCGGCTCCGCCGCATCCAGCCGAAAGCGGAAATACCCGGCCTTCCCCGGGCTCGCCGCCCCCGCCTGCGCTGCCATGAACGGATACGCCACCGCCGCCCAGTCCGGCGCCAACCGCGTATCCGCATGCAACAACAGCAGCCAATCCCCGCGCGCCGCCGCCACCCCCGCCGCCAGCTGCCGCCCCCGCCCGCGCGGCGCCTGCACCACCAGCGCCCCCAGCCGCGCCGCCAGCTCGACCGTCCCGTCGCTGCTGCCGCCATCCACCACCACAACCTCGCCCGGCAACCGCGCCAACGCGCCAATACAGCCGGCCAGGCCAGCCTCAGCATTCAGCGTCGGGATCACCACGGAAAGGGCCATGAAAAATTGCTTGCCGTTCGCTATTCGTTCTTGACGCCAAGGCGTGCCAACGTCACTCTACCACTCGAACGGATGGGGAACACAATCATGCGTGCAATCCAGCACGATACCCAGCGGCCCAACCACGCCGGCCCAAATCGCAACAGCGGCGACCTCGCGCGCGAGATCGACCCGGAAGAGATCGCCGCACTGGACCGCGCGGGCGAGATCGACATGCCGGCCGCCCGCGGCCGCGCCGCCAAGGCCGCCGCCTTGATGATCCCGCCGCCCCCCGCCCGCGTGGCGCCGCGCATGGCCGCGCGTGCCATCGCCGCGGATGTGGCCGCGCCATCGGTCGTCCCCGCCGCTCCCGCGCCAGCAGTACATGTCTCCCCCGCCCTGCATGTCGCAATCGACCCGGAATCCGACACGGCCATCGTGGCCCGCCGCGGTCGCGGCGCCGTGACCAACCCGCCCAACCGCTTCGAACCCCAGGCGCCCGCCGTGTTCGACGATGGCTGGGGCACCATGGCGGCCGATTTCGCCGACCTGCCCCCCCTGCCCACCACCCTGCTGCGCGACAACACCCGCACCGTCATCTCCTACAACCAATCGCCCGATATCGGCTTCGACCGCGCCATCAACCCCTATCGCGGCTGCGAACACGGCTGCGTCTACTGCTTCGCCCGCCCCACCCACGCCTACCTGGGATACTCCCCCGGCCTCGATTTCGAAACCAAGCTTGTCTACAAGCCCGAGGTCGCCGAACTGCTCGAACGCGAGCTGCGCAAACCCGGATACGTCCCCCGCCCGATCGCCCTCGGCACCAACACCGACCCCTACCAACCCGTCGAACGCACCCTGAAACTCACCCGCGCCATCCTGGCCGTGCTCGACCGCTTCAACCACCCCGTCACCATCGTCACCAAATCGGCCATGGTGCTGCGCGATATCGACCTCCTGGCCCCCATGGCCGCGCGAAACCTGGTCCGCGTCTGCCTCTCCATCACCACCCTGGACAACAATCTGGCCCGCCGTATGGAACCCCGCGCCGCGGCCCCCGCTCGCCGCATCCAGGCGATCCAGGAACTCACCCGCGCCGGCATCCCCGCCGGCGTCATGGCCGCCCCGATGATCCCCGGCCTCAACGATGCCGAACTCGAAAACATCCTCGAAGCCTCGTCCCGCGCCGGCGCCCGCACCGGCGGATACATCCTGCTGCGCCTGCCCCATGAGTTGAAGCAGATGTTCGAAGACTGGCTCGCCGCCCACTTCCCCGACCGCGCCGCCCGCGTGCTCGACCTCATCCGCCAAACCCGCGCCGGCGCGCTGAGCGACGCCAAATACGGCCAGCGCTTCACCGGAACCGGTGTCTACGCCGACCTGCTGGCAAGCCGCTTCACCCGCGCCGCCCGGCAATGGGGCCTCGACCGCGCTGAACCCCTGGACACTACCGCCTTCGCGCCCCCAGCCAATGCGCGCCTGGGCATGGTCGAAACACAACTATCGCTGTTTTGAGAGCAAGGATTCTTCTTTTTGTGAACAAAAAGAAGCAAAAAAACTTCATTCAAAAGAATCTTCTCTCCCCTCGTGCTTGGGCGAGGGGAGCCGGAGGGGGGCTCTCCACCCCGTCAGCCGACGCGATCATGTCGCAGAAAAAATTTCAAAGCGCCAGAATTTTTCCCTTGCATTCCTAGTGTTTGTTAGTTAATATACAGCCCGATGCATAACCGATCACCCGCCCTGAGCGAGCAGATCGCCGGCCTGCGCAACACTGCGCAGGCCCGGAAGGAGACCCGCGTCTGGTTGCCGGCGGCCATCGACGCCCTGATCGCCGCCATTTTCGCCCGCATCTTCGGCCGCCTGGAACAACTCCTCCTGCTTTGGCAGACCGGCCAGCTTCCCGCCCCTCAATCCGTCCTCATGACCGCCGCCCCGCGCGCCTGCGCGCAGAAAAAACCATCAGTCCATCAAGCCCGCCAGCGGACGCACCGCCAACGCCCCGCGCCGGCCACCCATCCTGTCGTCCTGCGCCAACGGATAAAGTTTTTTTGCTTCTTTTTGTTCACAAAAAGAAGACTTCCCTGCCGTTCCCCTGCCTTCCCCCGCCGCCCCTCCGCACGCGCCCCGCCGGCGCTATTGCGTCCCATCAGCCACCAAACCTCCCCCAAGCGGGGCCGCGAACCCATGTCTTTTTTATAACGACATAGAAACATTTCTTCCACGCACCCGTGCCCGGCGGCAACAGCGGTTGTGCCACGGGGGTATCCGCGATAGGTCCGCCCACCACGCCTTCCGGGAGAATCCGCCAGTGATGACCAGCCCGATGCGGCGCAACCTGTTGTTGCTGGCCGCCTGCCAGGCTCTCGGCCAGGCCATCAACACCATGATGTTCGCCGCCACCGCTCTGTCAGTGGTCACCTTCCTGCCGCAGTACCGCGAGCTCGCCACCTTGCCGGTGACAATGCAGCATCTCGGCGTCATGCTCGCCGTCTTCCCGGCCGCCTTGCTGATGCAGCGCCTGGGCCGCAGCTTCGGCTTTCGCCTCGGCTCGATCGTCGGCCTGTTCGGCGCCGGCATTTGCGCCATCGGCCTGGTCCAGGGCAGCATCATCGTCATGTGCATCGGCGGCCTGATCCAGGGCTATTCGGTCGCCAGCCTCCAGATGTACCGCTTCGCCGCCGTCGAACTCGTCCCCGGCCCCATGCGCGCCAAGGCCATCTCATGGGTCACCGCCGGCGGCATCGCCGCCGGGCTGATCGGCCCCAGCCTGACCAACATGACCTACGACACCATGGTGCCGATCTACCTCGGCACCTACGCCACCATGGCAGCGATGCACGTGGTGGTGTTCATCATCATGTCGCAGATCCACTTCCCCGCCATCCAGCCCGGCGAGACCCAGGCCCCCACCGGCGACCAGCGCCCGCTCTGGCAGATCGCCATCCAGCCGCATTACGCCGTCTCGGTGATGACCGCGATGATCGCCTTCGGCACCATGTCCTTCCTGATGTCCGCCTCGCCCTTGGCCATCGTCGCCTGCGGCCTGCCGCAGACCGAGGCCCATCTGGTCATCTTCATGCATGTGATGGGCATGTTCCTGCCCTCGCTGTTCACCGGCAACCTGATCACGCGCTACGGCACCATGCGGATCATGACCATCGGCGGCTTCATCCTGATCCTTGGCATCATCCCGGCCCTGATGGGTGTCACCGAGTGGCATTTCCGCATCTCGCTCACCCTGGTCGGCCTCGGCTGGAACTTCATGTTCGTCGCCGCCACCACCCTGGTCACCACCACCTACCGCCCGTCCGAACGCGGCAAGGCCCAGGCACTGAACGACTTCCTCATCTTCGGCACCACCGCGATCGCCAGCTTCCTGGCCGGCTACCTGGAAGAAAAGCTCGGCTGGGCCGCGATCAACTGGATCGGCCTGACCCTGGTCGTCATCGCCCTGGCCGGCGTCGCCTGGTTGCGCGCCGGCCGCCGCGAAGCCGCCGCCTGACTACTTCGTCTTGCTGGCGAAATGCGCCGCGAACTTGGCGCAGATGGTGACCAACTGCTCGGTCAACGCTGCCCCGGTCTCGGCCGAGGACAGGTTCGGATCGCCCTTGGCCACGCCCTTGGTATAGATCTCGTCATACTCCGTCGGCATCCCGATCTCCGCCCCCTCAAAGCTCGCCGCCCCCAGCGCCGTATAGGGCAGGTCGAGCATCGCGTTGCGCTTCAGCGGGGTGGCCGCAGGGATCATGTCCCGCCGGATCAGCTCGGGAAACAGATGCATCCCGATCGAGGTCAACGGATCCGCCCCATGCCCCGCCACCGCATTCGCCTTCTCCACCCCAACGATCCCCGGCAACAGCCCATAGCCGATCCGCCAAAGATAGAGACTGGGAATGATCATCCCGCTCGCCTGGAACACCTCGCGGGTCGCCACCTGAATCGGCCCGACATTGCCGCCATGCCCATTGATCACAATCAGCCGGGTCAGCTTGTGCCGATGCAGATTGGCGAACATTTCCCGCATCACCGCCGTCAGCGTCGCCTCAGACAACGCAATGCCACCGATCATCGCGCCGAAATAATCCGCCCCGCCAAACGGGATCACCGGCGCCACCACCGTCGGCGTGCCCATCTCGGTCGCCCGGATCGCGGCCAGCTCGGCCACCTTCTCGGCCAACAGATAGTCGCCCATCGGCGCATGCGGCCCCTGGTCCTCCTGGCTGCCCATCGGCAACAGGATCACCGGATTCTTGGCATAGATCGCCCGGCCCTCATCGCCGGTCAGTGCGCCCATATGGACTTTCGGAGTGGTATGGCTGGCCATCGGCGAAGTCTCCTCAATGTTGGCGTTGCGATGTCCGGGGATCGACGGCATCGCGCAGCGCGTCGCACAACAGGTTCATCGCCAGGATGGTCAAGGTCAATGCCACGCAGGGCCACACCAGCAACAGCGGCGCCAGCTCCAGCGTGGTCCGTGCCCCCCGGATCATCAACCCCCAGGACGGCGCCGGCGGCACCACCCCCAGCCCGAGAAAACTCAACCCGCTCTCCAGCACCACCGCGGCCGCGATGACAAGCGACAACTGCACCAGGATCGGCCCGGCGACATTGGGCAGGATCGTCCGCAGCAGAATCCGCGGCGTGGTGGCACCGATCGCCCGCGCCGCCTCGACATATTCCAGCTCCTGGACCAGCTGCACCTCGGCATAGGTGATCCGGGCAAACCCCGGCAGGAACAGCACCGACAGCACCATGATCAGGGTCCCCGCCCCCGGCCCGAGCAGCGTCACCACCAGCAGCGCCAACAGGATCGGCGGAAAGCACAGGATGATCTCGGTGCTGCCCAGCGCCAACAGCCCCCCCAGCCCCCGGAACCAGGCGCTCAACAGCCCCACCAGCGTCCCGGCGACACAGGCGATCAACCCGGACGCAAACGCCACGAACAGGCTGGTCCGCGCCCCCCAGATCAACCGTGACAGCACATCGCGCCCGAACTCGTCCCGCCCCAGCAGCCCGGCATCGCCCGGCGCAGCCAGCCGGTTGGCCACATCCTGGCGCACTGGATCCGGCAGCCCGAGCCAGGGAGCGAGCAGCGCCAATAGCACGATGGCCGCCACCAGCCCGCCGGGGATGGCAAGCCGCCTCATCCGGTGCGGATCCGCGGATCCAGCGCGGCGCGCGTGAGATCGACAATCAGGTTGATGGTCAGGAACAGGGCGGAGACCACCAGCACGATCCCGACCACCATCGGGTAGTCGCGCGCTTCCACCGCCCGCAGCAGCGGCGTGGACAGGCCCGGCCAGTTGAACACGTATTCCACCAACACCGTGCCGCCGAGCAGCGCCCCCATATGCAGCCCGAGCACCGTCAGCACCGGCGAGAGCGCATTGCGCACGATGTGCTTGAGCACCACCCGGCTGGGCCGCAACCCCTTGGCCCGCGCGGTGCGGACATGGTCCTGGGCCACGACATCGAGCACCGAGGATCGCGTCATGCGAAACAGCACGGCAGTCAGGCCCTTGGCGATCGCCACCGCCGGCAGGGTCAGAAGCAGCAGATGCTGGCTCGGAGATTTCGCAAACGGCACATAGCCGCCGGCCGGCATCCACCGCAGCGTCTGGGCCAGCAGCAGCACCAGCAGCGTGCCGACCACGAAGACCGGGATCGCCAACACAAAGGCCGCCGTCGCCGAGGCCGCGCGGTCAAAACCGCCGCCGCGGTGCAGCGCCGCCCAGGTGCCGGCGGGCACGCCGATCAGGACGGCCAAGATCGTGCCGGCGGCAATCAGCTCCAGCGTGCGCGGCAGGCGCAGGGCGATCTCGTCCAGCACCGGATAGTCATCGACCAGCGAGGCGCCGAGGTCGCCGCGCAGCAGGCCGGCGAGGAAATCCAGATACTGCGTGCCCAGCGGCCGGTTCAGCCCCAGCCGCTCGCGCAGGGCGGCCACCGCCGCGGGGTCCGGCGCGGAACCGGCGGAGGACATCAGGATCTCCGCGGGATCGCCCGGCACCAGGTGGATCGCCATGAACACGATGGTCGCCACGATCCAGACCAGTAACAGCGCCAGCCCGACCCGGCGCAGCAGGTACCGCATCAGGTGAAGTCGGTGTATTCGAGCTGGTTGCCGGATGCGGTGCTGAGCTGGCCCGGCAGGTTGGTGAAGCCGGTGATACGTCGGTCCAGGCCGAAGCCCTGGCTGCGCCATGCGAGCCCGACCAGGGGGACTTCCTCAAGGGCGGCGCGTTGCAGCTCCTTGTAGATCTCTACCCGCTTGGCGGTGTCGAACTCCGCCCGGCCGGCGGCGAAGGCGGCCGTGGTGCGCGGGGCGGCGAGGCTGAACGAACGACTATGGGTGTTGGACAGCGAGGTGTCCATCACCACGGACAGGCCATCGGGGTCGTTGCTGTCGGCCGCCACGCCATGGACGGCCAGGTCATACTGGCCGCGCGTGCCCATGCTGACCCGCGTGGACCAGTCCGGCAGTTGCAGTTCCACCTGGATGCCGATGGCGGCGAGGTATTGCTGGACGATTTCGGCGGTGTCCTTGTGCATGCCGAACTGGGCGGTGGCGAGCATCTTGGCCTGGATGCCCGCCCCATAGCCGGCCTCGGTCAGCAGCGCCTTGGAGCGGGCGGGGTCATAATTCCAGCCGCGCGAGAGTTGCTCGTCGAAAAACGGCGTGCCGGGGATGATCGGCACGCCTTCGAGGGGACGGCCGCGGCCGAAAAAGGCGACCTTGACGATGTCCTCGCGCTTGATCGCGTGGGCCACCGCGCGGCGCACCAGCGGGTTGTTGAACGGCGGGCGGGTGCCGTTGAACAGCACGTCCATGAAGGCGGCGCCCTGCATCTCCGCCAGCTTCAGGCGCGGGTCGGCCTCCACCGAGGCCATCGCCTGCCAGGGGACGTATTCGATCATGTCCAAGTCGCCGGAGCGCAGAGCGGCGTTGCGCAGGTTCTCGTCGGGGTAGGCGGTGAACAGGATGCCCTTCAGCTTCGGAAGGCCGGGCTTGTAGTAGTTCGGCGAGGCCGCGACCTCGATCGAGGTGCCGCGCTCCTGGCGGACGATGCGGAACGGGCCGCAGCCGATGGGCGCCTTGATGTCCGAGCCACGCCAGCAGATCGACACGTTGTAGTTGGCAAACCAGGTCGGCAGAGTGGCCAGCTTTTCCTTCGGCACCAGGCGCACCGTGTAGGGGTCGGGGGTTTCGACGCGGGCCAGGCTCTGGAACTGGGTGCGCAGATGGGCGGTGGATTTCTCGCCGGCGATCTGCTCGATGGTCCAGCGCACATCCTCGGCGGTGAATTTCTCGCCGTTATGGAACAGCACGTCCTGGCGCAGCTTGAACACCCAGGCGCCCTCGCCATCCAGGCTCCAGCTGCTGGCCAGCTCGCCCTTGAGCTGGCCGTTGGCGTCCCAGGCGACCAGGCTGCGATTGATCAGCAGCTTCACCGTGCCGGCCGAGGCGCCGGTGTTCTCCCACGGCAACAGGTTGGGCGGCGATGCCGACAGGCCGTAACGCAGGTAGCCCGGCCGGGCCTGGGCGCGGGCGGGGTTGTACAGGAGTGGCAAGGTAGCGAAGCCACCGAGGACGGCGCGGCGGGTTGGGATCATCGGGGGTGGCTCCACAGCGGCTTTACGGGATGGGGGGCTTTTCGGGATGGGGGGCTTGACGAGACGGTGATACGGCGAGATTGCCACGGATGCGTGCGGTCGGGAAACCGCTTGTTGGATGTCTCGGGGATCAGCCGGCGGCGTGGCCCAGGCCGGGGACGCCCATTTCCTGCATTGTCTCCGCCACGGCGGTCATCGCCTCGGCCATGTCGCGCGGGTGGACGTCGCCCATGCAGCCGATGCGAAACGTGTCGGCCAGGGCGAGGCGGCCGGGGAAGATTACGAAGCCACGGCGCTGCATGCCTTCGAACAGTTTCTGGAAGCTGAAGGCGGGATGGGCGGGATTGTGGAAGGTGGCGACGATCGGCGCGGCGTATTTGTCGGGCACCACGGTCACAAAGCCCATCTGGCGCATGCCGTCGACCAGGCGCTTCCAGTTCTCCTGGTAGCGGGCGAGGCGGGCGGCGGTGCCGCCCTCGGCTGCGTGCTCGCGGCAGGCCTGGGCGAAGGCGGCGAGCACCTGGGTGGGGGGCGTGAAGCGAAAGCTGTTGGTGCGGTCCATGTGCTGGTTCTGGTCCCACAGGTCGAGCGCGAGCGCGCGGCCGGTGCCGCGGGCATTCTCCAGCACGGTGCGCTGCACCACCGCCCAGCCGATGCCAGGCACACCCTGCATGCATTTGTTCGACGAGACGGTGATCGCCTGGAGCCCCAGCCCCGGTGCGTCGATCGGGATGGCGCCGAAGGAGGCGACAGCGTCGACGAACAGGCCCTTGGCGTGGGTGCGGCAGACTGCGGCGATCTCGGGCAGCGGATTGAGCACACCGGTGCTGGTTTCGCAGTGCACCACCATGACGTGGGTGATGGCGGGGTCGGCGGTGATCGCGGCCTCGAACTGGGCGGCGCTGGGCGGGGTGAACGGGGCGGTGCGGATGACGACGTATGGCACGCCGACACGGGCGCAAATCTCGATGAGGCGATCGCCGTAGACGCCGTTGGTGTGGATCAGCAATTTGCCGCCCTGCGGCGTCAGGCCGCCGATGACCGCCTCGTTGGCATAGGTGGCGCTGCCGGGCAGGGGGACGGCGGTATAGGCGGCGCCACCGTTCACCAGCCCGACCATATAGCCGCGCGCCAGCATCAGGTCGCGGACGAATTCCTCCCCGCCCGAGGCGCGGTCCTTCAGCATCACCTCCTTGGTCGAGCGCGAGACGCTGACCGGGCCGGGCGTCAGCAGGAGCGGGTCGGCGGCGTCGCGCGGCATGGGCAGCTCCTGGCGGGGAATGGTCGGGCGCGATGCTGCACCCGCGAAGGCGAGTGTGGCCGCAACGGCGCCGGCTTGGAAGGAGAAACGAGTGCCGCCGCCGACGGTTTTCGTTTGACCCGACAAGGAGGGATGTGCGAACGACAGTCAACAAATGCCGCGACCGACGGGCAAACCCGCAGGCCGGCGTGGCGAGACAAAACACTTTGGCAACGGCCGGGGTGCAGGGAGCAAGGAAGCGTGCCGGTCGGTGCTGTCATGCCGTCGCGCGTCCATGGGGAGCGGACGACGCATGGGGCGGCAGATAGTCCATCGGCTGATTATTTCATTTCCCGCCTTGATTGGCGTGCTGTTCCTGTGCTTCTGCCTGTTGCAGGTGGTGCCGGCCGATCCCGCGATGATCATCGCGGGGCCGGACGCCAAGCAGGAGACGATCGACGCGATCCGGCTTGAGCTGGGGCTCGACCGGCCGATTGCGGTGCAGTTCATCGAGTACATCCTGCGCGTGCTGCAGGGCGATCTCGGCCGCTCGATCATCTCCAACAAGGCGGTCAGCGAAGAGCTGGCGCATACCATCGGGCCGACGGTCGAGCTGATGCTGGGCGGGCTGTTGATCGCCATTCCGTGCGGTATCTCGCTGGGCACGCTGGCGGCGGTGAACCGCGGCACGATCGTCGACCGGCTGATCATGGCGTTTTCCGTGGCCGGCGTGTCGATGCCGATCTTTTTCATCGGGCTGCTGCTGATCCAGTATGTCGGCTTCAAGTGGGGCATGCTGCCTTTCACCGGCCGGACCGGGCCGATTTGGGATGGCGGTCTGCCAAGCCTGATCCTGCCGTGCCTGACGCTGGGCAGCGTGTTGATCGGGCCGATCGCGCGGCTTACGCGCACCGCGGTGCTGGAGGTTCTGGGCGCGGATTTCGTTCGCACCGCGCGGGCGAAGGGGTTGCGCGAGAGCACCGTGGTGGTCGGCCATGCGCTGCGCAATGCGTTGATTCCGGTGGTGACGCTGATTGGGTTGCAGGCGGCGTTCCTGTTGGGTGGTGCCGTGGTGACCGAGACGATGTTCTCCTGGCCGGGTGTGGGGCGGCTGGCGGTGGGCGCGATCATTTCGAGTGATTTCCCGACCGCCCAGGGTGCGATCATGATCCTGGCGATGGCGTTCCTGTCGATCAACCTGATCGTCGATGTCCTCTATGTCTATCTCGACCCGAGGATGCAGCGCTGATGAGCACGACGTTGGACGATGCCGCTATTGTGCCGGCGACGGGCGAGATGGGCCGGGCATCGCTGCTGCGACGGCTGGCGCGCGACCGGGTGGCGGCCGGGGCGGGGCTGACGCTGAGCGTGATTGTGTTGGCGGCGGTGTTCGCGCCCTGGGTGGCGCCGTTCGATCCCTATGCCATCGACCTGACCAACGTGATGAATCCGCCGGGCGGGGCCAACCTGTTGGGCACCGACAGCAACGGACGCGATATCCTCAGCCGACTGATCTATGGCGCGCGCAACACGCTCATGCTGGGGCTAGTGGGTGTGCTCTGCGGCGGGACGTTGGGCGGGCTGCTCGGCATCCTGGCGGCATTCTACAAGCGGCTGGATCCTTGGATCATGCGGCTGGTGGATGTCATGCTGGCCTTTCCGGCGATCCTGATCGGCCTTGCCGTGGCGGCGATCGCCGGCGCCGGGCTTGCAGCGGTGGTGATCGCGCTGGTGGTGGCGACCGTGCCCGACGTGGCGCGGGTGTCGCGCGGGGCGGCGATCGGGGTGATGGAACAGGAGTTCATCGAGGCCGGGCGGGCGCTCGGGGTTTCGGACACCACACTCATCTGGCGTTATCTGGCGCTGAACTGCATCTCGACGATTTTCGTTTTTCTCACGCTGCGCTTTGGCCAGATCATCCTGACCGGCTCGGCGCTGTCCTTCCTGGGTATGGGGGCGCAGCCGCCGATGGCCGAGCTTGGCATGATGGCGGCGCAGGGGCGCGACTTCCTGTTCATGGCGCCGCATATCGCCACCGTGCCGAGCCTGGCCATCTTCGTGGTGGTGCTGTGCGCCAACCTGCTGGGCGATGCCATCCGCGATGTGCTGGATCCCCGGCTGCAACAATAGTCACGACGGAGAGACGAACATGGCTCTGCGCCGCTTCCTTTCGACCATGCTTGCCGCAACGTTGGCGACGGCATTGGCCGTACCGGCTGCTGCCCAAACCTTGACGATGATCCGCGGCATCGATGCGCCGAACTATGATGGGGTGCGCACGACCTCGGGGGCGACCGGCGAGGTGCTGTTCATGACCGGCGACACGCTGGTGGCGCTGGACTACGACCTCAAGACGATCCGCCCGTCCTTGGCGACATCGTGGGAGGTGAGTGCGGACGGCACCACCTATACGTTCAAGCTGCGTGACGATGTCACCTTCTGTTCGGGCAAGAAATTCACCGCCGCGGACGTTGTCTATACATTTGAGCGCGTGCTGGACAAGACGACCCGCGCGCCGTTCATCTGGCGCATGGGTCCCGGGATCTCGGTGGTGGCCAAGGATGCCACGACCGTCGAGTACAAGATGAGCGCACCGTTCAGCGAGCTGTTGCTGAACCTGACCAACTTCCACGCCACCATCGTCAATCGCGACAATGTCGAGGCGCTCGGCAAGGATTTCGGCATCAAAGGCGTCGACGGCACTGGGCCCTATTGCTTCCAGTCCTGGGAGCCGCGCAACCAGGTGGTGGCAACCCGGCACGAGGCCTATAAATGGGGCCCGCCGGTCTACCAGAATCGTGGCCCGGCAAAATATCAGCGCGCCATCTGGAAGATCGTTCCCGAGGAGGCGGCAAGGCTCGCCACCATGGCCTCGAACCAGGGCGATCTCACCGCGGTGATGCCCGACCAGTACCTGCCACAGATCAGCAAGATGCCGAACCTGGCGATCCATGAGCCGGCGGCCAACCTCAACCTGTTCTATCTCGGCTTCAAGACCAGCCGGCCGAACGTGTCCGATGTGCGGGTTCGCACGGCGCTCAGCATGGCGGTCAACCGCAAGCAACTGGTGGACGGCATCTGGTTCGGCAATGGCGAGGCGGCCAGCACCTTTATCCACCCGAAGGCGCAGGATTTCGACCCCGCCACGCCAACCAATCTCGGCCGCTACGACACCGCCGAGGCCGGCCGCCTGCTCGATGAAGCCGGCTGGGTGATGGGCGGCGACGGGTTGCGCTACAAGGACGGCAAGCCGCTGACGCTGCTGCTGTATGGCTTTGTCGCCGGGCGGTCGCCCAAGGTGGCCGAGGCGGTCCAGGGCTTCTGGCGCAGGATTGGTGTGGATCTGCAGTTGCAGATGTGGGACGGCACGATCGTGTTCTCCAAGCTTGCCCAGCAGGACTACGATATCTGGTCGATCTCGTTTCCCTACTCCAGCGCCGGCGATGCGCTGCGGCTGTATTTCCATTCGTCCAACATGCCGGCACCCAACCGGATGAACTGGAACGATCGCGCCACCGACGCAGCACTTGACCGCGGCACCACGGCGCTCGATGACCTGACGCGGATCGCAGCGTTTGCCGAGGTGCAGCAGATCGTGACCCGTAATGCCCTGTGGGTGCCGCTGGTGCACCAGGGACTCCCGCTGGTCGCCAACAAGCGGGTGAAGAATGTGCGCGCCCACCACGTCTATGGCTCGCTGGTCTACAAGGGGCTCGACCTCGCGCCGTGAGGTCACCGGTGCCGTGACGACGCCTGCTCCACAAGCCTATCGACGCTGACAGGGAGGGAACGAAAATGAAGAAGCACTTTGGCGTGCTGGCCGCGCTTGGTACCGCTGCGATGCTCGGGTTTTCCCCCGCGGCGGCGCAGACACTGAACATCATGCGCGCCGGCGACGCACCGACCTTTGATGCGCACCGCACCACCTGGTCACCGGCCGGCGATATCATCAACATGACCCAGGACACGCTGGTTGCGCTGGATTGGGACGGCAAGACGCCCATCCCCTATCTCGCGAAATCCTGGGAGATCAGCCCGGACGGTCGGACCTATACGTTCAAGCTGCGCGAGGATGTGAGCTTCTGTTCGGGCAAGAAGCTGACGGCCGAGGATGTCGCCTTCTCGATCACCCGGCTGAAGAGCCCGGACACCAAGGGACCGTTCGCTTGGCGGGCCGGCGAGGTGAAGTCGGTCACAGCGATTGACACCCACACGATTGCCTACGAGCTCAACGAACCATTCTCCGATCTGTTGCTGCAACTGACCATGTTCACCAACGTGATCATGAACCGTGAAAGCGTGGAGTCGCTGGGCAAGGATTACGGCGTGCGCGGGCTGGATGGCACCGGGCCGTGGTGCTTCCAGAACTGGCAACCGCGGACCGAGATCAACCTGCGCCGGCACGACGCCTACAAGTGGGGCCCGGCGATGTTCAAGAACCCCGGGCCGGTGAAGTTCGAGCGGATGCAGATCAAGATCATCCCCGAGGAGTCCAGCCGGGTTGCGGCGATGATGTCCGGCCGGTTCGATTTTACCGGCGGCTTCCCCTCGGCGTTCATCCCGCAGGCCAAGGCCAACCCGAACCTCACGGTCACACGCGCCGAGCCGAACTTCCAGCTGCTCTACTATGGTTACAAGATCACCCGGCCGCTGGTGGCGGATGTCCGGGTGCGCGAGGCGATGAACATCGCCATCAACCGGGCCGAGATCGCCAAAGGCGTGCTGCTGGGCAATGCCGAGCCCGCCTATTCCAATGTCGATCCGCTGGCGCTGGACTACAACCCGAAGACCGGGACGATCATCAAGGAAGACCTGGAGCGCGCCCGGCGCCTGTTGGAGGATGCCGGCTGGAAGGTGGGCGCCGACGGCATCCGCGAGAAGGACGGGGTGAAGCTGGCGCCGCGCATCTATGTCAGCGCCAGCACGAATTCCGCCAAAGTGGCCGAGGCGATCCAGGGCTATCTGCGCCGGATCGGCGTGGACTGGCGCATCCAGGCCTGGGACGCCACCATCGCGCCGCTGAAGATGGCCGAGCAGGATTATGAAGTGTGGTCGGTGACCGTGCCGTACCTCACTGCCGGCGACCTGATGAGCCTGTATTTCGACAGCCGCAACATCCCCACGCCCAACCGGATGAACTGGAAGGACGAGGAGACCGACCGCTGGCTGGCGCTCGGCAAAGGGGCGCTGACCCCCGAAGCGCGCACGCTGAATTTCGGCCTGGTGCAAGAGAAGGTGATGCGCGAGCATTTGTGGATGCCGGTTCTCAACATCGACATGTACATGGTGACCAACAAGCGGCTGAAGGGCGCGCGCGCGCATACGCTTTACCAGAACGTCTTCTACAAGGGCCTTGACCTCAGCTTTTGATCCGCCGACAGCCCGATCCCCAGGAGAGCACGCCGATGAAGCCCCTTGCGAAATACCTTCTGTCCGCCGTCGCTGGCGTGGCCGTGTCAGCGGCGGCCGAGGCGCAGACCCTGCGTTTGATGCAGAACATCGACGCGCCGCATTTCGATGTCCAGCGCACCACTTGGGGGCCGGGCGGCAGCATCGGCAACATGACCCAGAGCACGCTGGTGGCGATGGATTGGGACGGCAAGACGGTGCATCCGTATCTCGCCAAATCCTGGGAGATCAGCCCGGACGGGCGGACCTACACCTTCAAGCTGCGCGACGATGTGACCTTCTGTTCGGGCAAGAAGTTCAGCGCGCAGGACGTCGTCTATACCTTCGAGCGGCTGGTCAGCGCCGAGACCAAGGCACCCTTCGCCTGGCGCGCCGGCAGCGTGAAGTCGCTGCGCGCAGTGGACGCCACCACCGTGGCCTACGAGCTGAACGAGCCGTTCTCGGACCTGTTGCTGCAATTGACGATGTTCACCAACAACATCATCAACAAGGAGACGGTCGAGGCGCTGGGCAAGGATTATGGCGTAAAAGGCATCGACGGCACCGGCCCCTGGTGCTTGGTGTCGTGGCAGCCGCGCACCGAGACGGTGATGCGGCGCAACGACGCCTATAAATGGGGCCCGAAGATGTTCCAGAACACGGGTCCGACCAAGTTCGAGCGCCTGTCGATCCGCATCATCCCCGAGGAATCGGCCCGCGTGGCCGCCATGCTGTCGGGGCAGTTCGACTTCACGGCAAGCTTCCCGGCGGCCTTCATTCCCCAGGCCCGGGCAGCCGCCAGCCTGCAGGTGGAGAAGATCGACTCCAATTTCCAGTTGCTCTATTTCGGCTACAAGATCACCAGGCCGATGGTCGCCGACGCCCGGGTGCGCGAGGCGATGAACATCGCCATTAACCGGGCACAGATCGTGCGCGGCGTGCTGCTGGGCAATGCCGACCCTTCATTCACCTATGTTTCGCCCCGCGCGCTGGACTACAGCGCCAAGGCCGACGGCCTGGTGCGCGAGGACGTGGCGCGCGCCAAGAAGCTGCTGGACGAGGCCGGCTGGATTCCCGGCTCGGACGGGATCCGGGTGAAGGACGGCGTGCGGCTGGAACCGAAAGTCTATGTCACCGCCGGTGGCAACTCGGTGAAGACCGGCGAGGCGATCCAGGGCTTCCTGCGCCAGGTGGGCATCGACTGGCGCATCAACGCGTGGGATTCCACCATCGCGCCGGTGAAGATGGCCGAGCAGGACTATGAAATCTGGTCGGTGACGGTGCCGTATCTGTCGGCCGGCGACATCATGAGCCTGTATTTCGACTCCAAGAACATCCCCACGCCGAACCGGATGAACTGGAAGGACGAGCGGACCGACACCTTGCTGGCGGCCGGCAAGGGCGCGCTGACCCCGCAGGACAAGGCGCTGAACTACGGCCTGGTCCAGGAGCGGGTGACACAGGAACACCTGTGGATGCCGGTGGCGAACATCACGCTGTATACGGTGACGAACAAGCGCATCAAGAACGCCCGCGGCCACCCGCAATATGCGATCGGCTTCTACAAGGGGCTCGATTTCACGCCATGAGTCCTGCAACGCCACCGGGAGCCCCGCATGTCTGACGTGCTGCTCGAAGTCCGCAATCTGCGGACCCATTTCGATACCGATCGCGGCCTGTTCCGTGCGGTGGACGGCATCAGTTTCGACGTGCGCCGCAAGCGCACGGTCGGGCTGGTGGGCGAATCCGGGTGCGGCAAATCGGTCACCTCGCTGTCCATCATGGGCCTGGTGCCAAGCCCACCCGGGCGTATTGCCGCCGATGGCTTGCGCTTCGACGGCCGCGACCTACTCACCATGTCGGCCGATGAGCGCAGGCGCCTGCGCGGCGGGCCGATGTCGATGATCTTCCAGGAGCCGATGACCTCGCTCAACCCGGTGCGCACCATCGGTCACCAGATCATCGAGGCAATCCGCGCCCATACCGACCTGTCCGCGGCCGCGGCGCGTGATCGTGCGATCGAGGTGCTGGACCTGGTCAAGATCCCCGCCCCTGCCAGCCGAGTGGACGAATACCCGCATCGCCTGTCGGGCGGTATGCGCCAACGCGTGATGATTGCCATGGCACTGGCCTGCGACCCCGCGCTGTTGATCGCCGACGAGCCGACCACGGCGCTGGACGTCACGATCCAGGCGCAGATCCTCGATCTGTTGGCCGGGCTGCAACAGCGCCTCGGCATGGCCATCCTGATCATCACCCACGACCTCGGGGTCATCGCTGAGATCGCCGACGAGGTGATCGTGATGTACGCAGGCAAGATCGTCGAAAGCGCCCCGGTGCGCGATATTTTCGCCGATCCGCAGCATCCCTACACCATCGGCCTGCTCGGCTCGATCCCGCGCTTGGGCGAATATCGCGAGCGCCTGTCGACCATCGAAGGCACGGTGCCCAGCCCGGCGAACCAGCCGAAAGGCTGCCGGTTCTCGCCGCGCTGCCCGTTCGCCGACGCGCGCTGCCGCGACGAGCCGCCGCCATTGCGCACGCTGGGGGAGGGTCATCAGGTCGCATGTTGGAAGGCACCGGTTGAAGATTTCGCGAGGGCCGCGGCATGAACGGCGCAACACCTGGCGCAGCCGCCAGCGGCAGCACGGATGCGATCCAGACGCCCGTGCTGGAAGTCGACCGCCTGACCAAGCATTTCCCGATCCGCCGCGGCGTGGTGCTCAATCGCGTCGTTGGGCAGGTGCGCGCGGTAGACGATGTCAGCTTCAGCGTCGCACGCGGCGAAACCCTGGCACTGGTCGGCGAATCCGGCTGCGGGAAATCCACCACGGGCCGGCTGATCCTGCGGCTGCTGGAGCCGACCTCCGGCTCGGTCCGCTTCAAGGGCCAGGAGATCGCCGGGCTGGACAAGCAGACGATGCGCCGCATGCGCCGCCACCTGCAGATCATCTTCCAGGACCCCTACGCGTCGCTCAACCCGCGCATGACGGTGGGCGAGATGCTGGCCGAGCCGCTCAAGCTGCACGAGCTGGTCGACAGCGAGGCCGCCAGCGATGCCAGGGTGCGCGAATTGCTCCAGGTCGTCGGCCTGTTGCCCGAACATGCGCGCCGCTACCCGCACCAGTTCTCCGGCGGTCAGCGCCAACGCCTCGGCATCGCCCGAGCGCTGGCCGTCAGCCCCGACCTGATCGTCTGCGACGAGCCGGTCTCGGCGCTGGACGTCTCGATCCAGGCCCAGGTGGTCAACCTGTTGCAGAACCTGCAACAGCGTTTCGGGCTGTCCTACCTGTTCATCGCCCACGACCTCGCGGTGGTGAAGCACATCGCCGACCGGGTGGCGGTCATGTACCTGGGCAAGCTGGTCGAGATCGCCGACAAGCGCACGCTGTTTGCCAATCCGCGGCATCCCTATACCCAGGCGCTGTTGTCGGCGATCCCCAAGCCCGACCCGACCCTGGCGCGCACCCGCATCCTGTTGCCTGGCGACGTGCCCAGCCCGCTGGCGCCGCCCACCGGCTGCCGCTTCCACACCCGCTGCGCCCACGCCCAGCCGCGCTGCAGCCAGGAAGAGCCGGCCCTCCGCTCGGCCGGCGACGGTCAACAGGTCGCCTGCCACTTCTTCGAACAACTGCCGCCGCCGCCTGACCTCGGCATTGCGGGCGGAATGGCTGACGGGAAGCTGGCCGAGCGGTTAGCGCTATTCGAAGCGGCCAAGCAGGAGGCGAGCGCCTAGAGCCGGGGCGACCAAGCCGCCTCGGTGGGTCAGGTCAGCCGGCTGATGTAAAGATAGGGGCTGGCGAGATCAATCGATCCAAACGTCAGCTCCAACTTGCGGCTCGTTAGATCGGCGTTGCTGAACCCCGCCAGGGTCAGCAATGCGTTGGGCTTGCCGGGGGCCGTCGCAAACATGGTCAATCCAGTGAACCCCGGCGTGCCGAGATCGTTGAGCCACTGGATGGTGAAGCCCTCCTGGGTTACCCCCCACACGGTGGCCGAGTCGCCCTGACCGAAACCTACCACCGTGCTCCAGATATCGGTCGTCGCGCCGCGAGTATCGAGGAAGAAGGTATCCTCGCCAGCCGCTCCGGTGAGGAAGTTCGACCCGGTGCCGCCGTCCAGCACGTTTCGCCCGCCATGGGCGGTCAGCCCGTCGGTGCCGCTGCCCGAGTGGATGAACCAGTTGTCGCCGTTGACGGCGATGTTGAGGTTTGCTGGCGTCAGCAGAATGAACTCCTTTTCCACCGTCGCGACCGGTCCGGAGTAGAAGCGCGGCAACTCGGCGACTGCAAGCCCGGTTGTGCTGTCGACGACGGCAAGATCGACCACTGCATCGTCAGCACCGATGGTGCCGATGGCGGTGCTGCCGGCGAAGGTGACATCCACGGACGCGTCGGCGAGGGTCACGGTGAAAGTCTCGTGGCCCTCGACCAGCATGTCCCCCGCGACGTCCACCGTGACGGTGTGAACAGTCTCCCCCGGCTGGAACACGACAATGCCCGCGGGCAGTATTCCACCACCGAAATCCGTCGCTCCGGCCGGCCGCGGCCCGGAACCGGCAACCGACCATGCGGCGCTGCTGACGCCAGTCGTGTCGCCACGGCGGGTGACCAGGAAGGTGAACGCCGCTGTCCCCGCATGGCCTTCGAGATTGCTGGCTTCCAGCGCCGCAATCTCCAGCGTGGTCCCATCGTCGTTGGTGATCACGCTCGTGGCGGCGGCCGTGGCCAGGGCAATGCCGGCCGAGGCGTTGGACAGGGTGACGGTGAAGCCTTGGTCACCTTCAAGCGTGGAGGTCGCCGGCGACCTCCACGGTGAAAATCTTGCCGGCCTCGCCATCGGCAAGGGCGAGGCTCCCGGATGGCAAGGCATTGGCCACGAAGTCCGCAGCGGTGGCGGCAGTGAAGCCCACGCCGGTGCTGCCGGTCACCGCCCAGTCCACACTGGCCGGCCCGACGGGTTGGCCGTTGCGGACGACCGTGAAGGAAAACACGGTGGCCCCCGAATTGCCTTCAGGATGGCTCGGCGCGCCGGCGCTGATCGATAGCGAGGCACTGGTGGTATCGTCGTCCGGGATCGCGCCGACCGCGCGGGCGCCGGCAATATTGACGCCACCCGGGGCGTCAACCAGCGTCACGGCGTAGCTCTCGTTCGGCTCGCTCGCCAGGTCGCCGGCGATGGTGAAGCTGATGGTCTGCTGCGTCTGGCCATCCGCGAAGACGGCCAGGCCGCCCGGCAGCACACCGCCCACGAAATCATCCGCCGTGGCGGCCATGGTGCCGGCCAGTGCCTCGCCGGTGACCCCCCATCGGGCAAAGGCCGGGCCCACGCTGCTGCCGCTGCGGGTGACCGTGAAGACATGATTGGCGCCAGCACCCGTTCCCTCGGCCCCGCTTGCCGTCGTTGCCGAGATCGTCAGCACGGTGTCGTACTCGGCCGGCGGCGTGCCGGTCAGGATGAAGTCCGCGGCGGTCAGCGTCCGCGCATCGAAACCCGGCATGATGGCAAACAGCGCACCACCATCGATACGGAAGATGACACCGGCATCCACCTCGACGCTGAATACGAGGTTCAGTTCCGCCAATCCAACGAGCTTCATGGCGCTGACGTCCAGCCGGTCCTGCCCGGGCGTGAAGCCGCGAACAATATTGACGCCGAGCCCGATCACGAAGGTATCCGTGCCATCGCCGCCAGTGAGGAAGTTGTCACCCCCGCGGCCGTCGAGGATATTGCTGCCCACGCCATTGCCAGAGAATATGCTGTCGCTCCCGGCCCCACCGGTCATGTGGTTGTCGCCCGAGCCACCGAATATCGTGTTTTCGCCATTGCCGCCGAAGAGGTGATTCGTGCCGCCGCCGCCGAACAGGAAGTCGTCGCCTGCCGCGCTGCGCAGCGTGTCGTCGCCGTCGCCGCCCGAAATCAGGTTGTTTCCCGCGACACCGACCAGCACATTGTCGCGCGCATCGCCAGCAAGCCAGGCGCCGCCCGCGCCCCCGAGCAAATCGCGCGTCTCCAGATACGCGACCAGTTGGCTTAACTGCCCGTCGACCAATACGCGCATATGGTCGGAATGGAGCGTCAAGGTGCGGTCAAGCAACGCGGGAGGGAAGTCCGGCACCTGTGGCGGCGGGTCGCTCGTCGTAGAGTCGGTCCCGCTGCGCGGCAAGGCGTTCCAGCCCGATATGTCGCTGCCTTGCATGCCGCCAGCGACCCACAACGGCCCCTGGCCGTCTTTGTGGAACTGGTTGCCATCGAAACTGTTGTCCAGCAGCGATACGCCGGCTTGAATATGGATCGCCGCCGCATAGCGATTGGTTGCCCAGACCAAGTTGCCGGTCACCACGTTGCCGGTGCTGCCGCCGCGCTCCACCGTCTTTTCGCCGATGAAGATGTCAGCGTACTGAATCACATGCGACCCACCGCTGTCGACCAGGTTGCCCCACACCACGTTGCCACGGATAAGGTTGTTGCTGGCGGAAAAGATGCTGATGCCAACACCGTCATTGCCGAAGATCAGGTTGCCGCTGACCTCGACATCGCTGGTCCAGTGGTCGAGCTGGTTGCCGTTGCCATCCACCGAGCTGCCGTCGCGCTGGAATGCCAGGATATTGTTGCGGACGGTCAGGTGGTGCACCGACCTGTCGGTGCTCGAATCCGCAAAGGAGTGTACGCCGCTGATGCCAGGAAACCCGGCCAGGCCATTGTTGATCACGGTATTTCCGTCGACCACGACGTAACTGCCGTGCAGCAGAATGCCCTGCTGGCCATTGCGATAGATGGTATTGCCGGTGACCAGCGTTTCGGCATCGCCTGGCCGCCGACCCCATCGAACGAGATGCCCATGGCGTCGTTGTCGTGGATCAGGTTGTCGGAGAAGACGTTACCGGCAACGGCGTCCCCGACCACCAAAATGCCGACGTTGCTGCCGTGAATATCGCAGCCCTGGATCAGGCTGGCGGTCGTGCCCCCGATCAGATGGACCGCGGGCACATTGCCGCCGGCAATATCGAGATTCGACAGCACCACGCCGCTGGTGCCGTTCAGGACAATGCTGCCTTCGATACGGGCGCGGCCGGTGCCGTACGAGCCGATGGTAACTGACTGCGCATCCGGACCAATGGTAAAACCGGCAGCCACGGTGCCACCGCGTTGCAACGCGATATCACCGTTCCGGAGCGTAAACTCTGACCAGGATGCAAAGGGGTGCCTGCCCGAGCCATCACCGCCAGGCGCTGCGTCAGGGTCGATATAGACTATGCGGGGCATTGCGCCCGGGATTGCCAATGGGTTCTGCGGCACTGCACGGTAGAAAGCACGCGGGAAACTCCTTGACAGGTTAGCCCTGCCTTCGTGGTCACGGCCCCGCGCAATACGGCTGCCGCATGGTTGGCGGAAGAGAACGTTTTATCCGGACACCGATAACGCAAACTCTGACTTGAGTTTTTCCATCAAGTTTCGCCAATCCAGGATTCTATATTGAGAAACTCGGAGTCTACGGCGCACTGGAGGATTTGACTGTAGGTATCGGATCAATTGTTAGATTCTTTCATCGTCCTCCGGATTCTTCATATCCAATGATGATAATGATATATTATTTGAGTCAATAGCCGTTACATTTTGTGTTAAAAATTCATTGCGTATTTTAAGCAATTAAGGGGAGATTTTCTGCCCTTCAACGCCCTCAATACGTGCGCGGTATATGGAAAATGCTCTATCTGCGGCGACAGATCGCCCGCGGCGGCCCATGCGCCGCGCCTAGCGACCACGCCATGTCGCCGGCAATCTAACCTCGTCGTAAAATTCCCGGCGAGCACCAGTGCCAGTCGCACAGCCGGCCGCGTGGCGTCACGCCGTGTTGTTCAGCCGGCCCGCCACGGCGGCACCGAAGCCACTTCACCCCGCCAACACGCGCTCAGCCGTGACCGTCAACCACCGCCTTCATGCGGGCTGAAAATCATGGTCGAGTGGAAGTTCAGGATGCCGCCATTGCCGCTGACCAGGCTGAAGTCGCGGTTGGCGACCTGGCGTGCTCCGCCCTGGCCCCGCGCTTGCACGATCGCCTCAGACATCGGCGTGAAGGCCCACATGTAGTAGCCCGAGAGCTGGCCGCCGCCAGTGTTGGTCGGCAATGCGCCACCCGGCCCGAGCTTGCCGTCGGCAACAAACGGGCCGCCCTCGCCCTTGGCACAGAAGCCGTAATCCTCCAGCGAGACCAGCACCGTGTAGGTGTAGCAGTCATAGAGCTGGCAGGACCCGATATCGGCCCGCGTGATGCCCGCCATGCGAAACGCCGCCTCGCCGGCGCGCGTGGCGCCGGTCTCGACGGCGGGATGGCGGGAGGTATCGAGGTTGTCGCCAGGCGCGCATTGGGCATAGCCGAGCACATGCACCGGCGGCTGCCGAAGGTCGCGCGCCCGGTCCGCGGAGGTGACGATGACCGCCACCGCGCCGTTGGACACCAGGCAGCAATCGAGCAGGCGCAGGGGTTCGGCGATCCAGCGCGAACTGTGATGATCCGCCATCGTCATCGGCGCCTTCATCTGCGCCCACGGGCTCATCTGTGCCCATTTCCGCTGACCGACGGCGACAATGCCAAGGTGATCCTCGGAGGTCCCATACAGGTGCATGTGACGCTGCGCCGCCATGGCGTAGCCGAGATTGGCGCCGAAATCGCCATAGGCGGCCTTGAGCCCGGCCATGCCGCCAAGCGGGAAACGATGCGGCCCGGAATAGGACTGGCCGGCACCGCGCGACGGGGTGAGCGGGGCATCGGCGTAGACCAGCACGATGGTTTTCGCCAAGCCCTCGCGGATCGCCATGCAGGCATACTGCATCATGCTGCCGCCGGTGGAACCATAGGCGGTCATGACATTGACCAGGGTCAGGTTCTCGAACCCCAGGATCATCTGGGCGCCCGGAGTCATGTCATTCGGCAGGTTGGCGTTGATCAGCAGCCCGTCGATATCGCTCTTCTGCAGGCCGGCGTCTTCCAGCGCCAATGCAATCGCCTCGGCGGCGAAATCGACGGCCCGGCGGCCATAGATCTTGCCCATCGGCGTGACGCCCAACCCGACGATGGCACCCTTTGAGGAATTGGCCATTGCTGCCTCCTGCCTATACGGCCACGGGACGGAATTTGGGGATGCTGACGCCCATCCCCACATCCTCGAACACGGCTTGCAACTCCATGCCGATACGCAATTGGTCGTTGGCAATGCCGATAACGTTGGCGACCATGCGAACCCCTTCCGCCAGGTCGATCTGGGACACGTTATAGGGCACCTCGGCGGCGAAGCCGGGGTTCATCACCTGGTGCATGATCGCAAAGGTATACAGGGTGCCGCGCCCGCTGGCCGCCCGCCAGCCAAGCTTGGCCCCCAGGCAATGCGGACAGCGTTCGCGCACCGGAAAGCTCCATTTGCCGCAGGCGGAGCAGTGCTGGAGCATGAGATGCCCGGCGCGAGCGCCATCGAAGAACGGCGCGCTGATGTCATCCGGCACCGGGACGGGCTTGGCGGCACTTTGCGACATCGGCGTTTCCCCATTGGCGGACGGCGTATTGATGTTCGCACCGGTCGACCCCGATGGGTAGGCCCCCAGTCAGTCGATCTTGAAACCGGTCCGCTGCACCCAGCCGCGATACGACTCCACCTCTGCCCGCATCTGCGCCAACAACTCCTGCGGGGTTGCGCTGAAGGGAATCCAACCGATCTTGGTCTGGCGCTCGATGATGTCGGGCTCGGCATTCAGTTCGGCAATGGCGCGGGCGAGCGTGTCGATGATCGGTTGCGGGGTGCCCAGCGGTGCCAGGAAGCCGCCCCAAACCCTGAGATCGATCGGAAATCCCTGCTCGGCAAAAGTCGGCACATCGGGGAATTCCGGATGCCGGCGATTGCTCAGCACGCCCAGCAACTTCACCGTGCCCTGGCGCACCTGCGGAAAGAAGATGTTGTCCAGCATGATGTCCAACCGCCCGCCCAGCAGGTCCGGCACGGCTTCGGCACCGGTGCGATACGGCAAGTGGGTGATATCGACGCCGGCCAACGTCTTGAACGCCTCGCCGCGCAGGTTGGTGGCGCTGCCCGACCCCGGCGAGGAATAGAAGAACTTGCCCGGGTTGGCGCCGGCCAGGGCCTGCAATTCCTTCAGGTTGTTGACCTTCATGCTGGCCAGCACGCCAAAGCCATAGACCACCTCGCCATACGGCGCGATCGGCACCAGGTCGGACGCCTTGTACGGCAAGGCACGGATCAGCGGCAGCAGCACCAGCGGGCCATTGGGGCCGCAGTACAGGGTATAGCCATCGGGCGCGGCGCGGGTGACCGCCTCGGCCCCGATGGCGCCGGCCGCTCCCACGCGGTTTTCCACGATGAACGGCTTGCCGAGCTTGCGCTGAAGCCCTTCGGCCAGGATGCGTGCCGGCAGGTCGGCGGAACCGCCGGCAGGGTATGGCACGATCAGCCGCACCGGCTTGTCAGGGTAGGCCTGAACGTGACTGGCCATGCCAGCCAGCGTCAGCAAGGCGATCAACGCGCCGAGCATTGCCTGCATCATGGTCGCCACTCCCCAGATGCCGCGTTCTTGCGGGAGGCTCCCGGTGCGCGGCGTCAGGCATCAGTACAGCACCTTCGTTGGGGGGCGTGCAATGCGGCCGACGCGGACGCAATCCGGGCTTGGCCTGCGGTGCAGCGGCTGATAGCGTTCGAGTAACAAATACGGGCGCCACAACCGGCGGCCATCAAGGGTGGGGGCTTACACATGCGTCGGAGCATTCTGACTCGTTCTGCGGCACTTGGCGCGGCGCTGGCCTGCGTCGGTTGGCTCATGCCATGGCAGGCCGAGGCCGCCGCCTGTGCCAATCCGCGCCAGATGGACGGCTTCAAGACCTGTGCCGACGTTGCCAAGGCCGAACAGGAAGGTGCCGTGACGTTCTACACCACGGACCCTGAACCCGGCACCGCACAGGTGATGGCCGAATTCCAGAAGGCGTTCCCCAAGATCAAGCCTGCCTTCATCCGCCTGCAAGCCGGCAACCTCTATGCCAAGCTGTCGGCCGAGCGCCAGGCGAAGGCCCACCAGGCCGACGTGATGGCGATTTCCGAATACACCTTCGCCACCGACCTTCAGAAGAAGGGCGGCTACCTGCAATATGATTCGCCCGAGCTGCCCGCCTATCGCGCCGCATTCAAGAGCAAGCCCGAGGGCTACTGGAACTGGGGCTCACTGATCGTGGCCGGCATCGCCTACAACCCGAAGCTGGTGCCGCCCGCCGACGTGCCGACCAACTGGGACGATGCCGTGCATCCGCGCTTCAACGGCGAGCTCAATGTGAAGCTATCCACCTCCGGGCTCCAGCACGGCGTATGGTACCAGTTCCGCAAGATGTACGGCGACGATTTCTGGCAGAAGTTCGGCGAGATGAAGCCGCGCGCCTTCGACAGCTATGTCCAGCAGTTCGACCGGATGGTGAACGGCCAGGACAAGATGGTCTATTCCGCGCAGTACTCCGGCTATCTCCAGTTCAAGGCCAAAGGCGCTGATCTCGGCTTCGTCTTCCCAAAGGATGGCATGTACGCCGGCCAGCAGCTCTACGGCGTGATCGCCGACGCGCCGCACCCAGAGGCGGGGAAGCTGCTGTTCGACTGGCTGATCGGTGTGCCGGGCCAGATGGCAATCCAGAACGCGCATTTCCTGTCCTCGCCGCGCAGCGACACCCCGCCGCCTCCCGGTGGGATCAAGACCGGCGACATGAAGCTGATCTTCATCGAGGACTGGGATGATTACCTGAAGTCCCGCCCGGCCTTTACGCGCGAATGGGACCGCATGCTGGGCCTGCGCTGACCGCCCGGACAGTCACGTGATCCCGCTCCTGAGCGACAAGCCGGCATCCGCCGCCGGCTTGTTGCGTCTTTCAGCCGACCGCCGCTGGATGCGCTTCCTGATAGTCCCCGGCATCCTGTGCACCGTCGGGCTGATGGTGGCGTACCCGGTGTTCTTTCTGGTGGTGGAGTCGCTCAACACCGGAGAGGCCGGGGTGTTCCCGCCGGAATCCTACGGCTTCGCCAATTTCATCGACATGATCGAGGATGGGCGGGTGTTGTGGAACACCGCCTACGTCGCCTTGCTGGCGACCGCGATGGCGGTGCTGATCGGCCTCGTGCTGGCCTGGATCCTCACCCGCACCGCCATTCCCGGCCGGGCGCGGCTGGAACGGCTGATGGAGCTGCCGTACTACATGACGCCGCTGGTCGGCGCCCTCGCCTGGGGCGTGCTGGCCAGCCCGAAGACCGGCTTCATCAACCAGCTCGGCCGGCTGTCGGGCTACGACTACGACCTGGTCGACATCTATTCGCCGTTCGGCATCGCCTGGGTCATGGCATTGTTCGAGGGCACCGTCGCCTTCGTGATGATCTCCGCCGCGATGAAATCGATGGACCCGTCGATGGAGGAAAGCGCCCGCGTGCTCGGCGCCGGCAAGATGCGGGTGGCACTGACAATCACCCTGCCGATGATCCTGCCCGGCATCGTCTCCGCCACCATCTTCGTCTTCGCCGAAATGCTGAGCGCCTTCGCTGCGGCCTTCGTCCTCGGCATCCCCGCCCGCTTCGTGGTGGTCACCACGGCAATCTGGCAGGCAACCTCGGCCTACCCGCCGGAATACGGCCGGGCGGCGGCAATGGGACTGTGCCTGTTCGTGGTGTTGGCGGTGGCAATCGGCCTGGCGCGGCTGGTCCTGGCCAAGGGCAGCTACGCGACCATCACCGGCAAGGCCTTTCGCCCGCGCCCGTTGCGACTGGGCCGGCGCGGCTGGTATCTGGCAACCCTGTGCTGGGCCTATCTGACGGTGGCGGTGATCCTGCCGATGGGCGCGTTGCTGCTGACCTCGTTCCAGCGTTTCGCCACGGTGATCTTCAGCGACATGCAGTTCACGGTGCAGAACTACGTCACCGCGATGGAAGTCGGCACGATCGGCTCGGCACTGACCAACAGCCTGATGCTCGGACTGATCGTGGCGACCATCGGATCCCTGCTGGTGGGCGTCCTGGTCTGGGTGATCTATCGCTCGCGCGCACCGGGACGCGGACTGATCGAATATGTCGTGATGTTCCCGCAAGCAGTGCCGCGCATCGTGTTCGGGCTTGGGCTGCTGTGGGCCTGGCTGATCATTCCGATCCCGATCTACGGCACGTTGTGGCTGCTCGGCATTGCGTATTTGACCGTGCTGTTGCCGCTGGGGTTGCGGACGCTGGCCGGGGTTGTCCTGCAAATCGACAAGAGCCTGGAGGAATGTGCCCGGGTTTGCGGTGCTTCCTGGAGCCAGCAGATGCGCACGGTGACGCTGCCGCTGTTGCGGCCTGGCATCGTGGCCGCGTGGCTGTTGATCTTCATTTCCTCGGTGCGGGAGCTCGGGGCGTCGATCTTCCTGATGTCGGCGAATTCGAAGGTGATCGCACCGGCTATCGTGAACTCCTGGATCACCGCATCGACGGAGCTGGCCTCGGCGATGGCGTTGTTGCAGACCGCATCAGTGTTCGTGGCGGTCATCCTGCTGCTGCGTGTCACCAGCCGCTATTCCGGAGACCGCGCGTGAACGACAGTGATATTCGCATCGAGATCAGCGATCTCGTCGTCGATTACGGCGATGTCCGCGCGGTGGACGGCGTCAGCCTGAGCGTGGCCCAAGGCGAGTTGGTGACCCTTCTGGGGCCGTCGGGATGTGGCAAGACCACAACCTTGCGGGCGGTCGCCGGGTTGGAGGACCCGTCGGGCGGCACCATCCGGCTGGGCGGCACCACCGTCTATTCGGCAACCGCCAAACGGAATCTGCCGTCGGAGAAGCGCGGCGTTTCGATGGTGTTCCAGTCCTATGCGATCTGGCCGCACATGACGGTGTTCGACAACGTGGCCTACGGGCTCAAGGTGCGTCGGATGCCCAAGGCCGAGATCGCGGCCAATGTGGCGCGCGTCCTGGACCTGGTGCAGATGCGCGAATATGCCGACCGGCCGTCCTCGAAACTATCGGGCGGGCAGCAGCAGCGGGTGGCGGTGGCCCGCGCGATCGCGTTCTCGCCCGAGGTTTTGTTGTTCGACGAGCCGCTGTCGAACCTGGATGCCAAGTTGCGGGTACAGATGCGCGTGGAGCTGCGTGAGCTACAGAAGCGGCTGGGGATCACCGCACTCTATGTCACGCACGACCAGGAAGAGGCATTGGCGATCTCAGACCGCGTGATCGTCATGAATGCCGGACGGATCGAGCAGATCGGCACCCCCGAAGACATCTATCGTCACCCCCGCACCGTGTTCGTGGCGGATTTCGTGGGCAACGCGAACATGGTGCAGGGCCAGGCGCAGGGCGCGGTTGAAAACGGCGTCATCCGCTTCGCCAGCGCCGCGGGGCCGGTGTTCAAGGCGGCGGCCGTCAATGGGGCGGCGGGCAATGCCGTGGCGATTCAGGCGGCGTATATCGATATTCTGCCGGCGGGCCGTGACGATTTTCCGAACGCGACCGCCGGGGTGATCCATCGGCGGATGTTCCACGGCGATTTCATTCAGTACGTGATCGACTGGCCGTGCGGACAATTGCTGGTGCGCCTACCGCCGACGACGAATTTCGCCGAGGGCGAAGCGGTGACGGTTTCGTTCGCGGCGGAGCATTGCGTGCTCTTGTGACGCACGATCGGGATTAATACCAACCATCGGAACGGCTTCACTCATCCAGGCAAGCAAGGCTGGGCTCTGCCCAAACCCGCCAGGGGCCGAGCCCCTGGACCTCAACCCTATAAAAAGTAATGGGGGTCTGGGGCCCTCGGCCCCAGCGGGTCGAGGGCAGAGCCCTCACCTTCCTTCCTTTCGTCTCGGTCAATCATTCGAATGGTTGGTACAAGGTCAGCAAGGCTGGGCGCTGCCCAGACCCGCCACGCTATCCTTCATAGCAACCCGCCTCGCGCCCACGCTGCCGCACCAACGCCAGAACAGTGTCGCAAATCGGCATGGCGTGCCCAATAACAGCCCCGAGTTCGACCACCGCGCCGAGCAGGGCGTCGATTTCCATCGGCCGGCCGCGTTCCAGGTCCTGCAGCATCGAGGTTTTGTGCGCGCCGACTTCCGCGGCACCGTCGATGCGTTTTTCCAGCGAAACGGCGAAGCGAATTCCCAACGCTTCCGCCACCGTCTGGGCTTCCAGCATCATGGCGCGGCACAGCGCGCGCAAATCCGGACGGCCGGTGATGGTGGCCAGTGTGGCACCGGTCAGCGCGGAGACCGGGTTGAAGCAGAGATTGCCCCAGAGCTTGATCCAGATTTCGTCGCGAATGCGTGGACGGATCGGCGCCTTCAGGCCGGCCGCGATCAACAGCTTCGACAGCGCTTCGATGCGGGGAGAACGGCTGCCGTCAGGTTCGCCGAGGGAGAAGCGGTCGCCATAGGTGTGGGTGATGACCCCGGGCGCGGTCACTTCGGCGGCGGGATAGACAACGCAGCCAATCGCCTGGGAGGGCGGAAGAATGTCCCAAAGCTTGCCGCCGGGGTCGACGGATTGGACGCGACGGTTCTGGTGCGGGCCTTCGAGGCCGTGGAAATACCAGTAGGGAACGCCGTTGATGGCGGTAATGAGGGCGGTAGCGGGACCGATCATCTTGGCGATATCAGGTGCTGCCGATGGCAAGGAATGCGCCTTGAGGGTGACGATGACGTAGTCCTGCGGACCGAGTTCAGCGGCGTCGGCCGTGGCACGGGGATGGACAGTGGTTTCGGTCTCACCCTCGATCAGGGTGAGGCCATCTCGTTGCATGGCGGCAAGATGCGGCCCGCGCGCGACGACGGAGAGCTCGGCCCCGGCGGAGGCCAGCTTGACCCCCATCAGTCCGCCGATGGCGCCAGCGCCGAAGATTGCAACTTTCATGGTCAGCGCGTCCCACCCGGCCGGGAAATTCCCCGCGCCGCCATGCTACCGAAGCCTGATGTGGAGATTCGTTCAAGGGGAATGAAGAACCTGCGCCGTGTCTCGAAATATCTCGCCATCAAGATAGCGGAGGCTCGGCTCCACGCGCTGGAACGCGCGCGCCTTCCGAGATGAGCACTATGCCGCAACGACGTAGACGTAGTTGCTACAACTGCCGGGATCAAAGCCAAAAGCCACGCTGAGCGCCGAGTCCTTCGCCAGCAGGTCGTAGCCCGCCAGGGTCAGCAAGGCAGACGGCAGGCCGGGCGCCGAAGCATGCAGGGTCAGCCCCTTGAAGCCCGGCGGCCGCGGCGAAGGTGATCGTGCCTGCCGGCAGCGCGCCGCCGGCAAAGTCGCGCGCGTTGGCCGGGCCGGCACTTCCGAATGCTCCGATCACCAGGTCGGCTTATCCGTCGCCGTCGATGTCACCGGCACCGGACAGCTGCACGCTGGACTGGTCGGCAGCGTCGGCCCCCAGCGTCACCATGCCGTCCAGGCCCCAAGCGGCCGCGCCCCAAGCGGCCCCAGCGATGTCGATATGGGCCGGGGTCGGGCCAGCCTGCCCGAACAGCGGATAGGCCCCGCCGGCATCGGTGCGCGCGGCACCCGGCCCATCCGATCCGAATGCCCCAACGGCGAGATCATCGAATCCGTCTCCATTAAGGTCGCCGGCGGCGGCGATTGATGTGCCGGTTTCGTCGAAAGCAAAGCCGCTGCCATCGGTCAGCGCCTCGTGCACCACCGCGCCCTCCCGGCAGGTGGCCCTGCCCGTCAAACGGGCCAGTGCGAGCGCCGGCAAAGGCGGCGCCATGCGCCCGATGGCGGAGTGCAGCGCCGGCCATCAGCCAGATTGCGGCACGCTCGGCAGGCCAAGCCGTCCAAGCCCCGGCAGCTTGATTGCCGGGCGACGGACATCAACCCCAACGACACCGCCGAGGATACTGACCTCAACACCCTCCACCCACCCCACCGTCAGCCCGGCATAACCACCCAGCGACAGGCGAAGACCGGTGCCCGAGGCAGTGCGGCGGAGCCACCTTCCATCATAAGGGTAGTCCTTGCCGATGGCGTTGGGCGGCAGCACCGCCGCCGCCGGCACCGCGTCCAGCACCGCCGCGACAAAGGTGTTGGAGTTCGGTCCCGGCCAGGCACGGTAGTCGTCAAGGCCGCGCAACCGGAAAGCCTCGATGGCCGCTTGCATGTCCGGGATCATTGCCGCCGCCGCCGCGCCATCCGCCGAGAACACCAGCTCCGGCAGCCGCCCGAACCACCTTCCGTCCGGGACAAACCCGTTGACACGCAGCTTCTCGCCCCACGCGGTATAGTCGTAGCGGGTATAGCCGGCCGCCCCCTCGGGCTTGATGACGATCCAGCAATGCACTGCAAAGATCCCGCGCCAGCGCACGGTCGGGGCTGCGAACACCCGGACCATCGCGGCCGCATGCTGCCCGGCGGCCGGCAGGTGACCGGCGCTGGACCGGTCGGCGCTCCACCAATCCGCGCCGACGCCGGTCTGCTGATGGCGCAGCGCCGCGATGGCGAGCGGGGTGAGGAAAAACAGCGCGAACAGCACCAGGGCAATCTTCAAGCCAGGCATCATCCCTTCAAGATTTGGCCGCCGGCGGAAGAATGCAACCCTGCCCCCAACAACGCGGCCCCCAACGATGCAGCCCCGAACGATGCGGCCACGAACGATGCGGCCCAATAGCGCCGTAAAGCCCAACGTGCCACGCTGAACCCATCACAAGGGGAGATAACAACCATGCGCGACCCAAATGCTCTGGTCAGCACCGCACAACTCGCCGCCATGCTCGCCGACCCCACACTCCGCCTCTTCGACTGCACCACCACCACCGTCCCCCCGCCCGCCGGCAGCGACGTGCCCTACATCGCCGTCCCCGGCCGTGAAGCCTTCGAGGCCGCCCACATCCCCGGCGCCAGCTACCTCGACATCCAGGGCGAGTTCGCCGCCCGCGACACAAAATTCCTCTTCATGATGGCCCCGGCGGACCAGATGGCCGAAGCCTTCGGCCGCCACGGCATCGGCCCGGACACCCGCGTCGTGCTCTACAACCGCGGCAACATGTGGATGTCCACCCGCTTCTGGTGGATGCTCCGCGCCCTCGGCTTCGACGCCGCCGTGCTGGATGGCGGCTTCGACAAATGGCAGGCCGAAGCCCGCCCCACCGAAGCCGGCCCGCCCCGCACCTACCCGAAAACCACCTTCACCCCCGCCCCCCGCGCCGGCATGTTCGTCGGCCGAGACGACGTCCGCGCCGCCCTGCACCAACCCGGTACCGTCATCGTCAACGCCCTCGGCGATGATCTCCACCGCGGCGTCGGCCCCAGCCGATACGGCCGCCCCGGCCGCATCCCCGGCAGCGTCCAAGTCTCCGCCGCAACCCTCATCGACCCGGCCACCAAAGGCTTCACCACCCTCCAAGACGCCCGCGCCAAATTCGAAGCCAAAGGCGTCACCCCCGACCAACACATCATCTGCTACTGCGGCGGCGGCATCTCAACCACCATCGACCTCTTCCTGCTGCACCAACTCGGCTACGACGATATCACCCTCTACGACGCCTCCATGGGCGAATGGGCCCGCGATCCCGAACTGCCGATCGAAACCGGCTGACGCGAAGGCAGGCAAGCCTTCTTTTTGTGAACAAAAAGAAGCAAAAAAACTTCATTCAAAAGAATCTTCTCTCCCCTCGCGCTTGGGCGGGGGGGTTGAGCCGCGAAGCGGATCGACGAGGGGGGCGCTTCCCACCTGACGAAACACCGTCATCTTGAGCGCAGCGAAAGATCCACGCTTCTTTTCTTGGCGCAAAAAAAATCCGCTAGCGACGTAAAAAATCCTTTCCATCGACGTCGCAGTTAGTTATTATCCGCGCCAATGGACAGCCAACCATCCGCCCTGAGCGCGCAGATCGCCGGCCTGCGGCATGCAGTGCAGGCCACGCCGGCGGCCGCCTGGCTGCCGGCGACGTTGCACGCCCTCATCATCGCCTGCCTCGCCCGCCTGTTCACCCGCCTGGAACAGATGCTCAACCTCTGGCAATCCGGCGACCTCATCCTCCCGCAAGCAACCCCCCGGGCCGCCGCCAGCCGTGAGCAACGCCGCCGCGCGCCCGCAGCGCCCCGCCGGCGTTCCCGCCATCGCCGCGCGCGCCAAACCGCCACGCCAGCGCCCGCGCGCCATCCCCGCACAATCCACCGCCCCGCCGCCAACCTCCCATCCGCCGCGCGACACCGCCCGCGCCCCGCCCGCGATCCCCCGCCCCAAAACCTCAAATCCGCTCCCAGCAGTGTCGCCCAAGCACGCCCATATTATTACGATATAAAAACAAACTACCCCCTGGCCCAACCCCCCCTTTTTGCTTAAGTCATGAGGGTCCAGGGGGCTCGGCCCCCTGGTAAACCTTCTCTTCCGGGGACTCGCCAATGACCGCACGCGACAACTGGGGCTGGCGCGCCCGCATCGGCATGTTCATCGTCGGCAACGAGGCGGTGCCCGAGGCCGAGTGGTGGGCCATGCTCCCGCCGCACGTCTCCGTCCACGCCGCCAGGGTGACCGCCCCCGCCCCCTGGGCCACCTGGCGCCAGGATCGCTCATCCGTTGACCTCGCCGAGGACATCCAACGCGGCCTGCAACAATTCGCCGCCATGAACCTGTCCGCCGTCGTCCTCGGCCACAGCTCCAGCTCCATCCTCGGCGGCCCAGGCTGGGACACGGCCACGGCCGCGGTGATGGCCGAGACCCTCGGCCCCGCCACTTTCGCCACCACCAACGGCCTGGATTGCACCGCCGCCCTCGCCGCCTCGGCCATCAGCCGCCCTTTCCTGGTCCTGCCCCCCTGGTTCAACGACGCCGCCGTCGCCGCCGCCTTGAAGTATTACCCCACCACCGCCGGCCATCTCCGCTACGACCCCGGCCCCGGCTGGCGCGACCTGCCGCCCGGACAGCTCTACGCAAACGGCATGGGCCTCGCCCAACAGGTCGAACCGCTGCACGCCCAGATCCGCAAGAACTGCCCGCCCGACGCCGACGGCGTCCTGATCGCCGGCACCGGCTTCCGCTGCGTCGCCATCATCGAGGCGTTGGAACACGACCTCGCCCGCCCGGTCGTCACCGCCAACCAGGCCAGTCTCTGGCACTGCCTGCGCCGGGCCGGAATCGGCGCCGAGATCGCCGGCTACGGCCGCCTGCTGCGCGGTTGACTTGCCGCGCGATGGCAACGAGACCTTTACCTCTGCCCGCTATCCCGGATTTCAGCATGACAAACCTGCCCTTGCACCTGAAGCGCCTCGAAGCCGAGGCGATCTCGATCCTGCGCGAGACCGCCGCCAGCTTCCGCAACCCTGTCTTGCTCTATTCCATCGGCAAGGACAGCTCGGTGATGCTGCACATGGCAATGAAGGCCTTCGCGCCGGGCCGCCTGCCCTTCCTGCTGCTGCACATCGCCACCGGCTGGGATTTTCGCGCGATGCTCGACTTCCGTGACCGCCGCGCGGCGGAGATCGGCGCCCGCCTGATCGTGCATACGAATCCCGAAGGCCTGGCCCGCGGCATCGGCCCGCTGAGCCATGGCTCGCAGATACACATGAACGTGATGGGCACCGAAGCCCTGAAACAGGCGCTCGACGAACACGGCTTCGACGCTGCCCTCGGCGGTGCCCGCCGCGACGAGGAAAAATCGCGCGCCAAGGAACGCGTCTTCAGCCACCGCGCCCCCGGCCATGTCTGGGAACCGCGCGGCCAACGCCCGGAACTCTGGGGCCTCTACAACACCCGCATCGCCCCCGGCGAAACCATGCGCGTCTTCCCGCTGTCCAATTGGACCGAGTTCGACATCTGGGACTACATCGCCGCCGAAGCCATCCCCGTAGTACCCCTTTACTACGCCGCCGAACGCCCAACCCTGCGCCGCTCCGGCGCAATCATCATGCGCGACGACGACCGCATGCCGCTGGAGCCGGGCGAAACGATCGAGATGAAATGGGTCCGCTTTCGCACCATGGGCGATTGGCCACTGACCGGCGCCCACGAAAGCCGGGCCGAGACGATCGAACAGGTGGTGGCCGAACTGCGCGAAAGCCGGGTCAGCGAACGCCACGGCCGCCTGATCGACAACGACCAGGAATCCAGCATGGAACGCAAGAAGCGCGAGGGCTACTTCTGATGAGCGCCTCCCACGGCCTGCTACGCCTGCTGACCTGCGGCTCGGTCGATGACGGCAAATCCACCCTGATCGGCCGCCTGCTCTACGACAGCCAGTTGATCGCCGACGACACCCTGGCCGCCATCACCCGCGACAGCCGCAAGCACGGCACCGTGGGCGAGGAGGTCGATCTCGCCTTGCTGGTCGACGGCCTCGAAGCCGAACGCCAACAGGGCATCTGGGGTTGCCCCGTTTCGGTAGACGGTTTGTCGGCTTGCGGGCTAGGCGTCGGTCACGGTGGATTGCATGTCTGCTTCGTAGGCCATTGGCGAACGATATCCCAGCGCCGAATGGAGCCGCACTGGATTGTACCAGCCTTCGATG
>CAMBRC010000026.1 GCA_945869965.1 Asaia bogorensis
TCCACCGATGGTGGCATCAGAAAGCCGGTATCGCGGTCAATCAGGCGGAAATTGCCCATCCAGCAGATATCCAAACAGCAAAAACGGCGAAGCGATGCAACAATTCTACCGACTGCTTCCGCGTCGCGTTAAGTCCGACAGGCTGCTAGGGTGAAAACAAGTTAAGTGTCTGATGCCCGGGCGTTATGCTGCGCGGCGAAGGCACGACCCCGAAACTGGGGCAACAAAGAGTCTGGGGGAGGTTGAGGATGCCGCTTGTCGAGGAAGAGGAAGGTAGGGCACTGGGGTCGACCCAGGCGGCCGCGGTCGATCCTGCAACCGCGCAGGCGCACTGGAAGAAGACGTCCCGCCTCATGTGGATCGTGCTGGGAATCTGGTTCTTCTTCAGCTTCGTCATCCACTTCATCGCCCCGACGATCAACCCGATCCACGTGCTGGGCTTCCCGCTGGGCTTCTATTTCGCCGCCCAGGGCAGCCTGATTGCCTTCGTCGTCGCCCTCTTCTGGTTCGGCAAGCGCCAGAACGAGATCGACGAAGAATTCGGCGTGCAGGAGGACTGACCCCATGGCCCAGTCAAACGGAGACAAGGACCCCTTCATCGGGTCACTTGGCAAGATCTACGCCGGCTACACTGGTGGCTTCATTGTCTTCGTGATCGCGATCGCGATCCTCGAGCAGATGGGCGTGCCGGACCGTATCCTCGGCTACCTCTTCGTGTTCCTGACGATCGGCGTGTATGCCTATATCGGCATCATCAGCCGCACGGCGGTGGTATCCGAATATTACGTCGCCGGCAGGCGCGTGCCCGCGCTCTACAACGGCATGGCCACGGGCTCGGACTGGATGTCGGCGGCCTCCTTCATCGGCATGGCGGGCTCGCTCTATGCGCTCGGCTATGGCGGCCTCGCCTTCATCCTGGGCTGGACCGGCGGCTACATGCTGGTGGCCATCCTGCTGGCGCCTTACCTGCGCAAGTTCGGCCAGTACACGGTCCCCGACTTCCTCGGCGCCCGCTACGGCGGCAACCTGGCGCGCTCCCTCGGCGTCGTGGTCCTGGTCACCGCGTCCTTCGTGTACGTCGTGGCGCAGCTCGTGGGCGTCGGCATCATCACCCAGCGCTTCCTCGACGTGTCCTTCACGGTCGCGGTGTTCCTGGGGCTGGCCGGCATCCTGGTCTGCTCGATGCTCGGCGGCATGCGCGCCGTCACCTGGACCCAGGTGGCGCAGTACATCATCTTGATCATCGCCTACCTGCTCCCCGCGATCCTGATGTCGGTGAAGGTCACCGGCGTGCCTGTGCCGCAGCTGATGTACGGCTTCGCGCTGGAGCGGATCGAGATACTGGAGCAAGGCTTCCGCGCCGCAGGCATGATACCTCCGCCCGGCGTCACCGGCTGGCACACCGCGCCCTTCATCGGCGCCAACGGCCAGTTCAGCATGAGCGCCATGGTGAACTTCTTCGCCCTGGTGTTCTGCCTCATGGTCGGCACCGCCGCCCTGCCGCACATCCTGATGCGCTACTTCACCACCCCGTCGGTGCGCGAGGCGCGGCAGAGCGTGGCGTGGTCGCTGTTCTTCATCTTCCTGCTCTACTTCACCGCGCCCGCCTATGCCGCCTTCGGCAAGCTGGAAATCTACCAGACCGTGATCGGCCAACCGATCTCGGCCCTGCCCGCCTGGATCAAGAACTGGCAGCTGATGTCGCCCTACGGCGTCAACTGGATCAACATCGTGGACGTCAACCGCGATGGCATCCTCCAGTGGGGCGAGTTCCGCATCCATCCCGACGTGGTCGTGCTGGCAACGCCGGAAATCGCGGGCCTACCCTATGTGATCGCCGGCCTGGTGGCCGCGGGCGGCCTCGCTGCCGCGCTCTCCACCGCCGACGGCCTGCTGCTCGCGCTGGCCAACGCGCTCAGCCACGACGTCTACTACAAGATGATCGACCGCAACGCGCCGACCGCCAAGCGCCTGGTCATCTCGCGCGGGCTGCTTGTGGTCGTGGCGCTGCTGGCGGCCTGGGCTGCGGGCAGCATGGGGGCGGACATCCTGTTCCTTGTCGCCTGGGCCTTCTCCATCGCCGCGGCGGGCCTGTTCGCCGCCCTGGTGATGGGTGTCTGGTACAAGAAGACCACGAACACCGCCGCCTGCTGGGGCATGGTCGTGGGCTATGTCGTGACCTTCGGCTACCTGATGTGGACCGAGTTCTCGGGCCTCGCCTTCATGGAGCTGTTCGGGACCAAGGAGGCAATCCTGGCTGCCGCACGGCAGACCGCGAACGCCGCCACCGCCACGGCGGAGGTGAAGGCCTATGCCGCAGCACTGGTGGCCAACGCCGCGACCGTCAAGGACGGGGCGATGTCCTGGATCGGCAACCTCTGGGGCACACAGCTCGCCACCGACAGCGTCGTGCTGCGCGGGCGCGTGGTGGGCCGCCTCTGGAGCATCAACAACATCTCTGGCGGCATCCTCGGTGTTCCGCTGTCCTTCCTGACCATCTGGCTGGTCTCCAAGTTCACCACGCCCCCCAGCCAGGCGATGCAGGACTTCATCGACGACATCCGCATCCCCAGGGGTGGCGTGCGGCTGGCGGACAGTCGCGATCGTTTGGAGTAACTGGTTCCCGCCGCGCGGCGGAACGGAGCAACCCCAAAACGGAGCAACCCTGGGGCGGTCACGGCAACGTGGCCGCCCCTGTCTTTTGGCGCAGGCTTCCGTGCTAGGGAGGCTGTCTCGCTAGCGCGGTGGAGGCGATGGAACAGGACTTCATCTTCGGGCACCTGCCCTTCTGGATCGTGATGTATGTCCTGGCGCTCACCGCCTGGGCCACCCTCGGCCGCTTCATGATGCAGTTCATGGTCCCGCATGACAGCCGGAACTACATCTGGCGCGGCTTCCGGCTGCTCACGGACTGGGCCGTCTGGTGCGCACGCCGCATGATCCCGGCTTATGTCGACGGGCGCTACTTGCCACTGGTCGCGGCCTGCTGGCTGTTCGGCATCCGGCTGGTCCTCGGCGTGCTCCTCGTCAGCGCCGGGCTGGCGCCGCGCATCACGCCGCCGGGCGGGGGCTGAACGCCATGTCGCCCCAGAACCTGTTCGTCGCGACCATGGCCTTGTGTCTGGTCAACGGGCTGGTCAGCCCCGCACTGCCGATCACGATGGCGCTGTGGCCGGTCTGGATGCCGGAGATGGTGCGCCCGAACAACGAGATCGTCTTCTACGGCGCCAGCCTCCTCGTCGCCACCGGAACCCTGCTTCTCTCCGCCGTCCCGGCGGCGATCGTGGAGCGGTTCGGCACGTCGCAGGCCACCGCGAACGGCGTCTGGCTCGGCGGCGCCGCCGCGCTGCTGCTGCTCGGGCTCCGCTGAGGGCGGGCGCAGCCCCTAGAGATGGCGCGGCCGGAGATGACAAAGCTTTCATCCGCTGCCGCAGCCGCGCCGCGATTGCGCCGCACCGCCGACACCGCCGCGCGGTCAACTCCTCACTGCCAGGCAATCCAGCCGGCAAACGGAGAATTCCCCAGATGCGCAGCATCCTCGCTTCCACCTTCGCCGCCCTGCTGACCGTCTCGGTGGCGCTGCCGGCGATGGCGCAGTCGGGTGCCACGGCCGCGGCCCCCACGTCCCCAGTGGCGGCGTCCCCAGTGGCGGCCCCGATTGCCAGCCCCACCGTCGCCAAGCCCGCCTCGGCCGACGCCACCAAGATGGTCAAGCCCGCCACCACCCCGTCCACCGGCGCCGCCGCGATGCACAAGCGTCCCACCGGCACGCCCGCCGCCGGCGCCGCCCCGGCGACCCCGGCCGCGCCGGTCGTCAAGTCCAACTGAACCAACCGGCCCGGCCTGCTTGTGATGTGGCGGAGCCGATGAAGTGCTGAGAGCGGGGACCGGGCACATGCCCGGTCCCCGCTTCCGTCTGCCCCAATCGTTTGCACGCGAACGACCCACCGCCTATACCCGCCCCACTCCCCCTTGGCCGGAGATGAGTGTGGCGCGTGCGCAGACAACCCGGACCGTGGCGGACCCGCCGCCGCGCGAGGACTTCGCCATCGCCCGGCTCGATGGCTACACGGTCGAATCCCAGGTCGGCTTCCTGCTGCGCCGCGCCCACCAGCGTCAGACGGCGATCTGGCAGGCCTGCATGGCCGAAGGCGTCGGCGAAAAGGAACTCACGCCCCGCCAGTTCTCCGCCCTGGTAAAAGTCGTCACCCACGGCCGCGTCACCCAGAACCAGCTCGGCCGCATGGCCGCCATGGACCCCGCCACCATCCAGGGCGTGGTCCGCCGCCTGTCCGCGCGCGGCCTGATTGCACGTGCATTCGACCCGATGGACCGCCGCACCGCCGTCCTCACCCCCACCGAATCCGGCATCGACCTGGCCCGCCGCGGCGTTGCCCATGCCCGCCGCGCCTCGGCCGAAACCCTCGCCCCGCTCGACCCCGCCGAGCGTCAGGCGTTGCTCGCCCTACTCGCCAGGATGACCTGACCCATGCTCGGATTCGGTTTCGATTTTCCAGCCCTTGCCACCCGCGATGGCCTGGTGGCACTGGACCGGCTGTTTCTCGATCGCCTGGCGGCGCAGTCCGCCCTGCAACAGCGCCTGCTCGCCGCCCGCGCGGCCCCCGACGAACTCGACGCCAAGGCCGAGGGCGAACTGGTCGTCGCCCTGGGCGAACCGCTGGACGATTTCATCGCTGAACTCTTCGCCATCCAGCCGCAGCTCGACGCCATCACCGCCACCACCGCCGGGCTCGATCCCGTGCACACCTGCAAACGCCTGTTCGTGCAGCGCAAGGCGCTCAAGACCTATCCTGATCCCGCCGGCTTCGACGGCCCGGCCCTGCGCGTCGCCCTTGAGGCCCGCATGGCCGAGCCCCTGACCGAACCCGCCTTCGCCCGCCACGTCGCCGGCTGGGAAGCTGACCCCGACGCGCTGGACGAGGCGATGCGCTACGCCGCCTGGGCCACCCTCACCCAAGCCGGCCGCGCCGCGCACCGCGGCGGCACGTTGTTTCGCACCCCCGCGCGCATCGATCCGCAAAACCTCGTCCCGGTCGAAACCATCGAGCGCGACGGCGTCACCATGCTGCGCCTGCCCGAGCACGACTGGCGGCCACGCGACGGCTTCGCGCTGACCGACCCCGGCATGAACACCCAACAGGCGTTGGACCAGGCCAACTACTGCATCTGGTGCCACACCCAGGGCAAGGACTCCTGCAGCAAGGGCCTGCGGGATCGTAAAACGCAAAGCCAAAGCGGGGGCACCTTCCAGAAATCCCCCTTCGGCGTCACCCTCGCCGGCTGCCCGCTGGACGAAAAAATCAGCGAGATGCACACCCTGCGCGCCCAGGGTCACCTTTTGGGCGCCTTCGCCACCATCGCCGTCGACAACCCGATGATGGCCGCCACCGGCCACCGCATCTGCAACGACTGCATGAAGGCCTGCATCTTCCAGAAACAGGAGCCGGTCGATATCCCGCAAGCGGAAACCCACATCCTGCGCGATGTCCTCGCGCTGCCCTGGGGCTTCGAGATCTATTCCCTGCTGACCCGCTGGAACCCGCTCAACATCCGCCGCCCGCTGCCCGCAAGCGACAGCGGCCGCAAGGTGCTGGTGGTCGGCCTCGGCCCCGCCGGCTTCACCCTAGCGCACCACCTGATGAATGACGGCCACACCATCGTCGCCATCGACGGCCTGAAGATCGAACCGCTCGGCTTCGATCCGAACACCCCAATCCGCGACATTGAAGAAAAATTCGAGAACCTCGATGACCGCATCCTCGCCGGCTTCGGCGGCGTGGCGGAATACGGCATCACCGTCCGCTGGAACAAGAACTACCTGAAACTTGTCCGCCTGCTGCTGGAACGCCGCACCCAATTCGCCCTGTTCGGTGGCATCCGCTTCGGCGGCGGCGCCACGCTGTCGATCGACGACGCCTGGGCTCTGGGCTTCGACCACATCGCGCTCTGCATGGGTGCCGGAAAACCCACCGTCATCGACATGCCCGGCAACCTCGCCCGCGGCGTGCGCCAGGCCAGCGACTTCCTGATGGCGCTCCAGCTCACCGGTGCGGCCAAGAAGTCCTCGGTCGCCAACTTGCAGATCCGCATGCCCATCGTGGTCATCGGAGGCGGCCTCACCGCCATCGACACCGCCACCGAAAGCCTCGCCTACTACGTCCGCCAAGTGGAAAAATTCGCCCTGCGCTACCGCACCCTGGTCGCCGAACGCGGCGAGGCCAACGTCCGTCGCGGCTGGACCGAGGAAGAATCGGAAATCGCCGCCGAATTCCTCGCCCACGCCGCCGCTATCGCCGCCGAACGCGAAGCAGCCAGCCGCGCCGCCCGTCCCCCCCACTTCGCCCCGCTGCTGGAATCCTGGGGCGGCGCCACCGTGGCCTATCGCCGCAAACTGGTCGAAGCCCCGTCCTACACCCTGAACCACGAAGAAGTGGCCAAGGCGATGGAGGAGGGCGTCCGCTTCGCCGAGGGCCTGACCCCGCTCGCCGTGGAAACCGACCGCCACGGCCACGCCTCCGCCCTGCGCGTCAAACGAGCTGACGGCAGCGAAGCCACGCTCCCGGCCCGAGCCGTCATCGTCGCCGCCGGCACGCAGCCCAACACCGTGCTCGCCCGCGAAGACGGCCGCATCAAGCTCGATGGCCGTTACTTCGAAGCCATCGATCCCAGCGGCGCAAAAGTCGAACCCCAGCGCGCGCTGTCCAAACCCGACCGGGCAGACGTCCTGATGCACAAGGACGGCGAGCGCTTCATCTCCTTCTTCGGCGACTTACACCCCAGCTTCTTCGGCAACGTGGTCAAGGCCATGGGCGGCGCCAAGCAAGGCTACCCCGTCGTCTCTACAATCCTCGCCGCCCACGCCCCCACCGCGATCACCGGCCCCGACCTGATCGCCAAATGCCGCGCCGACCTGACCGCCCGCGTCCACGCTGTCCATCGCCTCACGCCCACCATCGTCGAGGTCGTGCTTCACGCCCCCGCCGCCGCCCGCGCCTTCCGCCCCGGCCAGTTCTACCGCCTGCAGAATTTCGAACACCGCGCTCTGCGCCTGCAAGAACCCGGCATCGGCGAAACCGTCCTCGGCATGGAAGGCCTGGCCATGACCGGCGCCTGGACCGACCCGGACCAGGGCCTGGTCTCCATCATCGCGCTCGAAATGGGCGGCAGCTCCGACCTCTGCGCCGCCCTGCCGATCGGCGAGCCCGTCATCCTGATGGGCCCCACCGGCACCGCCACCGAGATCCACCCCAACACCACCGTCGCCCTGGTCGGCGGCGGCCTCGGCAACGCCGTGCTGTTCTCGATTGGCGCGGCGACCCGCCAGGCAGGCTCGAAGGTCATCTACTTCGCCGGCTACAAATCCCTGCGCGACCGCTACAACGTCGAGAAAATCGAAGCCGCCGCCGACGTCATTGTCTGGTGCTGCGACGAAGCCCCCGGCTTCACCCCCACCCGCCCGCAGGACAAGACCTTCACCGGCAACATCGTCCAGGCGATGGCCGCCTACGCCAGCGGCCAACTCGGCCCGCAAGAGGTCCCGCTGTCGGACGCCGCCCACATGATCGTCATCGGCTCGGACCGCATGATGGCCGCCGTCGGCGCTGCCCGCCACGGCGTGCTGAAACCCCATCTGCGCCCCGACCACACCGCCATCGGCTCGATCAACTCGCCGATGCAATGCATGATGAAGGAGGTCTGCGCCCAGTGCCTCCAGCCGCATACCGATCCCGTCACCGGCGCCCGCAGCATCGTCTTCTCCTGCTTCAACCAGGACCAGGCACTCGACCACGTCGACTTCCCCGCGCTCAACGAACGCCTGCGCCAGAACGGCCTGGCCGAAAAACTCACCGCCCAATGGATCGACCGCGCCTTGCGCAAGCTGCACGCGCGGCCGATGGCAGCTGAGTAATGCAGAAGGCTGGGCTCTGCCCAGACCCGCCAGGGGGCCAAGCCCCCTGGACCCTTATCCATAAGGTCCAGGGGCTTGGCCCCTGGCGGGTCTGGGCAGAGCCCAGCATTCCTTCGGAACTGGCACAATGACGTGACCCGCCTCGCCGTCTTCACCACCGGCTCGTGCAACCGCCTGGGCATGGCGCGCGCCCTGATGGCCACGGTGCGACAGCATTATCCCGAAGCCGACCTGTTCATCTGCGTCGGCGACGACGCCACGGGGCTGATCCCACCATCGGGCTGCCACCTCGTCGCCGGCGCCGATATCGGCGTGCCCGGTTGGCGCCGAACCTGCTTCGCCTATGACATTATGGGGCTGAACTGCCTGCTGAAGCCGTTCATGTTCCTGCACCTGATCGAAACGCTGGGCTACGACCGGGTCATCCATTGCGACACCGACATGGCTCTGTTCGACCGGCTGCACGCCGTCGACGCCGCCCTGGACGCCGGCGCCTCGCTGGTCATCACCCCGCATTTGCTCGCCCCGCCCGCGCCCGCCGACGTGCCGGGGCCGCGCGGCATCCTGATGGCCGGCACCTACAACACCGGCTTCGTGGCGGCGAGCAGCAACGAAGCTGCGCGCGCCGCACTGCGCTGGTGGGCGGCGCGGGTCCACGAGGATGGCGGCGCGGCGCCGGAGCGTGGCCTGGTCTGGGACCAGCGCTGGATGGACCTTGTCCCCGGCCTCTTCCCCGCCGTCCACATCACCCGCGACCCCGCGTTGAACGTCGCCTATTGGAACCTGCCGCAGCGCCGCCTGAGCCGGGATGGCGGGGGCTGGACGGTGGCCGGCCACCGCCTCGGCCTGTTCCACTTCAGCGGCTTCGACCCCGCCGATCCCACCCGCCTGACCCGCCACGCCACCAGCATACCAACCCCGCCGCCACGAGGCCTCGCCGCGCTGCTGGCCGAGTACGCAGCCCTGTTGAGCGTCCATCACGATGCGGCCGATGCGACGTGGCCTTACGCCCATGCCCGCTTCGCCTCCGGAACCCTCATTCCGCCCGCCGCCCGCACCTTGTTCCATGCCCATCACCGCGACTGGCGCACCGATCCGTTCGTCACCTTCGAGGCGCATCTGAACGCGCCCTCCCCCGGCGCCGCGCGTCACCCGGCCGGCCTCGTGCTCACCAACCTGCTCGCCTGGCTCGTCCAGAACGACCCGCACGCGCAGCATCTGTTCGACACCAGCACCGCCGGCGGCGTGGCCGGGGCGGTCAGCTGGGCCACCACCCTCGACCTGCCCGCGCCGTTGCTTGCGGCTGCCATGAACGGTGCCGATGCCGAAGCCCTACCAGCAATCGACACCCAGTCCGCGGGCGCCGCCGCCCGCGAACTCGCCGCCATCCACCGCTCGACCTCCTGGCGCCTCACCGCACCACTGCGCGCCCTGGCCACGCTGCTCGGCCGGCGCCGCTAATCCGGCTCAGCGGCACTCGATCCCTTGCACCGCGCTGGCCGACACCGCCCCGGCATCGCTGCGCCCCCAGGTCACGGTGCAGCGCGCCAGCCCCGCCGGGATCGGCACCAGAAGATACATCCGCGTGCTGAAATAATGGCACCCCAGCCACACCCCCTCGCCGCGCAGCACCGAAAAATCCCACGTCGCGGTGGTGGTCCGCGGCAGCGTCGCCTGCGACTGCGGCGCCACCGCATAGCGCGTCGGGCTCATCCCAACGCCGGCAGGCTGCGGCGGCCCGGCATAGAATTCGACATAGGCCAGCCTCGACCAGTCATGCGGCCCCTCCTCGGCTGCCATGCCCGCCGGCACGTCAACCGCTTCCTGTGCCGTGCGCAGCGAACGCGGGCAGGCAAAACTCTCCGCCGCCGCCGGCACTCCGCCCGCCAGCAGCAACAGCGCCAGCCCGGCCCCTGCACGAACAGCAATGGCGCAGCCCACGGTCTGTCCCCATACAACCCACATGCCGTCTAGTATGCGCCCATGTGCCCCACCTGCGTGAAGCGCCGCACCGCCCTTGCCCTGGCCATCGCCGCCCTGGCCACCCCGGCGGACGCGATGCAAACCATCGAGCCGCGCTTCCCCCGCCCATCCGCTAGCGACGGCCGCCGCCGCATCGCCCTCACCCTGGACGCCTGCAACGGCGGCTTCGACCGCCGCATCGCCGACGCCCTGGTCGCCCAAGGGGCCCGCGCCACCATCTTCCTCACCGCCGACTGGATCCGCGCGAACAAGCACGGCCTGGCCTTCCTGCTCGCCCACCCGCGCGTCTTCACCTTCGAAAACCACGGCGAACACCACATCCCGCCCATCCTCGGAACCGGCACAATCTACGGCCTGCCCATCGCCGGCACGCTGGACGCCATCCGCCGCGAAGTCGAACAAGGTGCCCGCGCCATCCGCACCGCCACCGGCACCACTACGCGCTGGTACCGCGGCGCCACCGCCCGCTACAGCCCCGCCGCCATCCCCGAAATCCGCAGCCTCGGCCACGCCATCGCCGCTTACTCGCTCAACGCCGACGAAGGCGCCTCGCTGCCGGCCAGCGCCGTCGCAGCCCGCCTCGCCGCCGCCCGCGACGGCGACGTCGTTATCGCCCACATCAACCAGCCGAACCGCTCCAGCGGCGAAGGCATCGCCCGCGGCATCGCCGCCCTCGCCGGCGCCACCTGGGTCACGCTGGACGACCTCTACCCACAGGAGAAAACAAGCGCTTCTTTTTGAAAAAAGAAGCAAAAACTTTCATCCATTTTTCCGCAACTGGAACAGCGCCTGCTCGCCGAACATGTTCGCCAGCGCTGGATACTTTCGCCATGGCGAACGTTGCCCGGCCTCATCGACCGCCAGCCAGCGCTCCACCACATACCCCTCCTGCTCCGCCAGCGCGAAAAAATCCTGGATCGTGCAGGGATGAATGTTCGGCGTCTCATACCACGGCTTGCCCCACACCGTGGTGTTCGGCATCCGCCCAGTCCACAGCAACTGCCAGCGCAATTCCCAGTGCCCAAAATTCGGAAAACTCACCAGCGCATGCCGCCCAATCCGCAGCATCTGCCGCAGCACCTCGCGCGGCCGCTCCACCGCCTGCAACGTCCGGCTCAAAACCACATAGTCAAACGCCCCATCCGGATACTGCGCCAGGTCGCTATCGGCATCCCCATGCATCACCGGCAGCCCATGCGCGATCGCCCGCGTCACCTCCGCCATATCGATCTCAATGCCCCGCGCGTCGCACCCATGCGTCCGGTACAAATGCTCGATCAGCGTCCCGTCGCCACAGCCAATATCCAAAACCCGCGACCCCGGCGCCACCATCTCCGAAATCAGTCTGAGATCCAGCCGCATGTTCTTCGCCACATAGCGAACCGCGTCATTCACGGCGCAATCCCCGCATGATCCGCGCACCCCGTCAGGAACCCGCGCAACGCCCGGTGGAAATCCGGCTCGTCCAGCAAAAACGCGTCATGCCCTTTGTCCGACGCAATCTCCACAAACGAAACGTTCGCCCCGGCCCCGTTCAGCGCCCGCGCAATCGCCCGGCTCTCCGCCGTCGGATACAGCCAATCGCTGGAAAAGCTGATCAAACAGAACCGCGTCTTCGTCCCGGCAAACGCCGCCGACAACCCGTCCGCATGATCCGCCGCCAGGTCGAACCAGTCGCAAGCCCGCGTGATCGTCAAATAGGAATTCGCATCAAACCGCCGCACAAAAGTGCTGCCCTGGTGCTGAAGATAGCTCTCCACCTCGAACATGTCGTTGAACACCGCCAGCGACGCCCCGCGCATCCGCCGCCCGAACTTCCGCGTAAGCGCCTCCTCGGACAGATAGGTGATGTGCGCCACCATCCGCGCCACCGCCAACCCCCGCGCCGGCACCGCGCCCGTCTCCCAATACCGGCCCTGCCGCCAGTCCGGATCGGCAAAGATCGACTGCCGCCCCACCTCGTTGAACGCGATATTCTGCGCCGAATGATACGCCGCGGTCGCAATCGGCACCGCCGCAAACACCGCCTCGGGATAGGTCTCGGCCCACTGCAAAACCTGCATCCCGCCCATCGACCCGCCGATCACCGCAAACAGCCGCGCAATCCCTAGCTGCTCGATCAACCGCTTCTGCGCCCGCACCATGTCGCGAATGGTCACCGGCGGAAAATCCGTCCCCCACAGCACATCCCCGCCATCTCGCGACGATCGCGGCCCGGTCGTCCCCATGCACCCGCCCAGCACATTCGTCGCGATGACAAAATACCGCGCGGTATCGATCGGCTTGCCCGGCCCCACGCACATGTCCCACCAGCCATCCTTGCCGGTAATCGGGCTGGTCTCCGCCACATACTGGTCCCCGGTCAGCGCATGACAGATCAGGATCGCATTGCTCCGCGCCCCATTCAGCGTGCCATACGTCCGATACGCCACCGAAACCCGCTCCAGCGTCGTCCCACAGTCCAACATTAACGCCCCGTCGAGGACGAGATGCTGATGATCAACGGACGGAAGAGGGGTCTGATCCATGGCGCCGCAGCATATGCGGAACGCCAGCCCCTGGTGCAAGGCCAAGGAAGCAGCGCTCCGCCGGCGTCGTGCGCAGCACCCTGGCGCGCGACGGGCCAGCGGCCCCCCAACCCCATGACCTGCGACCCGGCGCGAGCCGATCCAGCTATCCAGCAGATAGGGATCAAAGGGCCCCCGGCCCGTCACGCGAAAGCGTGCTGCGCACGACGCCGCCGGAGGCTTGCTTACCTCCTCGCCTTCCACCGCTTTGCACAACGCCGCCCATCCGCTAGACCTGCCAGCCACCCCGCAAGTTCCTGGCAAGTCGCCCCGCACATGACCCCCCCGGCCGCCGCACCGCCCCAAACCGCCCCTTCGGCGCCCGCTCTGGCCGACCTGCGCGCCGAGCTGGACGGCATCGACAATGCCATCCACGACCTGTTGATCCAGCGCGCCGCCGTCGTCGAGCGCGTCGCCGCCCAGGGTGGCAAAGGCCGCGTCGCCATCCGCCCGGGCCGCGAGGCCGACATCGTCCGCCGCCTCCTCGCCCGTCACACCGGCCAGCTGCCCCGCCGCCTCATCGTCCGATGGTGGCGCGAGCTTTTCGCCGCCACCACCAGCATGCAAGGCAGCTATGTCGTGGCCGTCTGTGAAACCGAAGCGGCCAGCCCCTTCACCCAGGCCGCCCGCGAACATTTCGGCGCCCTCACCCCCCTGCGCGTCCACCGCTCGCCGGCCCAGGCCATCGCCGAGCTCTCCGCCGGCACCGCCATCTGCGCCGTCCTGCCCATGCCGTCCGACGGCGAAAACGCCGCCTGGTGGACCGCCCTGCTACACCGAGACGACCCGCGCATTTACATCATCGCCCGCCTGCCGTTCTGGTCCGCCCGCCCCGAAGGCGCGCCAAAGGCCCAGGCCCTGGTCGTCGCCGCCGTCGCCCCGGACCCCAGCGCCCATGACCGCTCGCTGATCGGCCTCGAACTGCATGGCGACGCCAGCCGCGCCCGCCTCACCGCCGCCCTGACCAAGGCTGGCCTCGCCCCGTCCTCCACCATCCTGCGCCGCGACCCCGCCGCCACCCTGGCGCTGGTCGAGGTCGAAGGCCTGGTGGCCGAGGACGACCCCCGCCTCGCCGCCCTGGATGGCGTCGTCCGCCGCCCGGTGGTCCTGGGCGCCTATGCCGTGCCCGTTGACGGAGAAACCGCATGACCGCTCCCGCTTCCCCCCGCCCCCAGGGCTCAGCCCGCCCGCTCCCGCGCGACGCAGTGATGGCCATCCACGCCTACGTCGCCGGCGAGGCAAAACTCCCCGGCGTCAACCGCATCATCAAGCTCTCCTCCAACGAAGGCGCCTTCGGCCCGCCCCCCGCCGCCCAGGCCGCCTACACCAAGGCCGCCAGCGACATCCACCGCTACCCCGATGGCGGTTCCGTCGCCCTGCGAATCGCCATCGGCGCCCGCTGGGGCCTGAACCCCGCCCAGATCGTCTGCGGCACCGGCTCGGACGAACTCATCGGCCTGATCTGCCACGTCTATGGCGGCCCCGGCACCGACATCCTGATGGCGATGCACGGCTTCACCATGTACCAGATCTCCGGCACCTTCTCCGGCGCCCGCGTCATCAAGGTGCCCGAGAAAAACCTCACCACCGACGTCGACGCCATGATCGAAGCCGTCACCCCCGAGACCACCATCGTCTTCGTCGCCCACCCCAACAACCCCACCGGCTCCCTCCTGCCGCAAGCCGAGATCACCCGCCTGCGCGCCGGCCTGCGCCCGGACATCCTCCTGGTCCTGGACTCCGCCTACGCCGAATACGTTGAAGCCGCTGACTACAACGCCGGCGAAGCCCTCGTCGACGCCGGTGACAACACGGTGATGCTGCGCACCTTCTCGAAGGTCTACGGCCTCGGCGGCATGCGCGTAGGCTGGGGCTACATGCCCCCCGCCGTCGCCGACGCCCTGAACCGCGTCCGCGGCGTCTTCAACGTCAACCTCGCAGCTCAAGCCGCCGCCGTCGCCGCGCTCGAAGAGCCCGGCTGGGTGGAGAAATGCCGCGCCCACAACACCGAACACCGCGCGAAGATCACGGCCTCCCTGAACGCAATCGGCATCAAGACCTGGCCCAGCGAGGGCAATTTCTTCCTCGCCGATTTCCAAACCGCCGCCCGCGCCACCGCCGCCGACGCCTTCCTCAAGACCCGCGGCATCATCGTCCGCGCCATGGCCGCCTACGACCTGCCGCAGTGCCTGCGCATCACCGTCGGCACCGCCGAGGAATGCGCCCTGGTCACCGACGCCCTGGCCGGCTTCATGAAGACCGCCGCCGCACATGGCTGAGCCGATCTTCAAGCGTCTCGCCCTCATCGGCATCGGCCTGATCGGCAGCTCCGTCGCCCGCATCGCCATGGAAAAGCGCCACCTCGCCGCCGAAGTGGTCGCCAACGCCCGCACCCAAACGACGCTTGATCGCGTCCGCGAACTCGGCATCGCCGACCGCGTCGAACTGGACCCGGCCCGTGCCGTCGCCGGTGCCGACTGCGTCATGCTCTGCGCCCCGGTCGGTGCTTACGCCGCCCTCGCCGAAGCCATCGCCCCCCACCTCGCCCCCGGCGCCATCGTCACCGATGTCGGCTCCACCAAGCAATCCGTCATCCGCGACGTCGGCCCACTGATCCCCGCCGGCGTCCACTTCGTCCCCGCCCACCCCGTTGCGGGAACGGAATACTCTGGGCCCGACTCAGGCTTCACCACCCTGTTCCAAGGCCGCTGGTGCCTGCTCACCCCGCCCCCCGGCACCGACGAAGACGCCGTCGAAAAAATATCCGAACTCTGGCGCCGCTGCGGCTCGATGGTCGAATGCATGGAACCGGCCCATCACGACCGCGTCCTGGCCATCGTCTCGCATTTGCCCCACCTCCTCGCCTTCACCATCTGCAACACCGCCGAGGGGCTAGAGGACGAAAGCCGCCAGGATGTGCTCAAATTCGCCGCCTCGGGCTTTCGCGACTTCACCCGCATCGCCGCCTCGGACCCCGTGATGTGGCGCGATATCTTCCTCAACAACCGCGAAGCCCTGCTGGAAATGCTCGCCCGCTTCATGGAAGACGCCCAAGCCATGGCCCGCGCCGTCCGCTGGGGCGACCCCTCCTTCATCGAAGACAGCATCCAACGCGGCCGCGTCATCCGCCGCAACCTGATCGAGCTCAAACAAGCATAGCCAAAGGCAGCGCAAGCAAACGGATAAAAGTTTTTGCTTCTTTTTTCAAAAAGAAGCGCTGGTTTTTTTTTTGAAAAAAAGAACCAAAAAACTTTTATCCGCTTGGCGCCCACCTCCTCCCCTAATATCCCGCGCGCCATTGAATCCGCCGCCGCGCGAACCATCTATGCATTAAGGCTCCGGGCCCCTCTGGCGGTTCGGCTCACGGCGCAACCGCGATGTCGGAGCCCTTCACCTGCGCGAGCGGCCCCTGGCATCCGCCGGAAAGGCCCGCTCCACATCTGGAGGGCCTGATGCACGCCACTATCCTTCCGCCCCTCACCGCCGTCCTCTCGCCCGATCAGAACGCCACGCGCGCGCGGCTGGACCGCCTGGCCTGGATCCTTGACAACGCCGTGCGCGTGCCCGGCACAAATATCCGCCTGGGCGCCGACGCGGCCCTCGGCATGATCCCCGGCGTCGGCAGCGCCGTCACCTCGCTCCTCTCGGCCTGGATCATCCGTGAGGCCTGGCGGATGGATATCCCTGCCACCACCCTGGCGCGCATGATCGCCAATGTCGCGCTGGACGGCCTGATCAGCCTGGTGCCCCTCCTCGGCAATGTCGTGGACATCTTCTGGCGCGCCAACCGCAAGAACATGGCCCTCCTGGCGGCCCATCTCGACCGCGCGCCGAGCGCGCGGGAGCGCTAGGCAATGCGCGTCCTGGCCTGGCTCCTGCTGTTCGTCAGCCTCGTCCTCTGGTCGCTGCTGGCGCTCGCCCTGAACGGCCTGCTGGACTGGACCGGCGACATGTTGCTGCCCCACGCCGACCTCTTCACCGGCCACCCCGAAACCGTCGCCTGGATCGGCTGGGCCATCCAACTCGCCAGCGACCTCGGCGGCTGGGTGATAGCAGTGTTCTGGGGCCTCGGCGTACTGGGCCTGCTTGCCGGCTTCTGGATGCTGCGCCGGGCGGTGAAAGCGCGTCGCTTCAAACGTCGGCAGATCGACAGGTAGCGCTCCCCTCGACGGGCGGGGGGAGCCGGAAGGGGCTACCCGGCAACAAAAGTTCTAGCTTTTTTTCCTTGCGCCGCCCGCTGAACTGCGTTAGAACGAAACATGAACAACATCCAGCCAAGGAGGACGCCGTGCCACACCCCGCGCTGCACTTCTCCGAACGGCTGCACGCCATCCTCGTCCTCAACCTGCTGCCCCTCATCATGCAGCAGATCCTCGTCCTCGGCGCCTACACACTGCCGGTCTGGGCGCGCATCTCCCGCGCCCGCCAGCGCCTGACCCGCCTGCTCGCCAACTTCGCCGCCGGCCGCCTCCCCCGCCCGCACATCCCCAACCCCGGCAAAAAAGGCGGCCCGAAACCCGCGCTCTACATCCCAAAAAGCCGGGCCTGGCTCGTAGCCCGGATCGGCTACCGTGCCGCCGGCTTCGGCGCCCAGATCGACTACCTCCTGTGCGAGCCCGCAACCCAGGCCCTGCTGGCCACCGCCCCGCCCGAATTCCTCAAATCCCTCGGTCGAACCCTGCGCCCGCTCTGCCGCCTCCTCGGCGTCGACGTCCCGAAGGAATTGCTTCTCTCCCCTCGCTCTCGGGCGGGGGGCTTGAGCCGCGAAGCGGATCAAGAAGGGGGGCTCTCGCTCCCCACCCAACCCAAACCCCCAAAACCCAAACTCCCACCCCTGCTCCCGCTCTATCCCCAGCGCCGCCCCCGCCCGCTCCCCTTCATGAACTTCGCCAAAAAACCCGCCCCTGCCTGACGAGCCAACCCACGACTATAATATTACGATATCAAATCAAACATGATCGTAATCCACCACCAGTCGCGCCGTCACCGGATGCGCCTGGCACGTCAATGCATACCCCGCCTCCGTCTCCCACGCTTCCAGCGAGAAATTCACCGCCATCCGAACCGCCCCCTCGGTGACCCGCGCCCGGCACGTGCTGCACATCCCGCCATGACACGACCACGGCAAATCCAACCCCGCCCGCAACGCCGCATCCAGCACCGTCTCCCCCTCGGCCACCTTCACCTCATGCGAAGCCCCGTCATGAATGACCGTCGCCACCGCCACCGCCGCCTCATCCACCGCCACAACCCGAACCCGCCCGTCCCCCACCGGAGCGAACCGCTCCACCTGCACCCGCGCCGCCGCCACCCCCAGCGCCGCCAATACCCCCGGCACCTCATCCATCATCCCGCCCGGCCCACAAACAAACGCCTGCGCCACCGCCCCAGCCTCCACCAGCCCCGGCACCAACCCCCGCAGCTTCACCCCATCCAGCCGCCCGTTCAGTGCGGAGACATCCTGCGCCTCCCGCGACAACGCATGCACCACCACCAGCCGGTCGAGATACCGGTCCTTCAAATCCTCCAGCACCGACCTGAACAGAATCCCCGCCGTGTTCCGGCTGCCATACAGCAACACAAACCGGCTGCCGGCCTCGACCGCCAGAATCGAACTCAAGATCGACAGGATCGGCGTAATCCCAGACCCCGCCGCCACCCCCAGATACACCCCAGCGACAATGGGATCAGGCACATGCCCAAACCGCCCCTCCGGCGCCATCACCTCGACCTCGTCCCCCGCCCGCAAAATCGTATTGGCATGCCCGGAAAACACCCCCTCCGGCACGTGCTTGATCGCCACGCGAACCTCATCCGCCGAACAGATCGAATAGGCCCGCCGAACCTCCTCGCCCCCGATCCGACACCGCAACGTCAAATACTGCCCGGGGCGGAACCGGAACACCTCCCGCAACCCCTCGGGCACCTCGAACGCCAGCGAAACCGCCTCTGCCGTCTCTTGCCGCCGATCCGAAATCCGCAGCCGATGAAACTGGCTCAATGACATTTGAACTGGTCGAACGGCTCGCGACAGGCCCGGCACTGCCACAATGACTTACAAGCCGTCGACCCGAACTCCGCCAACAAAACGGTGTCCAAACTCCCACACCGCGGACACCCCGCCACCTCGGTGACAAACAACGCCCGCCGCCCCGCCACCCCCGGCGGCGGCGAAATGCCATAGGCCAAGAGCTTCCCCCGCCCCGCCTCGCTCATCCAATCCGTCGTCCAAGCCGGTGCCATCACCGTCGTCACCCTCGCGTTCCCGATCCCCGCCCGCGCCAATGCCAACTCGACGTCCAGCGCAATCACCGCCATCGCCGGACAGCCCGAATAGGTCGGCGTGATCCGAACCTCCACGCCATCCCCCGTGACCACGACCTCCCGCAGAACCCCCAAATCCTCAATCGTCAACACCGGAATCTCCGGATCCACCACCCCCGCCGCCGCCGCCCAGGCACGTTCCCGCAACCCGCCTACCACGTCGCCCCCGGATGCACCCGTGCCACCGACTGCATCACCGCCAGCATATGCCCGAGATGCTCGGTATGCCGCCCAGCCCGCCCGCCACTCTGCATCCAGCACGCCGCCGGCCGCACCAATGTCGCCTCGCCGAGAACCCCATCCACCGTCCGGTCCCAAACCTCCCGCAACCCCGCCGGCTCCGGCGTGATGTCGGCGGCCACCAACACCTCATCCTCCGCCTCGAACATCTCCCCGGTATACGGCCACAATTTTTCCACCGCTGCCTGCGCCCGCCGATGCGATTCCTCGGTCCCATCCCCCAACCGGATCAGCCACTCGGCCGAATGCCGCAAATGATACGCCGTCTCCTTCTCCGCCTTCGCCGCAATCGCCGCCAGATCCCGATCCCGTGACGCCGTCGCCGCCCGCCAAAACGGATCCGCAAACGCCGAGTACAGGAACAATCGAGCAATGGTCACCGCGAAATCACCATTCGGCAACTCCAACAACAGCAGATTGGTATACTCTCGATCCCCCCGCAGATACGCCAACGCGTCCTCATCCTCCCCCGTCCCCCGGGAAGCAGCCAATGCATACAACGCCCGTGCCTGCCCGATCAGATCCAGCGCCAAATTGGCCAACGCCAACTCTTCCTCCAGCGAGGGCGCATGCCCCGTCCACTCGGACAACCGGTGCCCCAACACCAGGGCATCATCCGCCCGCCGCAACAACAGCGAAGAGAACCGGTCCGCCATCACATATGCCCGACGTCGTCAGGAACTTCGTAGAACGTCGGATGCCGATAGATTTTCGACGCAGTTGGCTCGAACAGCATCTCCCGATCCGCGGGATCGGACGCCGTGATAGCGGCGGATGGAACCACCCAGATCGAAAGCCCCTCGCCACGCCGGGTATAAACATCCCGGGCGGCCTGCAACGCCATGGTGACATCGGCCGCATGGACCGAGCCGACATGCCGGTGCGACAGCCCGCTACGGCTCCGAATGAACACTTCCCACAGTGGCGTCCGAGCTTCCATCTCAAGCCGCCTTCTGCCGAGCCCGCCGCTTGGCCGCAAACGCCAAGGCCGCCTCCCGAACCCAGCCACCCCTGTCATGTGCCGTCTTCCGAGCCTCCAACCGCTCCCGATTGAGCGGCCCGTCCCCGGCCACTACCCGCGTGAATTCCGCCCAGTCGATCGCCCCGAACCGCCAATGCCCATCCTCGAATCGCAATGCCGGATCCGGAAAGGTCAATCCGAGATGCAACCCCTGGGGCACCGTCGCGTCGACGAATTTCTGTCTGAGATCGTCATTGGTGAAGCGCTTGATCTTCCACCGCATCGAGACATCCGAATGCTGTGACGCCGAATCCGGTGGCCCGAACATCATCAGACACGGCCACCACCACCGGTCCAGTGCATCCTGAGCCATTGCCTTCTGCGCCGCGGTCCCCCGGCTGAGCGTCAGCATGATCTCAAAACCCTGGCGCTGGTGGAAACTCTCCTCCTTGCAAACCCGGATCATGGCCCGGGCATACGGGCCATATGAGCATCGGCACAGCGGGATCTGGTTCATGATCGCCGCCCCATCGACCAACCACCCGATCGCCCCGATATCCGCCCAGCTCAACGTCGGATAGTTGAAGATCGAGGAATACTTCGCCCGCCCGGACAGCAACTGTTCAACGAGTTCCTCCCGTGCCGTCCCCAACGTCTCGGCGGCGGCATACAGATACAGCCCATGCCCCCCCTCGTCCTGCACCTTGGCCAACAGGGCGGCTTTCCGCCGCAGGCTGGGGGCGCGGGTGATCCAGTTGCCCTCCGGCAACATGCCGACGATCTCGGAATGGGCGTGCTGGCTGATCTGTCGCGTCAGTGTCCGGCGATAGGCCTCCGGCATCCAGTCATTCGCCTCGATCTTTTCTTCGGCATCGATCCGCGCCTGGAAACGCGCCAGGGCCGCCGGGTCCTCATTGTCCCGCGTCGAATCCTTGGTATTCAGAGCCTGGGAATACACGCCATTGCCTCCCGTGAGTTGCCGCAGCTTACAAGGTCGGCAGGCGCTGTGCCAGGATGGCAGCGATCCGGAGGAAACCAGTGCCCCGCCAAACCACCGCTGAAGCCATGGTCGATGCCCTGCTCGCCCATGGCATCGACACGCTCTATGCCCTGCCGGGCGTGCACAACGACCACCTGTTCGACGCCATCGCCCAAAGCGACGGTAGGATACGGCTGCTCCATCCCCGCCATGAACAGACCGCCGGCTATATGGCGCTTGGCGCGGCCCTGGCCACCGGATATCCTCAAGCCTTCGCCGTGGTGCCTGGCCCAGGCATCCTGAATGCCGGGGCGGCGCTGTTGACCGCCTATGGCACCGGGGCGCCGGTGCTGGCGCTGGTCGGGCAAATCCCGTCCGACACCATCGATCGCGGCTGGGGGCAGTTGCACGAGCTGCCGGACCAGCTCGGCCTGTTGCGGCACATGACCAAGCATGCGGCCCGGATCGGCGGTCCCTCGGATGTGCCCCACCTCGTCGCCGAGGCCATCCAGGCCGCGCTACGTGGGCGCACGCGGCCGGTGGCGCTGGAATGCGGCATCGATACCTGGGGACGGCCCGGCGAGGTCCGGGTGATGGCGCCCTTGCCGGTCGAACGTCCGGGCATCGATGCCGTGGCGATTGAGCAGGCGGTCCGCCTGCTGGAAGGGGCGAAGCGACCATTGATCCTGGCGGGCGGCGGGGCACTGGACGCGTCCGCCGACATCCTGGCGCTGGCGGAAAGGCTGGGCGCGCCGGTGGGGACGTACCGCCGTGGGCGCGGGGTGATCCCGACCGCCCATCCCCTGGCGACCTCGCTGCCGGTGACGCATCGGTTGTGGAAGGACGCCGATGTCGTCCTGGGCATCGGCACGCGGATGCATTTTGCCCAGTCCGGCTGGGGCACCGATGCGGCCATGAAGATCATCCGGCTGGATATCGATCCCGAGGAGCATTTCCGTTTCCGCCGTCCGGATGTGGCGATCCATGCTCATGCCGCCGATGGGGTACGGGCGCTGCTGGCGGCGTTGCCAGCGGGAACCGCGCTGCGACGGGACGATGTGGCGGCGCACCAAGCCTGGTTCGCCGAGCGGATTTCGCGTCAGGAGCCGCAGATGGGGTTTCTGCGTGCGATCCGGGCGGCGCTGCCGGCGGATGGCGTGGTGGTGGAGGACGTCACCCAAGTGGGCTTCATGGGCCGGCTGGCCTTCGAGGTCGACGCCCCAAGGCGCTATATCTCGCCGGGCTACCAGGACAATCTCGGCTGGGGCTATGGCACGGCCCTCGGCGTCCAGGCGGCGCGGCCGGATGCCGCGGTCGTGGCGGTGTGCGGTGATGGCGGGTTCATGTACCAGGCGCAGGAACTGGCCACCGCCATGCATCACAAGCTGCCGGTGGTGGCCATCGTGTTCGACGATGACGGCTTCGGCAACGTTCGCCGCATCCAGGCCGAGCGCTTCGGCAACCGCATCATCGCGGCCGACCTGACCAACCCGGATTTCGTCAAGTTCGCCGAGAGCTTCGGCATGAAGGCCTATCGGGCCGATACCGAGGCGGCGTTGGAGCGTGCCTTGCGCGAGGCCCTCGCCGCGCGAGTGCCGGCATTGATTCACGTGCGGGTGGGCGAGATGCCCAGCCCGTGGGATATGTTGGCCCTGCCGCGGGTGCGTGGGTTCGACGAGGCCTGGCGGCTCAACTTGCCATAGGGAAATGAAAATGCAGATCCGTCTCAGCAATGCCGCCGACGCCCCGGCCCCGGTGGGCCAGTACACCCATGCGGTCGAAGTCACCGGCGCCAGCCGCACCGTCTATATCAGCGGCCAGGTCGGCGCCGCGATGGACGGCTCGGTCCCCGAGGATGCCACTGAACAAGGCCGCAACGTCTGGAAGAACATCACCGCCCAGCTCCGCGCCGTGAACATGACGCTCGACAACATCGTCAAGATCACCACCATCGTCACCAGCTTGGATCATCTGGCCGCCGTGCGCACATCCCGCGGCGAAGCGCTGGGCGATCGCAAGCCGGCCTCCACGTTGATTGTGGGTGGGCTGGTGAGCCCGGCGTTGAAGATCGAAGTTGAGGTTATTGCGGTCGGGTAAGGCAAGGCGAGGGCGCTGCCCTCGACCCGCTGGGGCGTCGCCCCAGGCCCCATCCCTTAAGTCATGAGGGTCCAGGGGGCTCGGCCCCCTGGAATCGCTTAGTCTTCAGCTTCGATCCCGCAACCCTTGCAGGGCCAGGGCGTAGCCTTGGATGCCGAAGCCGGCCATGGTCATCACGCAGGCCGCGCCGATTTCGGAGACGGTGCCACGGCGGGCGGGGTTGGAGATGTGGACTTCGACGACCGGGAATTTCACCTGGGTGATGGCGGCGTTCAAGGCCGGGTAGCCGCGGGTGAAGCCGGCGGGGTTGATGATGGCGCCGTCGTAGTTGGCGTCATGCGCGGCGTATAGCCGGTCGATGACCACGCCTTCGCTGTTGGAGTGGAAGATGTCGATGGCCACCCCGAGTTCGCCGGCGTAGGCGCGGATTTTCACGTCGTATTCCGGCAGGAGCATGGGGCCGAAGGTTTCGATGGCGAATTTGCCGCGCATGTCCATGCCGGCGCCGTGGATGACGAGGATTCGCTTCATGGGGTTTCCTTGTTGTCGGTGGTCCAGCCGTCGGATTTGAGGACTTCGCCGGCGAGGTAGAGGCTGCCGCAGATCAGCACGCGGGCAGGGGGGGCCGAGGGGTTCAATCCCGGCAGGGCGCGCAGGGCTTCGGCGACCGTGGGGCCGGGGCGGGCGTAGCCCTGGGCGGCGTCCAGGATCGCCTCGACGGGCAGGGCGGAGTATTGGCCGGGTTCGCTGACCGCCCAGATGGTGGCGGCGAGCGGCAGCAGCGGGGCGAGGAATTCGGCGGTGTCCTTGGCTTTCTTCATGCCGACGATCAGGTGGGTCGGCCGGTCGGACCAGACGCCCTTGAGGTGGTCGGCGATGACCTGGCCGCCGCCGGGGTTGTGGCCGCCGTCGAGCCAGAGTTCCCAGGTGGCGGGGAGCAGTTTTGTCAGGGCGCCGGTGAGGCGTTGCATGCGGGCGGGCCATTCGGCGGTTGCGATGCCGTGGATGATGGCGCTGTCGGGGATGGGCAGCTTGCTGGCGCGGATGGTGGCGATGGCGATGCCGGCGTTGTCGTATTGGTGGGCGCCGGGGAGGGCAGGGGGGGGCAGGTCGAGGGTGCCGGCGGAGTCGCTGTAGAGGAAGCCGGTTGCGTGCGGGGTGACGTGCCAGTCGCGGCCGCGGGCAAGGAGGGGGGCGGCTTGGGCGGCGGCCTGGGCGGCGATGACGGCGAAGGCTTCGGCGGGTTGCTGGCCGGTGGCGACGGGGATGGCGGGCTTGATGATGCCGGCTTTTTCGAAGGCGATTTTTGCCAATGTGTCGCCGAGCATTTCGCGGTGGTCGAGCGAGATCGAGGTGATGGCGCAGGCGATGGGGTGGTCGATGACGTTGGTGGCGTCGAACCGTCCGCCGAGGCCGACTTCGAGGATGACGAGGTCGGCGGGGATGCGGGCGAAGAGCAGGAAGGTGGCGGCCATCAGGACTTCGAAGACGGTGATCGGCTGGCCGGCATTGATGCGCTCGATCTCGTCCAGCACGGCGAGCAATTGTTCGTCGGTGACGAGGTGGCCGGCCAGGCGGATGCGTTCGTTGAAGCGGACCAGATGCGGCGAGGTGGTGACGTGGACGCGCAGTCCGGCGGCCTCGGCGATGGCGCGCAGGAAGGCGCAGGTGCTGCCTTTGCCGTTGGTGCCGGCGACGTGGATGACCGGCGGCAGGCTACGCTCCGGGTGGCCGAGTTCGGCCAGCAGGCGGTGCAGGCGTTCGAGGCTGAGGTCCATGTAGCGCGGATAGAGCGAATGCAGCCGCTCGATCACTGCCTCGATGCGCCCGGCATTCATGCAGCAGGCGCGAGTTCCTTGACCCGCAGCAAGGAGATCAGCCGGCCCAGGGTCTCGTTCATCTCCGCCCGCTTCACGACCATGTCGAGGATGCCGTGGGCGAGCAGGTATTCGCTGCGCTGGAAACCTTTGGGCAGTTTTTCGCGGACGGTCTGTTCGATCACGCGGGCGCCGGCGAAGCCGATCTCCGCCCCTGGTTCGGCGATCTGGATGTCGCCGAGCATGGTGAAGCTGGCGGTGACGCCGCCGGTGGTGGGGTCGGTCAGCACGGTGATGAAGGGCAGGCCGGCTTCCTTGACGATGCGCGTCGCGATCACTGTGCGCGGCATCTGCATCAGGCTGATGCCGCCTTCCATCATGCGCGCGCCGCCCGAGGCGGTGAAGACGATCAAAGGCGCATCCTGCAGCACGGCGAGCTTGGCGGCGGCCACGATGCCCTCGCCGACGGCGGCGGCCATCGAGCCGCCGATGAACTCGAAGGCCATGGCGGCGACGACCGCCTTGTGGCCGCCGATCATGCCGTGGGCGACGACGATGGCGTCATCCAGCCCGGTTTTTTCGCGGGCCTCGCGCAGTTGGTCAGAATAGCGCTTGGAGGCACGAAAGCGCAGGGGATCGACGGGGACGCGGGGCAATTCGATGCGGGTGGACTTGCCGTCATCGAAGGTCCAGGCGAGGCGCAGGAGCGCCGGAGCGCGGGCGTGGTGGCCGCATTGGGTGCAGACGCGCAGGTTCTTTTCGAATTCGGCGTGGAACACCATGGCCTGGCAGCTGGCGCACTGGACCCAGAGGTTTTGTGGCACCTCCTGGCGGCCGAGCAGGGTGCGGATTTTCGGGCGAACGTATTCGGTGAGCCAGTTCATCGAAACAGCTCCTGTCAGGCGGGGATGCGGGCTCCGCGGACGCCGTCGGCCAAGGCTTTCACCTGGGCCAGCACGCGGGCGACCGTGTCGGGTTTCGGCTTGCCGCCATTGGCGTCGAGGTCGGCCTTGACGATGTCGATCAGGGCGGAGGCGACGACCGCGCCGTCGGCGTGTTTGACCGCGCCGGCGGCCTGGGCGGGGGTGCGGACGCCGAAGCCGACGGCGATCGGCAGGGAGGTCGCGCGGCGGATGCGCGGGATGGCGTCGGCGAGTTCGTCGGCGCTGGCGGTGCGGGTGCCGGTGATGCCGGTGATCGAGACGTAATAGACGAAGCCGGAGGAGCCGTTCAGCACCAGCGGCAGGCGGGCGTCATCGGTGGTGGGCGCGATCAGGCGGATGATGTCCAGTCCATTGGCGGTGGCGTGCGGCAGGACGAGGTCGGCTTCTTCGCTGGGCAGGTCGACGATGATCAGGCCGTCGATGCCGGCTTTCGCGCCGTCGGTGCAGAATTTTTCGACGCCGTAGGAGAGGATCGGGTTGAGGTAGCCCATCAGGATGATCGGGGTATCGGCGTCGGTGGTGCGGAAATCGCGCACCATTTGCAGCGTGTGTTTCATGTTCGCGCCGGCATCGAGCGCCCGGCGGCCGGCGAGTTGGATGGTGGGGCCGTCGGCCATCGGGTCGGTGAACGGGCAGCCGATCTCGATCAGGTCGGCGCCGGCGGCGGGCATGCCGTTGAGGATGGCCTGCGAGGTCGCCTGGTCGGGGTCCCAGGCTTCGACGAACGGGATCAGGGCGCCGCGGCCTTCGGCTTTCAGCTTGGCGAAGCGCGTGGCGATGCGGCTCGTCGTCGCCCCTGCGGCGTTCTTGCTCATAGTTTCACCCCCAGGGCTTCGGCAACGGTGAAGATGTCTTTGTCGCCGCGGCCGCACAGGTTCATCACGATGATCTTGTCTGGGTCCATCATGGGGGCAATTTTCGCCACGTGGGCCAGCGCGTGGGCGGGTTCGAGGGCGGGGATGATGCCCTCGGTGCGCGTGCAGAGCTGGAAGGCGTCGAGCGCTTCCTGGTCGGTGGCGGCGGCGTATTCGACCCGCTTGATCTCGTGCAGCCAGGAATGCTCGGGGCCGATGCCGGGATAGTCGAGGCCGGCGGAGATTGAATGGGCCTCCTGGATTTGGCCGTCTTCGTCTTGCAGCAGATAGGTGCGGTTGCCGTGCAGCACGCCCGGGCGGCCGCGCGACAGGGAGGCGGCGTGCTGGAAAGTGTCCAGGCCGTGGCCGGCGGCCTCGACGCCGATCAGGCGGACGGAGGGGTCGTCGAGGAACGGGTGGAACAAGCCCATGGCGTTCGACCCGCCGCCGATCGCGGCGATGCATATGTCGGGCAGGCGGCCGGCCTGTTCCTGCAACTGGGCCTTCGCTTCCTCGCCGATCACGCTTTGGAAGTCGCGGACCATCATGGGATAGGGGTGCGGTCCCGCCACAGTGCCGATGATGTAGAAGGTGTCCCGGACATTGGCGACCCAGTCGCGCAGGGCCTCGTTCATCGCGTCCTTCAGCGTGGAGGCGCCGGAGGTGACCGGGATGACTTCCGCGCCGAGCAGTTTCATGCGGAACACGTTGGGCGCCTGGCGGGCGACGTCGACGGCGCCCATGTAGACGGTGCAGGGCAGACCGAACAGGGCGCAGACGGTGGCGGTGGCCACGCCGTGCTGGCCGGCGCCGGTTTCGGCGATGATGCGGGTCTTGCCCATGCGCTTGGCCAGCAGGATCTGGCCCATGCACGAGTTGATCTTGTGCGCGCCGGTGTGGTTCAGCTCGTCGCGCTTCATATAGACGCGGGCGCCGCCGAGCTTCTTGGTCAGGCGCTCGGCGAACCAAAGCGGGCTCGGCCGGCCGACGTAGTCCTTCAGGTATCGGTCCAGCTCGGGTTGGAATTCCGGGTCGGCCTTGGCGGCGTTGTAGGCGGCCTCTACCTCCAGGATCAGCGGCATCAGCGTTTCGGCCACAAACCGGCCGCCGAACTCGCCGAAGCGGCCGCGGGCGTCGGGGCCGTTGCGCAGGGAATTGGCGCCGAAGCGCGCAGCGGGTGCGTTCAAGGGGACGTGCCTCCAGTCAGGCGACCCTCTTAGCGCAGGGGGGGAGGCAGGCCAATGGGGCGGTTGGCGGGGCGTCGTCAGCGGTCGCGGCGCGGCTTGTCCTGGATCGCCACCGGCCATTCGACGATGGTGCCGGGGATGGTGGTGTCGATGCCGCCCAGTGCGTAGGTGCGGCGGCATAGTTCGCTGGCGAGCGCCGTGCGGTCGGTGATGCCGGCCAGGTCGGCGTGGGGGATCAGTTCGCCGACGCGCATCGGCAGGCGGGTGCCGAAGCGACGGCGGATTTCGCCGGCGATCAAGGCGAGACGCAGGGTGGCGCTGTAATGGCTGACGACCTGGAACAGCCGGCTGTTCTGGCCGGCGAACCAGACCGGCAGCACCGGGCAGCGGCTGCGCTGGACCAGCTGACCGGTGATCGGCTGCCACGGACCGTCCATCGCGGGGCGGCGGCCCCAGCGGTCGGGCGCAGTGGAGATGGCGCCGGCCGGGAAGACGACGAGGCAGCCGCCCTGTTCGAGCTGGGCGCGGGCGGCGGCGCGGGAGCGGATATTGGTGAGCTGGGCTTCGCGCGTGCCGGCGAAGTCGAGCGGCAACAGATGCGCCGCGGTCTCCGGCGCCTGGGACAGCACGGCGTTGATCAGCAGCTTGAAGTCGGGGCGCACCTGGTGGATCAGCCAGCACAGCGCGAAGCCGTCGATCAGGCCGTACGGGTGGTTGGCGACCACCATCAGCGGACCCTCGCGCGGGATGCGGGCCAGCGCGGTGCGGTCGAAATCGGGCTGGATCGCGGAACGGCGCAGCATCTCGGCCCAGAAGGAGTCCGGGGTGCCACCTTCGGCACGGAAGCTGGTGTAGACCTTTTTCAGCTTGCGCTGGCCGGTGGCGCGCTCGATGGCACGGACCAGGGCGCGGCGCGTGGCCGACATTGCGGGATCGAAATAGGAAATCGGCGGATCGTCGCGGCCGGCGATGCTGGTTTGGGTGATGGTGGTTTGGGTGATGCTCACGCTTGGCGCTGCCTCTGCTAGCGGGGCCTTTGCTGGCCGGTCGATCCTGGCGGCCCTGGACAAGGTGTGGCGGAAGGCCAGTCCGGCAAGCTAGCGCGATTCCGGGCGTCGCAGCGGTGCGTCACCGAACCATCACAGTACAGTTTGGCGTCGGAATTGTGACAGTTTGTCGGTTGTCGGCGTTCGACTGCGGCTCAACCTTGCCAGAGCTGGCGCATGGCGGTGGCGATGCGCTCGACATCGTTTGTGCTGTTGTAGCCATGGAAGCTGAAGCGCAGCCGGCCGTGGCCGTTCCAGGCCCAGATGCCCTGGCGGTATAGCGAGTCGGTCCAGGCCTGAGCGTGCGGGCTGTCGATGCAGACATTGGCAGCGTGGCGGGCGGGGTCGCGCGGGGTGGTGGTTGGGATACCGGCTTCGGCCAGGCGGTCCAGCAGGTCGGCGGACAGCGCGGCGATGTGGGCAGTGGTGGCCTGGGCGTCGTGGCTGGCGAGGTAGTCGAGTGCGGTGGCCAGCACGTAGACCGGGCCGTGGGCGGGGTTGCCGCGGGTGAAGCGCAGGGCGTCGGGGCGCAGGGCGGTGCCGGCGACGTAGTCGGGGCGGGGGATCGGGGCCAGCGAGTGCCAGCCGCCGGTCGGTGGCGCCCAGTCGGGCTGGCGGGCGCGGTTCCAATAGGCGACGGCGACGCCGGTCATGCCGAGCAGCCATTTGTAGCAGGCGGAGAAGCCAAAATCGCTCAAGCTGGCGGGGATCGTCTGGTTGCCCGCCACCTGGGTGAAATCCACCACCACCAGCGCGCCGACGGCATCGGCGGTTCGGCGCAGGCTGGCCAGGTCGTATTTTTCCCCGGTCAGGTACGAGACCGCGCTGACGCCGATGACCCTGGTGCGCGGGGTGACCAGGGCTTCCAGCCGGCCCGGCGCCATGCCGGTGGCGACGCGCAGGGTGAGTTTCGGATTGCGGCGCAGGCCGAAAGGCATGACGACGGAGGGGTATTCGTGGGCATCCACCACGATCTCGTCGCCCGCTTGCCAGTCGAGGCTGTCGGCCACCATGGCCACGCCATCGGCCACCGAGGAGACGAAGCCGAGGTCGCCCGGGATGCAGCCCCAGCTGGGGGCGAGCAATTCGCGGACGCGTTCGACCTGGGCTTCCATGCGGGTGCGACCGGGCATGCCGATGCCTTTGTCGATGCCGTACTGGCGCAGCGCGTCGTCATGCGCGCGCAACCAGAGCGGCTCACCGCCGGCGCAGACATGGCTGATGCCGTCCTGGGTACGGAAGGCGGCGGGGTCGAAGAGCGGGTGCGCGGTCATCGGGGGAGCATGGCGGACGGCAGAACGGCACGGAAGCCATCTTTTGCGAAGGCCGACTCGAGCTGGCCGGTGGGCGTTGTACGAGGGGAACGACGCGGCGATCCGAGTCCGGCCGCGCGGTGCGTTGATCGCGCGCCTGTGCCGGCGTCAGCGGTATGTCCAGCCGGTGGTTCGCGGGAGGAGGCGGGGTTTGTCGCCTTGCCAGTGGGTATGGCCCGAGAGGGCGACGCCCCAGGCGGCGGCGACGCCTTGGACTTGCAGGCCGTCGGCGGCGGTGGCGCGGTAGCCGATGTGGTGGTGGCCGTGGACGATGAGGCGGGCACCCATGCTGCGGGCCAGGTCATCGAGGATTGCGGCGCCGCTGCGATGGCTCGAGGGGGCTTCGTGGGTGATCAGGACGTCGGCGTGCTGGCTGGCCAGGGCTTCGACGTCTTCGGGCCAGATTGCCATGGTGGACAGGGCGTGGGCGAGGGCGGCGGTGGCGTCGGGGCTCCAGCCGGGGCCGATCTTGGCCATGTCGGGCCCGAGCTGGTCGCGGCTGTGCAGGCGGGGCGGGGCGGGGGGATTCCAGACGCGGGTGTGGAAGGTGCCGCCGAGGCCGGCGATGCGCAGGCCGGCAATTTCGACGACGCGGTTGTGCAGGGCGCCGGCGGCGGTGACGGGGTTTCGCGCGGGGTTGGTCAGGTTGGCCCACATTTCCGAGCCGCCATCGGCGTCGTGGTTGCCGAAGATCCAGTGCAGGCCGGCGCCGTGGGCGAGGATGGGGGCAGCATGGGCGTCCAGCGGCCGCGTGCATTCCATGTCGCCCAGGAGGATGACGTGGCGCGGCTTGCGGTCCAGTGCGGCCAGGCCGCGTTCGACGTGGGACCATTGGCGGTGGATGTCGCCGACGCAGACAATTCCGTAGTCATCGAGAAGGCTCAGGGGAGTCGCTCCGGCGGCAGGAAGGGCGGAAGGTAGTGGAGGGTGGCATGGGGGGGCAAGCCGTCGGGGGGCTTGGAAGTCTCTATGCAATGGATGAAGTTTTTTTGCTTCTTTTTGTTCACAAAAAGAAGACTTCGCCTGCCACTTGGCTTCCTGTCGATCTCACCGGAGCGCGGCCCCCTGGGCCACCCGGTGAAAGCGCTGGCCAAGGCTGACTTGCTCGGCGATAGTTGCACCAACGGGGCTCAAGCGGAGGGATAACATGGCGGACCAGGACAATAACGGCTTCGGCCGCCGGCCTTTCGTGGCCAGCGCAGCGGGCCTTCTCGGTACCATCCTCGCCGGCGCCCGTCCGGCAGACGCGCAGACCGCCGCCCGGCGCTCCACCCTGGTGATCGGCCTGGACATCAGCGACGCCCTTTCGCTCGATCCGCCCCGGATCTTCCAGTATTCCAACCCCTTGCCCGCCCATGCCGCTTACGAGGGCCTGCTAACCTTCGATCCCGGCGACTCCATCAACCTCAAGCCCGCGCTGGCCACGCAATGGGCCTACCAGCCCGATGGCAAGACCATTCGCATGACCCTGCGCGAGGGCGTCAAGTTCGCCTCCGGCAATCCGGTCACCGCCGAGGATGTCCGCTTCAGCTTCACCCGGGTGCTGAACCTCAAGGAGCAGACCCAGCAGTACATCGCCCATCTCGGCGAGGTGAAGGTGGTGGATGCCCGCACGGTGGATTTCGTGCTGACCGATGCCACCCTGCCGATCCTGACGATCATCGCCGCCCCGGCCTTCGGCATCCAGGAAAAGGCGCTCGTGGTCGCCAATGGCGGCACCGACGCGCCGGACGCCAAGGAGAAGGACAAGGCCACCGAGTGGCTGAACAACAACTCCGCCGGCGCCGGCCCCTATCGCATCACCGGCTGGCAGCGCAACCAGCAGATCCAGATGGTCCGCAACACCAACTACTACCGCGGCGCCCCCGGCTATGAGCGCGTCCTGATCCGCCACATGAGCGAGAGCGCCGCACAGTTGCTTGCCATCCAGCGCGGTGACGTCGATGTCGCCTTCAACCTGATCCCCGAGCAGATCGCCGTCCTGAAGAACGACCCCAACATCGCCATCATGGGGGCCACCAGCCTGGACTTCGTCTACATGGCGATCGCGGAATCTGTCGCCAACCCGGCGCTGCAGAACAAGTTCGCCCGCCAGGCGATCGGCCATGCCATCGACTTCGACGGCATCATCAAGAACCTCGCCGGGGGTGCGGCCACCCGCCCGGTCAGCTTCCTGCCGGTCGGCGTGAACGGCTCGACCGACGCGCTGACCAAGGAGATCGGCTTCAACGAGAACCTGCCCAAGGCCCGCGAGCTGCTGGCAAAGGCCGGCCTGCCGAACGGCTTCAAGTTCCAGCTCGCTTACGGCAACGCCGCGATCGCCGGCGTCACGTACCAGAACCTGGCCCAGAAGATCCAGGCCGACCTCGCCCGCGTCGGCATCATCGCCGAGCTGGCACCGATGGACCAGGTAAACATGCGAACCATGTTCCTCGGCGGCAAGGCCGAGGCGGTGCTGACGTTCTGGAACCCACCGGCCCCGGAAAACTGGCTCTGGTCGTCGGCCACCATCAACCGCGTCGCCGGGCGGGTGCGTTGGACCGTGCCCGACGACATGCGCAAGCTGGTGGCCGACGCCGGTGCCGAGCGCGACCTGGTGAAGGCCGCCGCCCTGTATCGCAAATACCAAGAAGGGATGGTCGACGCCGCCCATCACGTCCTGCTGATCCAGCCGATCTACCAGGTCGCGGTGCGCAAGAGCGTGGCCGGGCTGAAACTCACCGCAGCCGGATGGATGGCCGAACTGGCGGATGCAAAGCCCACCTGATGCTCGCGTGTTGAAGCCGCCGTCGTGATCCGCTACGTCGTCTCGCGCCTAGCCACCGCCTTCGTGATGGTGATCCTGGCCACCCTGGTGGTGTTCCTGATCGCCAACACAGTCCCCGGCGATCCCGCCATGGCCGCGCTGGGGGACATGCAGGCGTCGGACCCCGCGATGGTCAAGGAGTTCCGCGCCAAATGGGGCCTGGACCTGCCGCTGTGGGAACAATACTGGCTGTTCCTGCAACGCTTGGCACACGGCGATCTCGGCATTTCGATCGCATCGCGCCGGCCGGTGCTGGCCGATATCATCGACTATGCGCCGGCCACGCTGGAACTCGCCACGATCGCCTTCCTGCTCGCCCTGATCGTCGGACTGCCGCTCGGCGTCATCGCCGCGGTGAGGCGCGATAGCTGGATCGACCATCTCGCCCGCGCCATCTCGCTGGTCGGGGTATCGGCGCCCACCTTCTGGCTAGCCTTCATCATGCTGGCGATCTTTTACGGCCAGCTCGCCTGGGCCCCAGGCCCTGGCCGGCTGGACCCGGTGGCGTTTCCGCCGGACCGGATCACCGGGCTGCTGCTGATCGACACGGCATGGGTCGGCGATTGGGAAACCTTCCGCGACGCGCTGGCCCATCTGGTGCTGCCCAGCATTGTGCTCGCCGCCTCGACCCTGGGGCTGATCACCCGCACCACGCGGGCCGCGATGCTCGAGGCGCTGAACCAGGACTATGTCCGCGTGGCCCGTGCCAAGGGATTGCTGGCCCGCGTGGTGATCACCGGCCACGCGTTGCCGAACGCGATGCTGCCGGTGGTGACCCTGGGCGGCCTGGCCTATGCCAATCTGCTGGCCGGCGCGGTGATGACCGAGACGGTGTTCTCCTGGCCCGGTCTCGGGCGCTACACGTTCCGCAGCGCGGTGACGGTGGATTTCCCGGCGATCATGGCTATCACCGCGATTGTCGCCACCATCTTCGTGCTGGTGAACTTCCTGGTTGACCTGTCCTATGCGCTGCTCGATCCCCGGGTGGTGAAGAAGTGAGCCTCACCTCCCCGGCGGTGATCGCCACGCCGCGCATGATCTCGCCCGCGCGGCGCTGGATGAAACGCTACGGCTTGGCTGCGGCAGGCGGGGTGATCATCGTCGGCTGGCTGCTGGCAGCATTGTTCGCACCCTGGGTGTCGCCGTTCGACCCCAATTTTGTCGATGTCGCCAACCGGCTGAAGCCGCCCTCGGCGCTGCATTGGCTCGGCACCGATGCGCTCGGCCGCGACGTGCTGTCGCGGATCATCTTTGGCGCACGGGTGTCGCTGACCGTGGGCCTGGTGGTGGTGCTGGTGGGCGGGCTGTTCGGCACCTTGCTTGGCGCCCTGGCCGCCTATGCCCGCGGCTGGGCGGAAGAGGCGCTGATGCGGGTCACCGACCTGGTCTTCTGTTTCCCGCCGATCATCCTGGCGATGGCGATCGCCGCCGCGTTGGGCATTGGCACGGTGAACACGGTGATCGCCATGCTCATTGTCTGGTGGCCTAAATTTGCCCGGCTCGCCCGCAGCCTGGTGATCACGCAACGCTCGCTGGAATATGTTGAAGCGGCGCAGTCGGTGGGGTACGGACCGGCGCATATCCTGTTGCGCCAGATCATGCCCAATGCCGTGGGGCCGTTGATCGTGCTGGTCACCCTCGACCTGGGCAACGCCATCCTGGTGTTTGCCGGGCTGTCGTTCCTCGGACTGGGCGTGGTGCCGCCGACGGCCGAGTGGGGGGCGATGGTGGCGGAGGGGCGCGAGCTGGTGCAGCAATGGTGGGTGGCGACCTTCCCGGGGCTGGCGATCCTGACCGTGGTGATGGGCTTCAACTTTGTCGGCGACGGCATCCGCGACTGGCTGGACCCGCATGCAAGAATGCGGTGAGTTGTTGTTGCGGGTGCGGGATCTGCGCACCTGGTTCCTGACCGATGCCGGACCCGTGCGGGCGGTGGATGGGGTCAGCTTCGACCTGCATGCCGGCGAGACGCTGGGCATTGTCGGCGAGTCCGGTTCGGGCAAGAGCGTGTGCGCCAAGTCGATCATGCGGCTGCTGGACGAACCGGCGCGGATCGTCGGCGGCAGCATCGAATTTCGCGGGCGCGATCTGGCGGCGTTGGACGATGCGGCGATCCGGGCGGTGCGCGGGCGCGAGATCGCCATGGTGTTCCAGGACCCGATGACGTCGCTGAACCCGGTGCTGCGGATTGCCAAGCAGCTGGTGGAGGCGATGACGGCGCATGGGCGGTTTACGCCGGCGGCGGCACGGGCGCGGGCGATTGATCTGTTGCGGCGGATGGGGGTGGGGCGGGCGGAGAGCGCGGTGGATTCGTTCCCGCACCAGTTTTCCGGGGGCATGCGGCAGCGGGTGATGCTGGCGATGGGGTTTTCCAACGAGCCCAGCTTGCTGATTGCCGACGAGCCGACCACCGCGCTGGATGTGACGATCCAGGCGCAGATTTTGGAGCTGCTGCGGGAGTTGAATCGCGACCTCGGCACGGCGGTGATCTTGATCAGCCATGATCTCGGGGTGATCGCCAATGTCTGTTCGCGGGTGTTGGTGATGTATGCCGGGGAGGTGGTGGAGGAGGGGGCGCCGGAGGATTTGTTGTCGGACCCGCGGCATCCCTATACTTGGGCGTTGTTGCATGCGGCGCCGCGGATTGATGCCGAGGCGACGGATCGGCGGTTGACGACGATCGAAGGGCAGCCGCCCGATCCACGGGCGTGGCCGCAGGGGTGCCGGTTTCGGGCGCGGTGTCCGTTCGCGGTTGAGAAATGTGGCGAGCACCCTGCGCTTATGCCGATCGATGCGACGAGAGCGGCGCGGTGCTGGGTGACGCAGGAGGGTGGCAGCCTGCAAACGCCCGCGCGGCGGCCCATGGAAGCAGTGGGGGCCGACGTGGCGGCGCCGGTGGCGTTGGAGCCTGCGGTGCCGTTGCTGGAAGTTGGCGATGTCAGCAAGCATTTCGTGTTGCCGAAGGAGGGGTATTTCGACAAGGCGCGGGTGTTGCGGGCGGTGGATGGGGTCAGTCTTTCGGTCAATCGGGGCGAGACGGTTGGGTTGGTCGGCGAAAGCGGGTGCGGGAAGTCGACGTTGGCGCGGCTGGTCACGCGGTTGCATGAGCCAACGGGGGGGAAGATCGTTTTCGCAGGGACCGATATCACCCATGCGACGCAGGGGGAGATCCGGCCGTTGCGGCGGCGGATGCAGATGATCTTTCAGGACCCCTATGCATCGCTCAACCCGCGCATGCAGGTCTCGGAGATTCTGGCGGGGCCGTTGTTGCTGCACGGGATTGTGGCGGATGCCGCGGCGGCGCGGGTGCGGGTGGGCGAATTACTCGATCTCGTCGGGTTGCCGGCGGCTTCGGCGCAGCGGTTTCCGCATGAGTTTTCCGGCGGGCAGCGGCAGCGGATTTCGATTGCGCGGGCGTTGGCGGTGGGGCCGGATTTGGTGGTGGCGGATGAGCCGATCTCGGCGTTGGATGTGAACATCCAGGCGCAGATCATCAACCTGATGGTCGATCTGCAGGAGCGGCTGGGGCTGACGTACCTGTTTATCGCGCATGACCTGGCCGTGGTTCGGCATGTCTGTGACCGGATCGTGGTGCTCTATCTGGGGAAGGTGATGGAGGTGGCGCGCAGCGTTGACCTGTTCACCCGGCCGTTGCATCCGTACACGCGGACGCTGATTTCGGCGGCGCCGGTGCCGGACCCGCGGGTTGAGCGGGCGCGGCGGCATGTGCCGATGAAGGGGGAGGCGCCGAGTGCAGCCAACCTGCCGAGCGGCTGCCGGTTCCGTACCCGCTGTCCGATCGCCGAGGCGATTTGCACCGCCCAAGAACCCCCGCTAATCCAGGGGGTGCAGGGCCAGCTGGTGGCCTGTCACTTCCCCGGAAAGCTGCTGCCCACATGACCGATACGCCCAACTGGTCCCGTCGCACCTTGGTTGCCCAGGCCCTGGGCCATGTCGACGAGGCCACTCGCGCGGTGGTGCCGCCGATTCATATTGCCACGACATTCATCCGCGACCCCGACAACCAGTACCGCAGCGGCAACATCTATGGCCGGCCGGACAACGCCACGATCCGCGAGGCCGAGGCGGTGATCGCGATGCTCGAGAATGCCGAGGCGGCCATGGTGCTGGGGTCCGGCATGTCGGCGGCGACGGCGGTGTTCATGGCGTTGCAACCGGGGGACCATATCGTGGCGTCCTCGGTGATGTACTGGGCGTTGCGCTATTGGCTGTTGAACGATGCCGCGGTGTGGAAGCTCGAAGTCGATATCGTCGATACCTCCGACCTCGACGCGGTACGGGCGGCGGTGATTCCCGGGCGGACCAAGCTGGTGTGGCTGGAGACGCCGTCCAACCCGCTGTGGAGCATTACCGATATCCGCGCGGTGTCGGAGATCGCGCATGCGGCAGGCGCCCGGGTGGCGGTGGATTCGACCGGGGCCTCGCCGATCCTGACGCGGCCGCTGGATTTTGGCGCCGATATCGTCATGCACTCGGCGACGAAATACCTGAACGGGCATTCCGATGTGATCGCAGGCGCCCTGGCGACCAACCGGGTTGACGATTTCTGGGCGCGGATCAAGCGGGTGCGGGCGACGCTGGGGCAAATCCTCGGGCCGTTCGAGGCGTATCTGCTGATCCGGGGTATGCGCACGTTGGAGTTACGGGTGCGCGCGGCGTGCGGCTCGGCGATGGAACTGGCGACCCGGTTGTCCAACCATGCGGCGATTTCGCATGTGCTGTATCCCGGGTTACCGACGCATCCCGGGCATGATTTGGCGAAGCGGCAGATGCAGGGCGGGTTCGGGGGGATGCTGTCGATCCGGCTGCGCGGGGGCGAGGATGCGGCGATCAAGGCGGCGGCGCAGGTGAAGCTTTGGAAGCGGGCGACGTCGCTGGGCGGGGTTGAGAGTTTGATTGAGCATCGCGCTTCGATCGAGGGGGCGGGGTCGCCGTGTCCGACGGATCTGTTGCGGCTTTCGACGGGGATCGAGGATGTCGAGGATCTTTATGGGGATCTGGTGCAGGCTTTGAAGTGAGGAAAGGTCTTCTTTTTGTGAACAAAAAGAAGCAAAAAAACTTCTTTCATTGATCTGCGACGGGCGGCGGGGCGAAAAGCGAACCGATAAAGTTTTTTTGCTTCTTTTTGTTCACAAAAAGAAGTCTTCCCTTGGGAGCAGAAGATGTCCAACGCGCTCACGATCAAGAAGCTCTCCGGCAACATCGGAGCCGAGATTGGCGGTATCGACCTGGCCCACGCCAGCGATGCCGAGATTGCCGCCATTCGCCAGGTATGGCTCGACCACAACGTGGTGTTCTTCCGCGACCAGGATTTGCCGCCGGCTGATTTCCTGGCGCTGGCGCGGCGGTTCGGCACGCCGATCGAGTATCCGTTCATCAATGGCATTGACGGGTTTTCGGAGATCATCCCGGTGCTGAAGCTGCCGCATGAGCGGGTCAATTTCGGCGGCATCTGGCACACCGACACCAGCTATCTCGAAGTGCCGCCGGCGGCGACGATGCTGGTGGCGCGCGAGGTGCCGAGCCATGGCGGGGACACGCTGTTTGCCAATATGTACCTGGCGTACGACGCGCTGTCGGTGGGCATGAAGCGGCTGTTGGACGGGCTGGTGTGCATTTCGTCGTCGGCCAAGGCGGATGTGTCGCGGACGCGCGAGGACCGGGTGCGCGACGGCAAGCGCGATGATGCAAAGACGTTGTACGAGGCGGCGCATCCGGTGGTGCGGACGCATCCGGAGACCGGGCGGAAGGCGCTGTATGTCAACGTGGCGCATGCGCTGCGGTTTGTTGACATGACGCCCGAGGAGAGTGCCGGGCTGCTGGGGTTTCTGTTCGAGCACCAAATTCGCCCGGAGTTCACTTGCCGGTTCCGGTGGAGCGCGGGGGCGGTGGCGCTGTGGGACAATCGGTGCACACTGCACAACCCGGTGAACGATTATCACGGGCAGTTGCGCTCAATGCACCGGATCACGCTGGCGGGCGACCGGCCTGTTTGAGGCGGGTCAGACCGCCGCGATGTAGAGGTAGTCGCTGCCGCTGTTGGGATCTTGGCCAAAGATAGTGGCCAGGCGGCCGTTGGACAGGTCGGCGCTGGTGTATCCGGCCAGGGTGACCGACATGGCCGGGCGGTTGGCGACGCTGGTGTGCAGGGTGAGGCCGGTGGCGGTGGCAGCACCTTGGCCGTCGATCCAGCTCAGGGTGGTGCCGGCCTCGGCCAGGCCCCAGATGGTGACCGCGTCGCCGGCGCCGAAGGCGACGATGGTGCTCCAGATGTCGTCGGTCGCGGTGCGGGCATCGAGGAAGAAAGTGTCCTGGCCGGCGGCGCCGGTCATGAAGTTCGAACCGCCGCCGGCGTCGAGCACATTGGTGCCGCCGTGTGCCGCGATGGCGTCGGTGCCGTCGCCGGTGCGGATGAACCAGTTGTCAGTGGCGAGGGCGACGTTCAGGTTCTCGTCGCTGATGCGGACCAGCTCGTGGTCCGGGCCGGAAGCTGGGCCGGTATAGGCGATCGGCAGCACGTCGAGGGTCTGGTTGGTGCGCGTGTCGACCACGAGGCAGTTGTTGCCGGTCGGCGTGGCGCGGGTTGCATCGAGCCAGCCGAGGTCGTGCCAGTCGAGCTCGCCACCGCCGGTGAACGGGTCGCCGCCGAGACCCTGGGCATCGATGGTGACGGTCACCGCCGAGAGGGTTCCCGCGATCTCGAGCTGTCCGCCGGGGGCCACGGTGATGGTGATGTCGTGGGCGACGACATTGCCGGTCACCCGCAAGGTGCCGCCTGCGGCGACGGTGACGGTCAGGTTTCGCGTGCTGGTGGCGGGATCGAGTTCCAAACTGTCGTCGGCGGCGACGTAGACGATCAGGTTTCGCGCGCTGATGGCGGAATCGCGTTCAGAATTGCCTCTGAGCGTTGCCACTTCTCCGGCAGCGACGAAGACGGTGTCGGGGTCATTCGGCAGGTAGGTGTAGCGCACCTCGACCTGTGCGCCGCCGCGGGCCTGGAGCTGGGCCAGCAGGTCGGCGGTGGTGGCGGCGAGGGAGCCGGAGCCGGTTGAGTCGAGGCCGAGGGCCAGCGTGCCGGTGCCGAGGAAGCGGGCGAGGTCGGTGTTGTCCTTCAGCGTCAGGGCGGATTGGCCGGTGGCGGCCTGGCCGGGGCTGGTCCAGCCGGCGGGGCCGGCGAAGTCGTCGGTGCCGTCGGCCGCGCCGAGGGCGGCATTCCAGTTCAGCTCGGCCTTGGCGGTGAGCGGAGTTGGGGCGCCGTCGGACCAGGTCAGGGCGAGGCCGGCCGTCTGGTGGACGCTGACAGTGGCGGCGGCGGCGTGGTTCTCGATGGCGGCGCCGCCGGCGATGTTGCCGATCAGGCGGATCTCGACGCTTTGCAGGGTGCCGCGGGCGGGGTCGAACTGGGCGACATCGAAGCTGTCGTGCCAGCCGGTGGTGCGGTCGGCGAAGATGAAGCGCTGCGCGGCGGTGGTGATCTGGACCGGGGGTGGCGGGACGTAGGTCGTCCAGGAATAGTTGAGATTGTACATCATAACACTACCAGCAAATCCCCAGCCGCCGGGGTGCCCCACCGGTGTGTCGGCCGGGACGTAGCCGTATTCGACGGTGATGGCGGCTGCGAGGTCGCCGTCGGACAACAGGCGCGCGTTGGCGCCGCCGGAGGCACTCAGCCACAGATTGCCGGTCAGCGTCAGTTCGGCCTCGCCGGTGCCGACCAGGGCGGCCAGGGTCTCGGCGTCGAAGTTGGATCCGGTGTTGGTGAAGTCGGTGGTCAGGCCGGTGAGTTGCACGCCGGAGGCGCCGTCGAAGTCGGCCGTGCCGTCGAAGGCGGCGAGGCTGCTTGTGGCCAGCGGCATAGTGCCATTGCCACCAGCGGAGGCGAGGAAGGTGCCGGAGGACAGGTGCAGCATCAATCCGGCCTGCAGTGTCGCCGCCAGCGGGGTTGCCCGCGATTCCATGTTTTCCAGCGACAGGCTGGCGGTCACCACGCCGTCGACGCGGATGCGGACGCCGAGCAGGGTGCCTTGGGTGGGATCGAAGCGCGGCAGCAGCAGAGTCGCGGCACCGGCGGCGTTTTCCACCGCGATGCGCCTGGTCTCGATGCTCAGATCGGGCATGGTTGGGTCAATTCAAATGCTGCGCCGTTGTAGCCACATGCCGACGCGGCTGCAACGAATCGCGCGATCAGGTCGCGCGGATGAACAGGTAGTCGTTGCCCTCGATGGTGCCAAAACTGGCGAGCAGGCGGCCGTTGGTCAAGTCGGCGGTGGTGTAGCCAGAGAGGGTCAGGGAGCCGGTGGGCCGGGCGGCGGCGGTGGCGTGCAGGGTGAGGCCGGTGGCGTTGGCCGCACCCTCGCCATCGGTCCAGGTGAACTGGAGATTGTCGGGGGTGATGCCCCAGAGCGTGACCTCGTCGCCGGCCTGGAAGTTGACCACGGTGCTCCAGACATCGAGCGCGGGATCGCGCAGATCGACGAAGAAGGTGTCGTGGCCGAAGCCGCCGGTGAGGAAGTTGGACCCGCCACCGCCGTCGAGCACGTTGGTGCCGCCGCGCGCGGCGATGGCGTCGGTGCCGTCGCCGGTGCGGATGAACCAGTTATCGGTGGTGGCGGAGATCACCAGGTTGTCCGGGGTGATGCTGATGAACTGGTGCTGGAGATCGGGGACGATGCCGGGATAGGCCTCGGCGGCGATGCGCATGGCGGTCGGGCCGTCCTGGACCAGTACGGCGGCGGCGGCGGGGTCGACGATGTAGGTGTAGGCGAGTTCGACCAGGGCGCCAGAGAGGGCTGCGATTTCGGCCAGGAAGCTGGCGGGACCTGCGATTTCGCCGATCCCCTGGGAGTCGAGCACCAGGTCCAGGCTGCCGTCGCCGGTGAAGGTGGCGAGGTCGGCGGCGCTGCCGAGGGTCAGCGCGCGCGACGTGGTCATGGCACCGTCGGCATCGCTCGCGCCGCCGCTGCCGGCGAAATCCTCGATCCCGTCGGCCGGGCCGTAGGTCAACTGCCGGTCGATGTCCGCGGCGCTGCTGGCCAGTTCGATGCCGTTGAGCGCCAGCACGGTGGCGGCGTGCTGGGTGATGGTGGCGGTGCCGGCGGCGGTACCGTGGTTCTCGATGCCGGCCGAGGCCTGCACGGTGCTGAGCAGGCGGATGTGCACGGCGGACAGGGTGCCGAGCCGGGGATCGAAGCGGGTGATGGCCAGCGCCGCCTGCCATCCAGTGGGGCGGGGGGCGAAGCGGAAGGCCTGCGGCGGGGTGGTGACGGTGATGGGGTGCGGGCCGGGCGTGGGGGTGGGCGGGATGATGATGCCGCCGCCGCCGTCGGTGTCTTCGGTGGCCGGCGCGGGGGTGGTGTCATAGGACAGCCGGACGGTGCCGCCGACCGCGGCTTCGGCGCGAACGCGCATGTTGGCGGGGCCGGCGATGCGGTTGGTAGCAAAATCGCTGACCGGTAGGGCGACGCTGCCGGTGCCGATGAAGGCGGCGGTGTCGATGGTGCCGCCGGGGTCGGTGCCGGCGATGCCGTCGACACTGGCGGTGACGGTCAGGAGGGTGCCCGAGCGGCCGGCGAAATCGATGGTGCCGTCAAAGGCGGCCAGGGTGATGGTGTCCTCGCCGGTGACCGACAGCTCGTCGAGTTTGGTGCCCGTGGGGGCGAAGACGCTGACGGTGGCCTGGGGGGCGTAGGTGAGGGAGATGGCGCGGCCTTCCAGGCTCTCGACCCAGAGATTGCCGGTGACCTCGGCGCTGATTTCCAGGCGGATGCCGGCCAGGGTTCCCAGGGCCGGGTCGAACTGATCAAACGCCAGCAGCCGGGCGCCGTACCCGGCCGGGTCGGTAAAGGACTGGCTTTGCACAACCGTTGCGGGCATTGGATGCCTCAAAAGACAACCATATGTTAAGCCGGCGCGAAAGACGGTGCAAGCTTGCACCAAGGTTGCACGGTGTTTTGACTGCGTTCGCGTGTGCGGCCAAAATAGCCGTAACGGAGGACGCGGGCATGGACGGATTCGACTACATCGTGGTGGGCGCGGGGGCGGCCGGTTGTGTGCTGGCCAATCGGCTGAGTGCCTCGGGCAAGCATCGCGTGGCGGTGCTGGAGGCCGGCGGGCCGGATCGCAACATCTTCATCAAGATCCCGGCCGGGTTCAACAAGACGGTCTACAACCCGAAGCTGAACTGGGGCTACGAGACCGCGCCGGGGCCGCATATCGACGGGCGGAAGATCGCCTATCCGCGCGGCAAGGTGCTGGGCGGGTCCGGGTCGATCAACGGGCATCTGTATGTGCGTGGCCAGGCGGCGGACTATGACATGTGGGGGCAGTTGGGGTGCCGCGGCTGGGCGTGGGACGATGTGCTGCCGTATTTCAAGCGGGCGGAGACGCGTGGCAATGGCGGCGGCGATCCCGCCGTGCGCGGCCATGACGGGCCGCTGAACATCCAGGACCAGCGCGATCCGCATCCGCTGTCCGACGCCTATATCGCCGCCAACGAGACGCTCGGGCTGCGGCGCACGCCGGACTACAATTCCGGTGACCAGGAAGGCACGTTTCTCTATCAGCAGATGATGAAGGACGGGCGGCGGTGGTCGCCGGCCGATGCCTATCTACGGCCGGCGTTGAAGCGCGCCAACGTGCATTTGATCCAGTATGCGATGGTTCGCCGGATCGTCTTCGAGGGCACAAGGGCGGTGGGGATCGCCTATTCGGTCAAGGGTGGGCCGGAGCAGATCCTGCGCGCCGGGCGGGACGTGGTGCTGTCGGGCGGCAGTATCAACACGCCGCAGTTGTTGCAGATTTCCGGGGTGGGCGATCCGGAATGGCTGGGCGAAATCGGGGTGTCGGTGGTGCATGCGCTGCCGGGGGTTGGGCGGAATTTCCGCGATCATTACGCGGCGCGGGTATCGGCGCGGGTGAAGGGCACCGGGTCGCTGAACGAGCGGGCGCGCGGGTTGCGGCTGGTGGGCGAGGTGTTGCGCTATGCGATCTCGCGCAAGGGGCTGCTGACCGCCAGCCCGAGCCATGCCGGCGGGTATCTCAAGACCCGCGAGGGGCTGGAGACGCCGGACATGCAGCTGTATTTCGCGCCGGCGAGCTATGCCGCCGGGCAGTACGGCACCTCGGACCTCGATCCGTTGCCGGGGATGACGCTGGGGTGTTCGCAACTGCGGCCGGAGAGCAAGGGACATCTGCGCGCGGTGTCGGCCGACCCGATGGTCAAGCCGGAGATCCAGCCGAACTACCTGGCCGACCAGATGGACCGCGATGCGCTGCTGGCGGCGTTGAAGTATCTGCGCCGGCTGTTGCAGACGCGGCCGCTGGCCGATTTCGTCGACCACGAGAATTTCCCCGGCAAGGATGTGGTGACCGACGAAGACTGGATGCGCCATGCGCGGACCAGCGGCTCGACCACCTATCACCCGATCGGCTCGTGCAAGCTTGGCACCGATCCGATGGCGGTGGTGGACCCCGCCAGCATGAAGGTGATCGGGCTGGAAGGGCTGCGGGTGGCGGATGCCTCGGTGATGCCGACGATGGTGTCGGGCAACACCTATGCGGCGACGAACATGATTGCCGAGAAGGGAAGTGATCTGATTTTGGCGGGGTAAGGCTGGGCTCTGCCCAGTCTTTTCCTTGTCAGAGGCGGGTGCGCAGGAAGTCGGTGATCGCGGCGTATTCGGCGCGAGCGCCGGCGCCCTTGAAGCGGGCGCGCATGAAGCCATGGATCATGCCGCGGGCTTCGCGGTAGGTGACGTCGACGCCGTCGAGTGCCAGGCGGGAGGCGTAGAGCCGGCCGTCGTCGCGCACTGGGTCGAACTCGGCCGAATGCACCAGGGTCGGGGGCAGGCCGCGATAGCTGGCAGCCAGCGCCGGGCGGGCATAGGGCGAGCGGTCCCCGGTCGGCAGCAGCATCCGGTAGTACTCCCGGCAGGCGGCGGTGGTCAGGCCGTAGCCGGTGGCGTTCTCGACGTAGGACGGCATCGTCATGTCGGTGCCGGTCACGATGTAGATCACCGCCTGGGCGGCGATGGCGGGCGCGAGACCGTCGCGCGCCGCCAGGCACAAGGCGGCGGCGAGGTGTCCGCCGGCACTGTCACCCGCGACGCCGATACGAGCGGGATCGGCGGCGAAATCCTCGGCACGGCCAGCGATGTGACGCAACACGCCGAGGCAATCGTCAAACGCCGCGGGATGCGGATGCTCGGGCGTCAGGCGGTAGTCGATGCTGACCACGGTGGCGCCGGTCTGGTCACAGAAGCCCCAGGCGACGGGGTCGGAACTGTCGAGGTCGCCCTTCATGAAGCCGCCGCCGTGCATGTAGATGATGCAGGCACCGCTGGGCTCGGCAGCGCGGTAGACGCGCACCGGGACGCGATGACCGGGTACCGGCAGGATCATGTCCTGCACGTGCATCCCCGCCGGCGGCGGCGCGCCGATGGACGCGGTATACCGCCCCCACGCCGCCCGCTGTTCGGCGATGGTGGTCCCGGTATAGGCGTGTTTCTGCGCCTCCGTGATCACCGCCATGTCGGGATGCAGCGCCATCAGGCGATGGCCCGCGCCAGGAACGCATCGATCGTGGCATTGGCCGCGCGCGACAGCGTGGTCGGGAAACTGGTGAAGCCATGCGCACCGCCAGGATAGACCGCCAGTTCCGCCGCGTTGCCGGCCTTCGACCACAGGGTCCACATGAACAGCGAATCGTCGATCAGCGCGTCCTTGGTGCCGATGCTGAACAGTGCCGGGCACAGGCCGGCGACATCGGCATAGAGCGGCGAGATGTCCGGCACCCGGCGGTCGTTCACGCCGGGCAGGAAGGCGTCGCAGAACCTCTCGATATCCAGCGTGCGCAGCACCAGCCGCTCGTTGCCGAAGCTGCGCTGGCTCGGCGTCATGGCGAGGTCGAAGGCGCCGAACACCAAATTGGCGCCGCGGAACCCGGCATAGCCATGCTTGTCACGCATCCGCAGCAGCGTCACCGCCGAGAGATGCCCGCCGGCCGACTCGCCACCGATGGTCAGCTTGTCGGTACCGAATTTCGCCTGGCAGTTCTTCACCAGCCAGACCGCCGCCGCCTCACAATCATCGGGCCCCGCGGGATAGGGATGCTCCGGCGCCAACCGATACTCCACGCTCACACATGCCATGCCGGTGCTGGTCACGATACGCTCCAGCATCGGGTCCTGCTGGTCGCTCTCGCCCAGCACCCAGCCGCCGCCATGGATGTGCAGATACACCCCGGTCGGCTTCTCCGGCGCGATCACCCGCAACGGAATCTCCCCGCTGGGACCAGGGATCTTCCACACCTGCGCGCGCGGCGACTTGAGCGCCGCCGGGAACGGCCCGCGCCCCTGCCGCCGCGCCTCTCGCATGGTCTCGGCGCCCACGTCCCACCACTCGGGCAGCGGCGTCATCAGCTTGATCAGCATCTCGTTGAAGGCGCGCGTCTCGTCCGAGATGGCGCTGTCGGCAAACACCGCGGGATCAAGCGGCAGGATGGAGGGCGAGAAGGCCACTTGCGTGTTACTCCGCTGCTGAGACGGCCACCGGCCGCAATTCATTCGAATAGACCAGCCTGACCGGCGCATTGGACCCGAAAGGCGAGTTCAGGCCAAGCTG